>DATEEF010000037.1:0-22363 GCA_035281265.1 Steroidobacteraceae bacterium
CCGCCTTGGCGACGGTTCCGGCCCAGTCGAAGTCCGGACGCACCGAGCCGGCCGATTCGCCCAAAATGCGCAGCGAAGCAGCCCGCGGCAGCTGCGCGGGCGCGGGCGGCGACCAGGCGGCCGGCAGCCGCCGCAGCGGCGGCGCCGTGAGCCTGCGTCGACCGGTGGATGCCCGCTCCGGACGGGCCGTGCCGCGCCCGGCGAGCGCGCGCTCGAACTCGCCCGAGAGCACCGGCCAGAAAAACCGCAGCAGGCTGCCGGTCCGGGGCTTCTGCAGCACGTCCCCGGCGTCGGTTTCCTTCGTGGTCGCGCTGCCGACGAGGTGCAGGGCCCGGCGCGCGCGCGTCACGGCTACGTAGGCGACGCGGCCGAGCTCGAGGCCCGCGCGCTCCGCCTCGAGCGCCCGCATCCAGGTCTCGAGCGCATCGGCGGTATCGCCGTCGACGTCCGGATCGTTCCGGCTGCCAAGCACGACGCCGCGCCGGCCGGGACCCGTCGCGATCGTCGTCCAGTAGAGCAGGCGGCGCCGCTCGGCAGGCGGCTGGCGCTGCATGTCTGGCACGATCACGATGTCGAATTCGAGCCCCTTGGCCTTGTGGATGGTCATGATCTGCACGGGGGCGTCATCGCGTCCCACCGGGGACGCCTTGATGTTCGCGACGACATCGTCGATGTCGGTGGCTTCCGGCCAGGCTCCCGCTTCCGCCTCGAGCCGGTCGAGGGCCGCAAAGCACAGCTCGGCATTCGCGAGGTCCGAGCTGTCCTCGAGCGTCGCAGGTCCGGACAGCATGAGCCAGGCGGACTTCACCCAACCGCCCAGCGACCGGCGATCGCGCGCGGCGATGGCCGTTCGCAGCCCGTCCCGCAGCCGCGTCATGCGCGCCGCCCCGTCGGTCGACAGCCGCCTTGCGCGCTCCGGGTCGTCCATCAGCGCGCCGACGGTGGCCTCGCTGTCGTCGCCGGCGAGCGCGTGGAGGTCGGCAAGGGAAAGACCGCACCACGGCGCCCGCAAAATGGCGAGCCAGGCCGTGCGGTCTCCGGCATGCAGCATCGCCTTGGCGAGAGCGACGAGGTCGCGAATGGCCGCTCGATCGGCGAGCGATTCCAGCTCGATGCCGCGGTAGTCGATCCCGCCCCGCCGCAGCGCCGCGATCACCGGTGGCAGGGACGTGCGGCCACGCACCAGCACGGCGATGCTCGGGCGCTTGCTTTCGGGCGCCGCAGCGAGTGCCCCGGCGGCAATTCGAGCGACGGCCTCCCCCATCTCGCGCTCGTCCGCGTCGAGGAGCGCATGCACCTGCACGCCGTCGCCCGCCGCGGCATCGTGCACGGGCTCCGCCGCCGTGTAACGCACGGCACCGCGCTCGAAGTCGTCCTCGGATGGCAGCAGCGCGGCAAACGTCGCGTTGACCCAGTCGACGATCGCCCGGCTGGAGCGGAAGTTCCGCCCGAGCCGCAGCGCCGCGAGCGGCACTCCGCCGATGCCCTCGCGGGCGGCCTGCAGGAAGAGTGTCACGTCGGCCTCGCGGAACGCGTAGATCGACTGCATCGGGTCCCCGACGCAGAACAGCGTGCGTCCGTCGCTGCGCTGCCAGCCGGCCAGCAACAGGGCCAGCAGGCGTTCCTGCGCGGGAGAGGTGTCCTGGTACTCGTCGACGAGCACGTGCCGGATGCGGTAGTCGAGCGCGAGCGCAAGTTCCGTCGGCGCCGCGTCGTCCCGCAGCGCATCGCGCGCGGCGGCAGCGACGGCCGAGTGATCGAGGCTCTTGCGCTCGGCGAAGAGCGCGACGAGCTCAGCCACCGCGTGCGGCAGCACGGCCAGCAGGGCCTCGAGCCGCTCCCACTGCGCGTCGGTCAGCCGTGCCGGCGGCAGCCGGCGAACCCGCACCAGCGCGGCCCCGGCTCCGTCGAAGCCGGAGAGCGACTCCAGTTCATGTTGCATGCGCTGCTTGAGGTCCCGCCATCCGGCTCCGGCGCTGGCAGGCAGGAAGCCTTGTCCGGCTTCCACCTTCTTGCGCAAGGTCCCGTCCTTCTTGAGCGTGAGCAGGAGCTCCGACCAGGCTCGCCACTGCGTGACCGCGCCGGCGGCTGCCGGCGGCCAGTCGCGGGCGTCCGCGAGCGGAGCCAGCGGGCTCGCAGCGCCACCCGCCGCCGCCGCTTCGCGCACCACGGCAAAGAGGCCCGGCGCCGCTGCGGCCGCCAAGGCGGTCCGCATGCGCTCGAGCTCGGCCTCCAGTGCGGCTTCCAGCAGCTCGTCGCTCTCCGCGCGGAGCCGCGAACGGTCGCCGCCGCCGAAGATCTTCGGCAGCCAGACCTCGCGCGTGCCCAGCATGTCGGCGACCAGCGTGGCGAGCGCCGCAGGGTCGTGGTCGAGCGTGCGCGCAAGCCGCTCGAGCGGTGGCGCACGCTCGTCGCCCGATTCCATCGCCGCCACGAGTCGCCGGCCAGCTTCGCGGTACAGAGGACGGGCATCGTCCACGAGGGTTGCCGAGAGGGCGATGCGCGATGCGAGGGGAAGCCTCTGCGCCAGCCAGTGATTCAACCCGTCAATGGTCTGCACGTGAAGCCGGGACGGATTGCGTTCGAGGTCCCAGCCGCGGGCTCGACTCTGCTCGAGTGCCGCCCGCGCAAGCGCATGGAGCTCGCGTACGTGTGGCTCGGCGCTCTCATCGAGGGGACGGGTCGCCAGCGAAAGCGCACGCACGATGCGGTGGCGCATCTCTGACGCCGCCTTGCGCGTGAAGGTGATCGCGACGATCTCCTCCGGGCATGAGACGGCTGCGAGGAGGCGCAGGTACCGCAACGTCAGCAGGCTCGTCTTGCCCGAGCCCGCCGGCGCCTGGACGATGAAGGAGCGCCCGGGATCGACGGCTTCGCGCCGCGCGTCATCGTCGCGTCGGGCGTCAGATGTCACCATCCGCCTCTTCGTCGCCGTCGTCACGCGCGCCGGCCGGGTCGACACGGCACAGCGCCCCCAGGTGGCAGTGCCTGCAGGTCTGACCGGCCAGCTTCGGGTCGACTTCCGCGCGACCGGCGGCGTGGTCCTTCGCGAGCGACTCGAGCCAGGCCCACCAGTGCTCCGTGATAGAACCCCAGCCAAATCCCTTCTTCCGGTCCTCGGTCAGCGGATATTTCTCGGCCGGCAGGACTCCGTCGATCGCCACTGTTTCCTCGCCCACGCCCACGAACCTCGCGCCGCCAAACCCGGCCTCCGCGAGGGCGATCGCGTCGGGACGCCGCGCATGCAACACGGCGTAGAGCGGCAGCTGCGGCGCATCCATGCGCGCGCCGCGCCAGGACGTGCCGTGCGCCCGCCCGGTCTTGTAGTCGATCACGACTCGCGCGCCATCCGCTTCGTCGACCCGATCCACGCGTAACCGCAGCTCGAGCCCGCCGATGTGGCCGGTCATCTCGCGCTCGGTTTCGACGACGGTGAAGGCTGGCCTGCGGCGGTCGAGCCCGATCAGGCCCTCCATCGTCGCGAGCTGCCAGTCGCGCTCCAGTGCGCGCGCCCGCGGGCCGGCCAGGGCCGGCGCGAGTTCCGCCAGCGCCTGGTCGATGGCCGCTTCGGTCCGCTCGCGGCAGGCTGCCGGCGCGAGCGCAAGCAGCGCAGCCTGCGTGCGGAGTCCCGTCCAGAAGCGCTCGAGGGCGCGGTGCAGGATCTGGCCGCGCAGGCGGCGATCGAAACCGGACAGCGGCTCCTCGAACGGGCGCGCGTGCAGGCGCAGCTCGCCGAATGCGCGGAACGGGCAGCGGGCCTGCAGCTCGAGCACCCGCGCACCACCCGCAGCGCGGCCTGCAAGCAGGATCGGTGCAACATCGTCCGCCAGTACCTCGAGGTCCGCCGCGCCGCATTGCAGCGCCGCGCGCGACCGGAAGGCAGCCGGCACAGGCAGCCCCGGCAGTGCCTGCGACACGAGTGCCGACGCGTCGGCGTCGGTATCGTCCTCGCGCTGCGGCCAGGAGAGGGTGAGCGTTCCCGCCTGCGAGCGCCAGGACGCCGTGATCGCCTCGCTCTCCGCGACGCAGGCATCCGCGGTTGCGCGCGGCATGCGGAGCCGGCGCTGGGCTTCGATCGGCAGGAAGGGGTCGATGCGCACGGGACGCGGCCAGGCCGTGGCGGTGAGGCCCGCGACCCAGAGGCTGTCGAAGGCGAGCCCCGGCTCTTCCCAGCCATCCATCACGAAGACAGCCGGCTCGCCGCCCTCGGGCTGGAAAGGCGCCGCGGCGAGCTCCTCGAGCTCCGCCAGCGCCCCGCCGGACGTCAGCTCGGTGGCGAAGGCGGAGATCGCGCCGAGCTCGCGCAGTAGTTCGGTGAGCCGCATCGACGCCTGCCAGTCCGCGGAACCCGGGCTGGTGCCCCCGGGCCAGCCCCAGGCCGCGAGGCAACTGCCGAAAGCCTCCGCCCAGGCGCCCGCAGTGCGGCGCGCAGGACCCGCCATGCGACCCGCCGCCGTCGCAAGGGCCGTCGCGAATGCCGGGGCCCCTTCAAGACGCGCCTCCCGCGAAAGTTCGGCGGGTGCCTGCGGCGCAGGCCGTCCCTCGCGCCGCCACCGGGCATCGAGTCGCAGACGCGCCTCTTGCTCCGCCGCGGAGCCGGCCAGCTGTGCGGAACGCAGGAGCCGCGACGCGGTGGCGCCGTCGCCGCGGCCCAGGGCGAATCGGATCGCATCCAGGGCGATTTCGATCACCGGTTGCGCCGAGAGCGGCGAACCGCCCGCAAGGTCGAACACGCGCTGCCGTGACGCGCCTGCGACCTCGAGTTCCGGCTGCAGTCCGGCTTCGAGCAGCCGCTCGAGCGCGCCGCGCTCGGCGGCAAGGCTCGGCACGATGACGCCGTGCACGCCGCCTGGCGCTTCCGACAGGCGCAAGCGCAGCCAGCCGACGAGCGCTGCGCGCTCCGATTCGGGATCGGCGGCGGCATGCCTGAATGCGGGGCCGGCCTGTGCCTGCACCCCGAAGCGGTCGATCGACCATCCCCGGCGATGCAGGGCCTCGAAGAGTTCCGCTTGCGCCGGGGTCGGCCGGCTGAAGCCGACGAGCAGGACCGGCGGCCCCGGCGGCGGCAGCGCTTCGCTCTCCAAAACGCGGCGCACGAGGTCGCCCGCGTCGCAGGCGCGCCGATCGTCCAGCGCGCGCTCGGCCGCGTGCGCCCAGGCGACGAAGGCCTGCTGGTCGCGCGTCAGCGGCCAGCGCGCGAGATCGCCGACGCTGCCGCCATGCGCGCGCAGTTCGAGCCAGCTGACACGCGCACGGGCACCCGTCTCCGCAGGATCCACGAGTCCCGGCGCGTCCGCGGCCACCAGGCGCCGCCAGAGCCAACGTGTCGCTACGGCTGGCAGCGCAACGGGCAGCTCATCGCGCGTCGTGCCCGCATCGCGCCACTGCGCAGCGAGCCAGGCCTCGAGCGGCAGGACCTGTGCGGTCGGCCACGCATCGCGTCCCGCGGCGATCTGCGCCTGGTCGTGCAATCGCCGCAGGATGCGCGCCTGGCGCAGGTCAGCGGTCAGCACGAGGCCTCCCGCGTCGAGGTGGGCGATACAGGGGGCGTTGCCGTGCGTGAGGCCGCTCATGACATCGGCAGCCTAGCGTCGCGGAAGGCTCAACGCGTGAGCCCTTGCGTCACGTCTCGGCCGGAAGGCCGTCACGCCATTCGTCGGCGCGATGGCAGGCAACGAGTCGCCCGTGGGAAAAATCGCGCAGCGGCGGCAGCAGCGTCCGGCAGCGATCGACGGCGTACGGGCAGCGTGCGACGAAAGGGCAGCCTGGGGACGCCAGATCGCGTCTCCGGGCCGACGATCGCCGGCGGCGCTCCAGCATGCGCCGCGCACGAACCGGATCCGCCTCGGGCACCGAATCCACCAGAAGCCGCGTGTAAGGATGCAGGGGCGCCGCAATGAGCCTGCCGCGCGCCGCCGACTCGACGATGCGGCCGCGATACATGACGAGGACGCGCTCCGCGAGCCGCGCCACGATCGCGAGGTTGTGACTGATGAAGAGGCAGGCGAGGCCCCGCTCACGCCGGATTCGGCCGATCAGGTTGACGATCTGCCCCTGGATCGAGACATCGAGCGCGCTGACTGGCTCGTCGCAGACGACGAGGCGCGGGTCGACCACGAGCGCACGCGCGATCACCGCGCGCTGGAGCTGGCCGCCGCTCAGCTGGTGCGGATAGCGTTCCGCGAGTGCCTCCGTGAGGCCGACTTCGGTGAGCCGCTCCCTCGCACGCGCGGCGCGAGCGTTCATGTCGAACCCAGGCATGAGCGCGCGCAACGGCTCCGCGACGCTCTCGGCGATCGTCATGCGGGGGTCGAGGCAGGCGTTCGGGTCCTGGAACACGAGTTGCAGCTCCTTGCGCAGCGCGCGGAAGCGCTTCCGCGGCAGGGCGTCGATGCGACGCCCCTGCCACTCGACCGTGCCTCGCGACAGCGGCACGAGCCCGAGGATGGCGCGGCCGATCGTCGACTTACCGCAGCCCGACTCGCCGACGAGGCCGAGGATCTCGCCCTCGGCGAGCGAGAAGCTCACGCCCTGCACGGCGTCGACCGGCGCGGCTCCGCCGCCGCCCCGATAGGTGACCGCGACATCCCGGAGCTGGAGGCCGGTGCTCACGGGCCCGCCACGCGGTGCAGCGGAAAATGACAGGCCGCGCGGCCCCCTCCCAGCGCGTCGAGCGGCGGATCGACGCTGCGGCAGGGCGCACCGGCCCGCGTGCACCGCGGTTCGAAGCGGCAGCCCGGAAAGCGCGTACCCGGCTCGGGGGGCTGACCGGCGATGGTTGCGAACTCTCCGGCGCCCGTATCCGGCAGCGCCGGCACGGCGGCCAGGAGTCCCGCGGTGTACGGGTGCAACGGCCGCGACAGCAGGCTGGCAGCGGCGCCCTCCTCGACCACTCGGCCCGCATACATGACGGCGACACGGTCGGCGAGTGCTGCGACGACGCCGAGGTCGTGCGTGACGAGCACGAGCGCCATCCCGAGGTCGTCGCAGAGATCCGAGATCAGCGTCATGACTTCGGCCTGCACGGTGACATCGAGCGCCGTCGTCGGCTCGTCCGCGAACAGGATGCGCGGGCGGGCGACCAGCGCGAGCGCGAGGGCGACCCGCTGGCGCATGCCGCCCGACAACTCGTGCGGATACTTCGCGAAGAGCGCCGCGGAATCGGGCAGCCGGACGCGATCGAGCATCGTGTGCGATTCCGCGCGCGCATCCTCGGCCGACATCGCGGGGCGAGTGAGCGCGACCTCTGTCAGCTGCTCGCCGATCCTGCGATGCGGCGTGAGGCTGCCGCCGGCATCCTGGAACACGAAGCCGATGCCGCTGCCGCGCACGGTCGCGGCCGCACCGGCAGGCCCGAGCAGCTCGCGGCCCTCGAAACGGGCCGATCCGGTCGCCCGGCCGTTCGCGGCCAGGAGCCCCACGCAGGCGAGCAGCAGCTGGCTCTTGCCGGAGCCCGACTCGCCGACTATCGCGAGGCGTTCACGCGCCGCGAGCGTGAGATCGACGCCATCGACAGCGCGGTGCGCACGCGGTCCCGCGAAGTCCACGACGAGCCCGCCCACTTCCAGGAGTGCCGTCACCGGTCCCTCGGATCCAGCGCGTCGCGCAGGCTGTCGCCCAGGAAATTGAAACAGAAGACCAGGAGCATCAGGCACGCCGCGGGGACCGCTAGGATCCACGGCGCGGTTTCCATGTCCGCGGCGCCATCCGCGATGAGGTTGCCGAGGCTCGCCAGCGGCTCCTGGATCCCGATGCCGAGGAAGCTCAGGAAGCTTTCCACGAGGATCACCTGCGGCAGCGTCAACGTCGCATAGACGATTACCGGACCCATGAGATTCGGCACGATGTGGCGCGCCACGATGCGTCCCGTCGAAGCTCCGCCGACGACGGCGGCCTCGATGAAATCGCGCTCGCGCAGGGCAAGCGCCTGGCCGCGCACGATGCGCGCCATCGTGAGCCAGCCGAAGGCGCCGATCGCGACCAGGATGGTCAGCGGGCCACGGCCGAATACGACCGTGAGCATGATCACGAAGAAGACCTGGGGCAGCGAGTACAGGACGTCGACGAATCGCATCATCAGCGCGTCCGTCCGCCCGCGCCTGTATCCGGCGAAGGCGCCCCAGGCGACGCCGATGACGAGTGCCACGAGCGTCGCCGCGAGCGCGATCGCGAGCGAGACGCGCAGGCCATGCAGGGTGCGCACGAGGAGGTCGCGCCCGAGGCGGTCGGTCCCGAGCCAGTGCCCGGGCGCTGCCAGCGGCGGAACGGCCATGTGCGCCCAGTCGATCTCGTCGACGCGGTACTCCAGGACCTGCGGGCCCAGGACGGCCGCGAGCGCGAGCATCGCCAGGATCGCGGCGCAGGTCACGGCAAGCCGGTCGTGCCGCATCGACTGCAGGGCCTCGCGCCACAGCCCGCCCGTCACAGCCGCCGCTCCCGTCGTATGCGCGGATCGAGGGAGGCGTGCAGGAGATCGGCGGCGAGATTCAGCACGATCATCAGCGACGCATACACGATGACCATGCCCATGACGAGCATGTAGTCGCGGTTCAATGCGCCCTGCACCAGGTGCCGTCCCATCCCCGGCAGCCCGAACAGAGTTTCGACGACGAGCGAACCTGCGAGCACGGCCGCGGCCGCGGGACCGACGTAGCTGACGACCGGCAGCAGCGCTGCGGGCAGCGCGTGGCGCAGGATCACGCGACGCTCCGGCAATCCCCGGGCCCTGGCCGCGCGTATCCAGGGCGCGCGCAGTACCTCGAGCAGGCTGCCGCGCATCAAGCGCGCGATGAAGGCGAGCACGGGGAGCGCGAGCGAGACCACGGGCAGCACGAGGTCGGCTGGCCGGCCGGGCACCCAGCCGGCAACGGGCAGCCAGCCGAGCCAGACTCCGAACACCAGCGCGAGCACCGGCGCCACGACGAAGACCGGGATCGAGATGCCCGCGACAGCCAGCGCCATGACGACGCGGTCGGCCGCGCCGCCGCGCGACCGCGCGGCCCAGACGCCCGCCGGGATGCCGAGCGCGAGCGCGAGCAACATCGCCATGGACCCGAGCGCGAGGCTGACGCGAAAGCCGCTGGCGATCAGTTCGCTCACCGTGAAGTCGCGGAACTTGAACGACGGGCCGAAGTCGCCATGAAGCAGGCCCCGCACGTAGCGCGCGAACTGGACGTGGACCGGCTGGTCGAGGCCGTAGGCCGCCTCGAGATTGGCGCGGATCTCGGGCGCCAGCGACTGCTCTTCGTCGAAAGGTCCGCCGGGCGCGAGGCGCGTCAGGAGAAAAGACAACGCGACGACGAGCGCGAGCGTCGGTATTGCCCCGAGCAGGCGCCGGACGATGAAGACGACGGTATGCATCCCGCGGCATTTGTAGCGCATGACGCCGTCCGGCGGCAGCCCGCCGCGCGGTCCCGGCACGAATGGGGTCGCTTGCTTATCGCGACACTCGGAGGTTTCAAATGAAGAGTATGCTGTAAGTCATTGACTTGCCGTACGAAGTCGAGCCTTCCATGCATGAATCCGATACCATGCGCCGCATCCATACGGAGCTAGGCATGCGCAGGATCCTGGTCGGCATCAAGCGGGTCATCGACTACAACGTGCGCGTCCGCGTGCGGCCCGATCACACCGGCGTCGTCACCGACGGCGTCAAGATGAGCGCGAACCCCTTCGATTCCATCGCGCTGGAGGAGGCCCTGCGCCTGCGCGAGCGCGGCGAGGCGGACGAGGTTCTGGCGGTCAGCGTGGGTCCGAACGAGGCGCAGCAGCAGTTGCGCGACGCGCTCGCGATGGGCGCAGATCGCGCGATCCTCGTGAAGTCCGATGCGCCGCTCGAGCCGCCGGCCGTGGCCCGCGTGCTGCTCGCGCTCGCCAAGCGCGAGGCGCCGCGGATCGTCCTGCTCGGCAAGCAGGCGATCGACGACGACTGCAACCAGACCGGCCAGATGCTGGCCGCCCTGTGGGACCGCCCGCAGGCGACGTTCGCATCGAAAATCGAGATCCAGGGCGAGGCCGCCCGCGTGACGCGCGAAGTCGACGCGGGACTCGAGACCCTGGAGGTGGATCTGCCCGCCGTGATCACCACGGACCTGCGCCTCAACGAGCCGCGCTACATCAAGCTGCCGGACATCATGAAGGCGAAGAAGAAGCCCCTCGATGTCGTCGAGCTCGCCTCGCTCGGCGTCGACGCGGCGCCGCTCGTCAAGGTGCTGAAGTTCGAGCCGCCGCCGCAGCGGCAGAAGGGCGTCATGGTCAAGGATGCCGCGGAACTCGTCGCCGCGCTCAAGCAGAAGGGGCTCGTCTGATGAACCGCGTCCTCATCGTTGCCGAGCACGCCGGCGGCAAGCTCAATGCCGCCGTGGCCAAATGCGTCGCCTGCGCGCGCGAGATCCCGGATGCTGAAATCGGCGTTGCCGTCTTCGCTGCCGACGGCGCCGCGGTCGCGGCGGAGGCAGCCTCGATACAAGGCGTATCCCGCGTCCAGCTCGTCAAGAACGCTGCGAACGAGCCTGCGCTAGCGGCGGTGCTGGCGCCGCAGGTGGCAAAGCTCGCGGAGGGTGCGGCCTTCGTGCTCGGTCCTTCCACCACCTTCGGCAAGGACCTGATGCCGCGCGTGGCTGCGCTGATGGGCGCTCCGCAGCTCTCCGACGTCATGGCCGTGGAGTCCGCCACGCAGTTCCGCCGGCCCGTCTACGCCGCCAACGCCATTGCGACTGTCGAGGTGCCCGCCGGGCGCACGGTCGTCGCCACCGTGCGTGTCGCCTCTTTCCAGGCGTCTCCCGCGGGCGGGACCGCGCCGGTGGAGACCGTCGCCGTCGACGTCCCGCTGCCGCAGTCGACGCGCTTCGTCTCGGTCTCGGCGGCCCGCAGCGATCGCCCCGACTTGCAGACCGCGGCGCGCGTCATCTCGGGCGGCCGCGCGCTCGGCAGCGCCGACAACTTCAGGCTGATCCAGTCGCTCGCCGACAAGCTCGGCGCCGCCATCGGCGCTTCACGCGCGGCCGTGGACGCGGGCTATGCCCCCAACGAGCTGCAGGTCGGCCAGACGGGCAAGATCATCGCACCGGAACTCTACGTCGCGATCGGCATCAGCGGCGCCATCCAGCACCTGACGGGCATCAAGGACGCGCGCACCATCGTCGCAATCAACAAGGACGCGGAGGCCCCGATCTTCGAGGTCGCGGATTACGGGCTGGTCGGCGACCTGTTCACGCTGGTGCCGGAAATCGAGAAGCTGCTCTAGTCGCGCGTAGCAGCCCTGTCACGCGAGCGACGCGAGGACGTTCTCGGCGCTCGACACCTTAAATTCGCCCGGCGCCTCGACGTGCACCTGCCTGACGACCCCGTTTTCGATCACGAGTGCAAAGCGCTGGCCCCGCATGCCCATGCCGAAGCCGCGCGCGTCGAGCTCGAGCCCGAGCGCGCGCGTGAACTCGCCGTTCCCGTCCGCCGCCATCACGACGGCGTCGCCGGCACCGGCGGACTTGCCCCACGCCCCCATGACGAAGACGTCATTCACCGCCAGGCAGACGATCTTGTCGACGCCCCTGGAGCGCAGGTCTCCGGCCTTGTCGATGAATCCCGGGAGGTGCTTGGCACTGCAGGTCGGCGTGAATGCGCCAGGTACCGAAAAGAGCACGACACGGCCCTTGCCGAGCAGCTCCGCCGCATCGACGTTCTGGGGTCCGTCCGCGCCCATCACCTTCAGCTTGCCCTCGGGAATCCTGTCGCCAGCCTTGATCGTCATCGTCGTCTTCCTTGCTTGCCTGGTTGATGGTCTGGTTTCAGCCCGCCGCGCGCCGCGCACCGGGGAATTCGCCCGCCTTGGACAGCATGCCGGGCACCGCGTGGCCGACGTGCTGCTCCACCCAACGCGCCGTCTCGATCGCGCGCCCCAAATCGATGCCGGTGTCGACGCCCATTCGGTGGAGCATGTAAACGAGGTCCTCGGTCGGGATGTTGCCGGTCGCCGCCGGCGCAAACGGGCAGCCGCCGAGGCCGCCGAGGCTCGCATCCAGGACCCGCGCACCCGCGGCGACCGCCGCATACGCATTGGCGAGTCCGGTGTTCCGGGTGTTATGGAAGTGGCCGCGCAGGGCTACGCCGGGCACCGCCTCGGCGACGCGAGCGAAAATTTCCGTGACCTGGCCCGGAACGCCGACACCGATGGTGTCAGCGATCGCGATCTCGAACGGCTGCGCATCGGCGACCTGCCGCGCGATGTCCACCACGCGCTGGACGGGAACCTCTCCTTCGAACGGGCAGCCGAAAGCGGCCGAGATGGTGACCTGCGCGCGCACTCCGGCCGCGTGCGCGGACGCGGCGATCTCCTTCCACGTCCGGATCGAATCCGCCGCCGGCACCCCCTGGTTGCGCCGGTTGAACTCGTCGGTCGTGAATACCACCATCCCGATCTCGCGGCATCCCGCCGCGGCCGCGCGCTCGAATCCCGTGCGGTTGAGCACGAGCCCGACGTAGGTGACGTCCCCGCGCCGCGGCAGTCCCCGGAAGATAGCCTCCGCGTCCGCCATCTGCGGCACGCGGCGCGGGTTCACGAAGCTCGCCACCTCGATGCGCCGGATGCCGGCTTCGACCGCGCGACGGATGAACTCGAGCTTCGCTTCCGTCGATACCGAAGCCGCCTCGTTCTGCAGGCCGTCGCGCGGCCCGACCTCGACGATGCCGATGCTGCGCGGGAGGGCCATTCAGCGGGATTGTATACGCAAAGGGCCGCGGCGATTTCGCGCCGCGGCCCTGGGTAGGTGACGACTGACCGGCCTGTCAGCCCGTGAGGCTCGACCAGAGGTCGGCGACGCCGCGCGTCTTGCCGTTGGCGGCGGCCGCGGCCGTGAATGCCTTCTTCGCCTCGGCACTCTTCTTGCTGTTCGCGAGCGAGATGCCGAGCACCATGTTGACGTCATCGGCGCGCTTGAGGTTGCCCTTGGTCACCGCGCGCTGCGCGGCTTCGCTCGCCTTGGCGTAGTTCTTGAGCGTGAAGAACGTGGTCGCGAGCTTGGCCTCCGGCTCGCCGGTCTTGGTCGCCTTGGCCTCGGCTTCCATCTGCGTCAGCGTGGTTTTCAGCCGGTCGACCTGCGACTTGGCGTCCGCCAGCAGGCGGCTGTTGCGGTCGTCCTTCTTGATCGCACCCGCGGCCATGCCCTTCTCGAGGGCCGCGACGGCCTCGCCGGGGCTCGACAGGTCGAGCGCAGCCTCGGCGTAATTCGCGTAGTGCTCGCCCGAAAGAATGCCCTTCGAGAACCCCAGCCGGTAGACGTTGATCATCACGACCGGGTCCTTGGCGGAAGCGACCTCGTACGAGTTGGCGAGGTACTTGAACGTCTCGGCGCTCGGTGCGACCGCGATCCAGCGGTGCAGCGTCTGCAGTCGCTTGGCGTCGTTGTTCGTTTTGGCATACGACGAGTAGAGCATCTTGAGCAGCGTGGTGTTCTTGCCCGAGCGGCCCGCCTTGTCGTTGGCGGCGATCGCCTTCTCGAGTGTCGTCGTCGCCTTGGAGAAATCGCCGACGGCGACCTGGGCGCTTGCCTGCGCCGTGAGGTCATCGGCGGTCAACCCGCCGGCAGCTGCGAGCTTGTCATAAGTTGCGATGGCGCCACGATAGTCTTTCAGCGAGTACTGGCTCGTGGCTTTCAGGCGCAGCTTGCGGCCCAGGTCCGCACCGGTCACGCGTCCGGTCGCGAGTCTTTCGTCGACGGTCGCGATGACGAGCTTCTGGTCCTTGGCGCCGCTCGCCGCCCAGAGCAGCAGCTCGTTGATGCCCTGCTCTTCCTGCGGCGACAGCGGAGCCTTCGCCTTGGCTTCCTTCAGCAGGCGGATGGCCTCGCTGTAGTTGCCCTTCTGCCCCGCGGCCTGCGCCTGCTGCGCCTTGTCGGCCAGCTCCTTGCGCCAGCCGCCCTGCGTCTGGGCGACTGCCTCCGGCGCGACAGCCACCATCGCAAGTCCAGCGACGGCGAGAAATGCCGACAGCGCGCCGGCACGGATAACGGTCGACTTCGACATCGTTCTTCTCCTGCTCAACCGGCCGCCGGGGCCGTACCGCCGCGCGCCGCGCGCGCAAGCCAAAGATCCGCGATGCGACCGAGCGGGCTTCCCGCGGGTGCCGCCGCCTTGGCCGCCTCGAACGCCGCGCGCGCCTCGTCGGCCTTGCCGAGCTCGAGGAGCGCCGCGCCCAGCAGGAGGTTCGCGTCATCGAGGCGGGCGACACCTCCTTTCGCGATTCCGCGCTGGATGGTCTCGGCCGCCTTGGCGTAGTCGCCCGTGCTGTAGAAGCCGAGGCCGACCTTCACGTCGACTTCGCCCTTCGCGTCCTTCGCCGCGGAGGCGGCTTCGCCCGGGAGCGTCTTCTTGTCCGACGCGACCGCTGCCTTCGCCTGGTTCAGGGTCTGCTGGTTCGTGCCCGCCGAGGGCACGACGCCGTCCTTCATGCCGCGCTCGAGCGCGCGCACGGCCTCGCCGGGGCTGCCCGCGACGAGGGCGGTGTCGGCGTAGTTCAGGTACGCACCCACCGTCGACAGGCCGCCGTCGGGGTCGCTCACGGCGACGCGGTAGGCATTCAGCATGACGGTGCGGTCGTCGTTGGTCTGCGCCTGGTAGATTGCGACGACGCGGCTGTAGTATTCCTTGTCCGGGTACTCCGCCACCAGGGCCTCGAGGTTCGCGAGGCGCGCAGCATCGTCCTTGAGCTCGATGTAGCAGCGGTCGCGCAGCTGGTACCACATTTCCTTCGGCTTCTCGCCCTTGCCCTTCACGGTGTCGATGGCCTTGCCGAGCGTCTGGCAGGCTTCGGCATTCATGCCGGACTGCAGCTGCAGGCGCCCGAGGGTCTCGAGCTCGTCCGGCTGCACGTCGGGCGTGTGCTCCACGAACTTCTGGAAATGCTCGAGCGTCTTGGCGTTGTCCTTCTTGGCGCTGTAGTGCGCCGCGAGCTGCCGGTGCATGGCGCCGACGTTCTCGGGATCGGCATAGCCCTCGGCCAGGAAGGACTCGATGGCCGCGGCGAATGCTTCCTGGTCACCGACGCCCTGGGTCGCCTGGAGCCGCCAGGTCGCGATGGCCTTCTTGTCGTCGTGGGTGGGGTTCGGGATGGCCTCGAGCTGAGGCAGGGCAGCCAGCACTTCGGCCCACTTCTTCTCGTTGACCGCGGTCTGCACGGGGG
This sequence comes from Steroidobacteraceae bacterium, assembly GCA_035281265.1. Classification (GTDB taxonomy): domain Bacteria; phylum Pseudomonadota; class Gammaproteobacteria; order Steroidobacterales; family Steroidobacteraceae; genus SCUD01. The sequence continues at coordinate 15,176 of DATEEF010000037.1, forward strand.
CCGCGAGCTTGCGGAATTCCTTGCTGTAGTCGGCCTTGGGTCCCTCGGCTTCCGCCCCCGCTTCGGCGGCCCGCTCCTTGCGGGACTTCGGCTCGTCCTGGGCGAACGCAACCGGGGGGGCCAGGAGCATCGAAACAGCGATGCCGAGGCTCACCGACGCCAGGCTTTCGATCCACGTCTTGCGTGCTGTCATTTGCCGTTCCTTACCCTGCATACAGGCGCCAAATTCGCGTGGGGCGCGTTTATACCCCAAAACCGGCCCGGCTGTCTGCCCGCTCCCCTCTGAATGGACTGCGGCCACCGGCTGCGGTTCCGGGGGCTCAAATATGCAGCCGGGTTCAGCCTCCGTTCAGCCTGCCTCCCCAAGAAAAAGGCCCGCGGTCGGCGGGCCTGTTTTCATTCATTTCCCGCCGCGGCTACTGGCCAGCTGGCGGCTCCGCGATGAAGCCTACCTTTCTCATGCCGCCCCGCTGCAGCACCGCCAGCGTGTCGGCGACCGCCTCGTACCGCGCCCGCTTGTCGGCGCGGATATGGACCTCCGGCTGTGGATCCTTGACGGCCTCCGCGAGCACGTAGTTGAGGAGTTGCGACTTGTCGACGCTGTTCTCGTTCCAGTAGATCGAGCCGTCGAAATCGATCGAGAGATTGATGTTCTCCGGCTTGGTCTCGGTCGGTCGATTCACTTCCTTCGGCAGGTCGATCTTCACCGCGTGGGTCATGACCGGAACGGTGATGATCATGATGATCAGCAGCACCAGCATGATGTCCACGAGCGGAATGACGTTGGGCTCGACCATGGGGTCGCCCTCGTCATGACCGACCTGGATCGCCATGGCTTTACTTGGCGGCGACGCGCGAGCCGGCGATCAACGCCGCCTCGACGTCGTGGGCGAAGTAGTTGGCCCGTTCCATCAGCGCCTTGTTGCCGCGGAGCAGGCCGTTGAAGCCGAGCACGGCGGGGACCGCGACCGCGAGGCCGAGGGCCGTCATGATGAGCGCCTCGCCGATCGGGCCCGCGACCTTGTCGAGCGACGCCTGGCCTGCGATCGAGATGCTGATCAGCGCGTGGTAGATGCCCCACACCGTGCCGAACAGGCCGACGAACGGCGCCGTCGCGCCGACCGACGCCAGCACGACCATGCCGCTCTGCAGGCTGGACTGCAGCATCGACGTGCGCTTGTCGATGTGCGTGTGCACCCAGTCGGCCAGCTCGATGTTGCTGGCCGCGTCGCGCGACGTGCTGCGACGGTGGTGGTCGACAGCCTGCAAGCCGTCCTGGGCGATGTCGCGGAAGGGGTTGATCTTGCCCTTCAGCTTGCCCAGGCCTTCCTGCATCGAGCCCGCCGACCAGAAGCTTTTCTCCGCCTCGTTGGCGACCCTGCGGAGCATGCGCTGGTCGAGCCACTTGTTGATCATGACGAGCCATGACCACAGCGACATGACGATCAGGATGACGAAAACGCCCTTGCCGACATAGTCGCTCTGCGTCCAGAGCGCTTCGATGCCGTACGGGTTGTCGGTAACGGTTGCTGCTTCACCAGCCATTCTGCAATCCCTCTAACAGAGAATACGTTCCGGAAAGCCGACGCCGCCTGCCGCGGATTGACGCCTATCCGGTCCTGACAATTCCGGGTCCGTTCACTCCAGCTTGAAGACGATCGGCACCGAGACCTGCGCATCGACCGGCTGGCCGTCACGCTTGCCGGGCTCGAAGGGCAGACGCCTCACGACGCACTCCACCGCGCCGTCGAGGCGCGGGAAGCCGCTGCTCTGGGTGACCGTGACGGCGCCGGCCTTGCCGTCCGCGCCCACGTTGATCGTGGCGACCACGCGGCCTTCCTCACTGAGGCGGCGCGAGGCCGACGGATAGCAGGCGGCGATCGCCGCGCTGATGCGGTCGCTGCGCGACTTGAAGCGCGGCGGCGTGATCTGGACCTGGCGCGCCGGCTGCTGCGGCTGCGCGCGAGGCGTCTCCTGCACCTTGGCGGTGATGGCGGTGCTCGGTCCCTCGAAGGCCGGCAGCTCGATCAGCGGCGGCGGCACGACCGGCGGCGGCACGTCGACCGGCGGCGGCGGCGGCGGCTCGTCGAGATCCTCCGGCGGCGGTGGCGGCGGCGGGAGATCCATGATCGAGAAGTCCTGCACGATCTGGAGACCGGCGCGGACGAGGCCCTGCTTCAGGGCCCAGAAGAACATCAGGTGCAGGACGATGATGCCGACGAAAACGGCCGTCGTGCGGGAACCACCTGCGGAATAGGTATTCGCCATACCGGACCTGTCTCACCCCTCGTCCGTACTAGCCGGTCGCATGCCCGGATACCAGGCATCGGCCCCGCCAAATTTCTTCTCGACGCGCGTACATGCGCGCCCCGACCCCGGCTCCAACCACCTTAGCGGTTGCCCGTATCGACTGCAAGCGCCGGGCGCCGCCCGTTGAGCGGCGACACACAGGCAGCATAGCAAACGGCATCTGGCACCGGCCGTCAGCGGAGCCGGAAGACAATCGGTAGGTGCACGCTCGCAGACACGGCCTCGCCGTCGCGCCGCCCCGGATGGAATTCGAGGCGCCGGACGACGCACTCCACGGCGCCGTCGAGGCGTTCGAAACCCGAGCGTTCGACGTAATTCCAGGCGCTCACGCGACCGGCGGCATCGATGTCGACCCTGACTGTCACGCGCCCCTCCTCGCCCAGGCGTCGCGAAGATCCCGGATAACAATTCGCCACGAGTGCCGCGAGCCGGGCATCCTGCCACTTGAGGCGCGGCTCGCGACGCTCCGTCACCGGCAGGTCCGGGCCGCGGCCCGGGGTCCCCGGCAGCGGATCCGCCTCTGACCCTGCGCTCTCCACCGGCTTGTCGAAGCTCGGCCATTCCACGGGCGGCATGGGTATCGACGCGGCGACATGGTCGGCGGGATCGGGCATGCGCGGCGCGGGCTCGAGCGGCATGGGCTGCGGAAGCGGCAGAAATACCGAGATCGGCTCGGGAGCGTTCTGTACCAGAAGGCGCGGCGCGAGGCCGGCGACGATCAGGACGAAGACTGCCGCGTGCAGTCCGGCGATGGTCGCAAGCACTGCCGCCAGTCGCGGCGCGCGAGCCAGCTGAGATGTGGGCATGGGGCAGCTCCTTGGCAGGTCCATGCCCCATGAACGCCGCGACCCGGGCTCCCGGGTTTGACGGTCAGGTACCCGTCGCCGCCGCCTTGCGCTCGCGTACGACGATGACGGTAACCCCCGTGAGGGTCAGCAGGCCGCCCACGATCATTCGTGCATCCAGCACGTCGCCCAGCAGCAGCACCGAGAAGAACACGCTGAACAGCGGCGTGAGAACCGTGACCGGCGCGACGGTCGACACGGGGTAACGCCGGATCAGTGCAAAGTAGGCGGTATGGGCGACGAGGCTCGCCAGCACCGCCGAGTACAGGAGGCCGCCCCACCCGGGAATGCCGGCGTTACGCAGGCTCGGGAGCTGCCCCTCCTCGAGGAGCAGCGACAGGGGCAACAGGATCGGCAGGCTTCCCCAGGCGAGCCAGGCCTGCAGTTCCAGTGGCTCGAGCTCGCGCACGCGCTTGATGGCGACGAGGCCGATCGCACCGACGAACGCCGCGATGACGATCAGCAGCAGGCCGGCCCAGGACGTGAGCACGGCAGGGCTGAATCCGATCAGCATGACGCCGGCGAAGGACATCGCGATACCGAGCCAGCGGCGCCAGTGGATGGTCTCGCCGAGCAGCGCGACCGACAGCAGGGTCGCGAACGGCACGCCGAGCTGCCCGGCGATCGCCACCGACGACATGCTGCCGGAGAGCGCCACACCCGAATACATGAGCGCGAACTGCAGCCCGCCGCTGCAGGCCGCGGCGACCAGCAGCCAGCGCATCTCGCCGCGCCTGAGCCGCAGCCAGGGCCAGACCACGAGGCCGAGGATCAGGAAGCGCAGGAAGGTCAGGAAGACGGGCGGAAAGCGGTCGGCGCTCAGCTTTACCGCGACGATGTTGAGGCCCCAGATCGCGTTGATGGCGATGAGCTGCCCGAGGTGCGAGCGATGGACCTCGGTCATGCGTCCAGGACGAGCTCGGGTGCCGGCGGCCGCAGGTTGTAGCTCGATGCCATCGCGTGCCCGTAGGCGCCGGTGTCCGCGATGAGGAGGACGTCGCCTTCGAGGCAGCGAGGCAGGCGCCGGTCGCGGCCCAGCACATCCCCGCTCTCGCAGATCGGGCCGACGACCGTACAAGTCTGCGTCACCGGCTCCTCGAGCCGCGTCAGGTTCGCGATCTCGTGGCGCGCGCCGTAGAGCGCGGGCCGGATCAGCGAGTTCATGCCCGTGGCGACGCCGACATAGCGCATCTCGCCCTTGCCCTTGGCCTGCGTCACGCGCGCGAGCAGGACGCCGGCCGCTGCCACGAAGTATCGGCCCGGCTCCATCCACAGCTCGTACCCGGTGCCCGCAGCTTTCACGCCCGCGAGCGCTGCATCGAGCGCGCGCAGGTCCACGGGCCGCTGTCCCGGCTGTTCCGGAATGCCGATGCCGCCGCCGAGATTCAGGGCTCGCACCCCGGGATAGCGGGCGGCTTCCGCGGCCAGCACGCGCGCGGGTCCGATCCATCCGTCCAGCTCGAAATTTCCACTGCCGCCGTGGACGTGCAGGCCGACGACCCGTGCGCCCGCGCTCGCCACCGCCTCGGGCAAGTCCGCGAATTCGGTCGGCGGCACGCCGAATTTCGACTGCGAGCCGCCGGTGCGGACTTTCTCGTGATGGCCGTGGCCTGCCGATGCGTCGAGCCGCAGGAAGATGTCGCGGCCTTCGAAGAGACCGCTCCACTCGCGCAGGATCGCCAGGTTGTCGACCGTCACGCGCAGCCCGCGCTCCAGCGCCCATGCGTATTCGGACCGGGGGGCGAAATTCGGCGTGAACAGCAGCCTGTCGGCATCGACCTGCGGCACCGCCTCCTGGACGCGCTCGACCTCCGGAAGGGAGACGCACTCGAATCCGCAGCCCGCGGCGTGGAGCGTGCGCAGGATCTCCGGATGCGGATTGGCCTTGAGCGCATAGAGCCAGCGCGTCACGGAACGCACCGACCGAAGCGCTGCGGCCTGTTCGCGCACGGTCGCGAGGTCATAGACATACGCGCAGTCACGCGTGCCGAGGCAGGCGAGCAGCGCCTCGCGGCGCGAGCGCCACCACGGTGCGCCGCGAGCAGCTGTCATCGGCGCATTGTCCGGCCGCAGCCCGGAAAAGCGAAAGGCCGCAGTCCTGGCGGATTGCGGCCTTTCACGGGCACCGCGACCGGCGGTGCAAGACGCTCATGCTTCGTCGACGTCCCCGAACTCCTCGAGCTCGCGCTGCAGTCGTTTCTCGGCGAGCACGTCTTCCACGCGGCTCCACGCCGACTGCTGGGCAGGCCGCTTGGGTCCCTTGGGGCGACGCTCGACGACGATCAGCCGGTCGAGGTCGCCGTCCTGCTCGGCGGCTTCGCCGAGGAACTCGTCCTCGAGATCGAAGGACTCCTCATTGCGCTCTTTCATTCCGTAGAATTCCTAGAGAAAACAATGATGTATGAAGCAAACCCGACTCGCGTCGGGCTGCGCAATATATACGAAAAGCGGTTTTTGGCAACCCGAGGCGGGCGGAAGGCCGCCGCGGGGGTTCAGGCAGCCCGGCTCAGCCGCCCTCGCACTTCTGCAGGCACTCGCTGTACTTGTCGTCGCACACCTGGACCTTGCCGTCGTCGCCGCCGGCGTCCTGCATGCACTTGTCTGACTCGGTGTCGCACTTCTCGATGCACTTCTCGTCCGCCATGGGGATGGCGTCCGACAGCGCGCGGGCTTCGGGGCGGATGTCGTCGGCCATCGCCGGCGCGGCGCCGAGGCAGCAAACGAGCGGGATGGCCAGCCAACGTCGCTTCAACATGGCACGGTTCCTCGTTCCTTCCGACATCGCATATCTATTCTATACGGCACGGCGGCGCACTCTGCAATTGGACGGTCGAGCGTGAGCTTGCGTGCCTGAACGACGCCTGAACGGCATCGCCCGCTCAGGCGAGCCAGCCGCCATCCGCCGTCAGGCAGCTTCCGGTCGTATAGGACGCGGCGTCCGACACGAGGTACAGGACGGCCCCCGCCATCTCTTCCGGCTGCGCGACTCTCCCCATCGGCACCTGGCGCTCGACGGCGGCGCGAAGGCGCACGTCCTCGTGGATTGCCGCGGCGAAACGGGTCTCGACGATCCCGGGGACCAGGGCGTTCACGCGGATCCCGTGCCGCGCCCATTCCTTGGCGAGACCCTGCGTCATGTTCACGATCGCGGCCTTGGTCAGCGAATAGCAGGCCTGTCCGTCCATCGGACGGAACGCATTGACGGAGGCGACATTGACGATCGCGCCACGACCGGCGGCGCGCATGCGGCGTGCCGCCTCGATCGACGCCCAGAAGTAGCCGCGGATGTTCACGTCCACCGTCTTCTGCCAGGCGCCGAGGTCCATGTCGATCGCCGGCCCGAAATACGGATTGGTGGCTGCGTTGTTGACGAGGATGTCGATCCGGCCGTGCGCGGCATCCACAGCGTCGACGGTCGCCGCGATCTGTTCCGGCTCGCCGATGTGGCAGGCATGGGCGGACGCCACGCCGCCCGCCGCGCGGATCTCGGCGACGACAGCCTCGCAACCCTCCAGCTTCCGGCTCGCGATGGCCACCGTCGCGCCATGGCGCGCGAGCAGCCGTGCGATCGCGCGACCGATCCCGCGGCTGCCTCCGGTGACGAGCGCAACCCTGCCGCCGAGATCGAATGGATCGTGTGCCAAGCCCCGCCCTCGCGCCGCCCTGGCAGCGCGGCACGATCCTAGCACCGCGAGCCCGCGGCGGCGGCCGCTACAATCGCGGCTCCGCAGCTGCATGCCGGGGTCGAGCTTGCTGATAACGCGCCGGGATCTCGACTTCCAGCTCTTCGAGGTGCTGCACGCCGACGCGCTGTGCGCCAGGCCGCGCTTCGCCGGGCACGACCGCGCAGTCTTCGAGGCCGTGGTCGATGCCGCCTACCGGATCGCGTCCGAGCGCTTCGCGCCCTACGCCGCTGCCTGCGATATCCAGGAACCACGCATTGTCGATGGACGCGCCTGGACGATACCGGAGACGCGCGCGGCGCTCACCGCTTACAACGCGGCCTCGTTCACCGCCGCGACCTTCGACGAAT
>DATEEF010000038.1:0-3240 GCA_035281265.1 Steroidobacteraceae bacterium
CCATGGAACACTGGAACCATGTCGCCGCGATTCTCGTCGGCGCTCCGGCGATCGACGGGAAACCGCGCGGCAGCGACCGGCTGTATGGGGCGATAGATCCTCGCTTGCCGGTCGGCAGCGTCGCGGGCTATTGAAGGGGTCAGACCCCTTCATATTCGCGAAGGGGTCTGACCCCTCCGTCAGCGCGACAACAGCGAACGCAGCTCGGCCAGGGCCGCCTCCAGCCGCAGGCGCGCCGCCGGCAGGAGTTGCCGCAGCGTGACCAGGTCCCCGGCCACCGCCGCCTGCTCCAGGGCGGCCGCCACGGACTCGAGCTTCGTCGCACCCATGTTGGCGCTCGCACCGACGAGCGTGTGCGCCGCGCGCTTCGCGAGCGCGAGGTCGCCGCGATCGACGCCGGTCTCGACGTTCGTGCACGCCTCGGTCGCGCTGTGCGCGAAGGACTCGACGAGCCCGCGCGCGAGGCCCGGGTCTTCCATGGTGACCTCGCGGAAGCGCTCCATCGAGATCTCGACGGTGCGCGCGGCGGCGCGATCGACAACGGGGCGCTCGGCCGGCGGCCGGATGACGTGGCGGCCGGTGCGCGTGCCGATCGCCGGCGCGTAGCGCTCGAGCACCGCCTCGAGGCGCCCGCGCTCGAGCGGCTTGGCGATCACCTCGTCCATGCCCGCGGCCCGGCAGGCCTCGACCTGCTCGCGAAGCGCATTGGCGGTGAGCCCGACGATCGGCAGGCGGCCGCCGCCTGCAATCTCCGCGCGGATGCGGCGCGTCGCCTCGAGCCCGTCCATCACCGGCATCTGCATGTCCATCAGCACGAGGTCCACCGGCTGCCTGCCGAGGATCTCGAGCGCCTCCAGCCCGTTGGCCGCGGACACGACGCCGCAACCGGCCCGCTCGAGGAACAGCTCCGCGATGCGCCGGTTGGTCGCGTTGTCCTCGACTACGAGCACCGTGCGGCCGCGTCGCTGGTGGTCCTCGACGATCACGTCGCGCGTGACGATCGCGCGCAATCGCTGCGTGAACTCGAGCGGCGCGTGCGAGAGCACGCGCTCCATCGTGGCGAGGAGCTCCGCCCGGCGCATCGGCTTCGAGAGGTGGCCGGCGAAGCCGAGCGCGCGCAGCTCCTGGCGGCTCGACTTGTCGTCGATCGAGCTGTAGAGGACGAGGCGCGTTTCCTCGATCGCCGGCATCGCGCGGATCCTCCGCGCGAGCTCGATGCCGTCGATGCCGGGCATGCGGTGGTCCGTGACCACCGCCTGGAACGGCGTGCCGGCCTCGGCCGCGCGCTCGAGGATGTTCAGCGCCTCGATCGCGGTCGGCGCCGTCTCGATGTCGTAGTCGGCGCCGGCGAGCAGCTCGCCGATCACGCGCCGGTTCGTGTCGTTGTCGTCGACGACGAGGACGCGGCGCCCGTCGGCAGCCGCGGGCATCGGCGCTTCCTCGACCGCCTCCCGCGCACAGGGCGTGAGCCGCGCCGTGAACCAGAAGGTCGAGCCGGCGCCCGGCCTGCTCTGCACGCCGACCTCGCCGCTCATGAGCTCGGCGAGGCGCTTGACGATCGAGAGCCCGAGGCCGGTGCCGCCGTACTGGCGCGCGGTCGAGGCATCCGCCTGCGCGAAAGGGCGGAACAGCTTCGCCTGCTGCGCGGGCGAAAGTCCGATGCCGGTGTCGCGCACGCAGAAGCGCACGAGGTCGCTCACCGGCCCGCGCTCACGCTCGACGCGGATCGAGACCTCGCCCTTGGCGGTGAACTTGATCGCATTCGACACGAGGTTCGCGAGCGCCTGCCGGATTCGGCCGGGGTCGCCCAGCACGCGGACAGGGAGGTCCGCGGCGACGTCGACGACGAGCTCGAGCTTCTTCGCGGCCGCGGCGGCCGCCTGCGTCGTCGCGACTTCCTCGACGTGGGCGCGCAGGTCCATCTCGATGCGCTCGAGCTCGAGCTTGCCGGCCTCGATCTTGGAATAGTCGAGCAGGTCGTTGATGACGACGAGCAGCGCATCGGCGCTCGCGCGGATGACGTTCGCGTATTCGCGCTGGCGGCTGTCGAGGTCGGTGTCGAGCAGCAGCGTCGTCATGCCGATCACGCCGTTCATCGGCGTGCGCACCTCGTGGCTCACGTTCGAGAGGAACTCGCTGCGGGCGCGGCTCGCGGCCTCGGCCTGGGCCCGGGCGTCGGCGAGGGCCTCCCTCAGTTCCGCGAGCTGCTGCTCAAGTTCCGTGCTGCGCTTGTCCGACGACACTCTAATAGCCTGCCTTCCGGGACGCGGTTCACATAATCCCCCGGCCCGCGCGCCTACTATTGCCAAAACCGGTTTCTGGTCAAGGCCTTGGATACAGACAGACCACAGCGGCTCCTCATCATCGAGGACGACGTGCACATGGCGTACCTCCTCGGCTATCTCGCCGAGAAGGAGCGCTTCGCCGTCGAGTCGATCGCGGACGGACGCAAGGCGGTCGAGCGCATCGACAGCGGCGACGCCGTCGACCTCGTGCTGCTCGACGTGATGCTCCCGTACACGGACGGCTTCGAGCTGCTCGAGCGCCTGCGCGGCAACGACGCCTGGAAGCGCGTGCCGGTCATCATCCTGACCTCGCGCACGCGCGAGCACGACGCCGTGCGCGCGCTCGGCCTCGGCGCCGACGACTACCTGACCAAGCCCTTCAGCCCGGCCGAGCTCGTCGCCCGCATCCGCCGCCGCATCGGCCCCTCGCAGGTGCCCGCATGAATATGAAGGGGTCAGACCCCTTCGCGAATATGAAGGGGTGCGTCCCCTTCGTCATGGCGTTGATTTTGGTGGCGCCGGCGGCGCTCGCGTGCGAGCCGGCGCTGGAGGCAGCAGTCGCCGCGAAGCCGGACGACACCGAGGCACGCGACGCGCTCGCGCGCTCCTGCGCCCGCGCCGGCGCGCAGGCCGAGGCGCTCGCGCAATACGACCAGCTCCTGGCTCGCGACCCGACGAATGTCGACTGGCAGCTCGGCAAGGCGCAGGCGCTCATGGCGCTCGGCCGGCCGCGCGAGGCGCTGCCGATCCTCGCGGACGCGCGCCGCCGCGCGCCCGCCTACGAGGACGTCTGGCGCGCGAATGCGAATGCCCTCGAGCGCCTCGACGAATTCGACGCGGCCGAGGCGCTCTACGCCGAAGCCGCCGTGCAGTTCCCGCAGTCCGCCTGGCCGCGCGATCGGCTGGCTGCACTCCGCGAGCGGCGACTGCTGGAGCAGGGCACCCGCCTCTCGGC
>DATEEF010000039.1:0-16758 GCA_035281265.1 Steroidobacteraceae bacterium
GCGGTCTCGCGGCCGCGGCGGCGCGCCGATCCGTCCACCACGTCGTCGTGGAGGAGGGTCGCCGTGTGGATGAACTCGATCAGCGCGGCGGCCGTGACGTGGGCGTTCCCTTGCAGGCCGGCAGCGCGGGCGGCCAGCACCACGAGGAGCGGCCGCAGCCGCTTGCCGCCGCCAGCGACGATGTATTCGCCCACCTGATTGATGAGCAGGACATCGCTCGCCAGCTGGCGGCGGATTTCGGCATCGACCGCGACGAGGTCGGTGGCGACGAGGGCCCGTATGTCTTTGAGTTGCATGGAATCCCGCCATTCCCCCGCGGGAGAGGGGCATCCTAGCGGCAATCGCGCGCCCGGGAAATCCGGGGCCGTTTCCGGTTTGACCCCGGGGGGTCCCGTCACTACAATTGCCGGCTCTTTTTGGAGTCCAGACAATCATGTACGCCGTCATTGCCACCGGGGGCAAGCAGTACCGGGTGAGCGAGGGCACCGTCGTGCGAGTCGAGAAACTCGACGCCGATGCGGGTGCTACCGTCGAATTCAACCAGGTCCTCCTGATCGGCGAGGGCGCGGACGTGTCCGTTGGGGCTCCGTATGTCACCGGCGCGCGGGTCACCGCGACCGTGCAGGCGCACGGCAAGGCCGACAAGGTCGGCATCACCAAGTTTCGCCGGCGCAAGCACTACCTGCGCCAGAAGGGTCACCGCCAGCCGTACACCGAGGTGAAGGTGACGGGCATCACGGCGGCCTGAGGAGAGTCCGATATGGCACACAAGAAAGCAGGCGGCAGTACCAAGAACGGGCGCGAGTCCCAGTCGAAGCGCCTCGGCGTCAAGAAGTTCGGCGGCGAGCAGGTGCTTGCCGGCAACATCCTGGTGCGCCAGCGCGGCACGCCGTATCGCGCGGGCGAGAATGTCGGCGTCGGCACTGACCACACGCTGTTCGCGCTCAAGGACGGCCGCGTCCATTTCAAGAAGAAGGGCGCCGACAGGCGCACCTTCGTCAGCGTCCTGCCGGAGTAAGGAAGGGCCGCGCGATTCGACGAAAAACCCCGGCCCGGCCGGGGTTTTTCGTTGGGGCGGCAGCAACGATGAAATTCGTCGACGAAGCGATACTGAGGGTGCGCGCCGGCAGCGGCGGCCGCGGCGCCATCGGCTTCCGCCGCGAGAAGTTCGTGCCCTTCGGCGGGCCGGACGGCGGCGACGGCGGCGATGGCGGCAGCGTCTGGCTGCGCGCCATCGAGGGCATGAACACGCTGGTCGACTACCGCGTGCTGCGCACGTTTCGCGCACAGAACGGCCAGCCCGGCGGCGGCCAGGACTGCACGGGCCGCAGCGGCGACGACCTGTTCGTGCCGATGCCGATCGGCACCGTCGTGCTCGACGACGACACGGGCGAGACGCTCGGAGACCTGTCGACGGCCGGCCAGTCGCTGCTGGTCGCGAAAGGCGGCAAGGGCGGCTGGGGCAACCAGCGCTTCAAGAGCTCGACCAACCGCACGCCGCGGCAGAGCGGGCCGGGCCTGCCGGGAGAGTCGCGGAGCCTGCGCGTCGAGCTGCGGCTCCTCGCCGACGTCGGCCTCCTCGGCCTGCCGAACGCGGGGAAATCCACGCTCATCCGCGCCGTCTCCGCCGCGCGGCCCAAGGTTGCCGATTACCCGTTCACGACGTTGCACCCACAGCTCGGCGTGGTCTCGGTCGGGCCGCTCAAGAGCTTCGTGATGGCCGACATTCCCGGCCTGATCGAGGGGGCGGCCGAGGGCGCGGGCCTCGGCATCCGCTTCCTGAAGCATTTGCAGCGCACGCGCGTCCTGCTGCACCTCGTCGACATCGCGCCGCCGGACCCGGATGCGGACCCGGTCCAAGGCGCGCGCGCGATCGTGAAGGAGCTGAAGAAGTTCAGCCCGGAGCTCTCGAAGAAGAAGCGCTGGCTCGTGCTGAACAAGATCGACCTGCTCGAGCCCGCCGAACGCAAGAAGCGCTGCGCCGACATCGTGCGGCGGCTGCGCTACAAGGGGCCGGTGTTCGAGATCTCGGGCGCGACGGGCGAAGGCACGAAGGAACTGTGCCAGGCGGTCATGAGGGAGCTGGAGAAGTAAAAGGGGACAGACCCCTTTTTCTCGAAGGACCGAAACGAAAAGGGGTCTGTCCCCTTTTACTTCGAGAGGGCCTTGACCTGGGCGGCGAGGCGGCTCTTGTGCCGCGCGGCCTTGTTGCGGTGGATGATGCCCTTGCGCGCCATCGCGTCGATGACCGGCGCGGCGGCCTTGAGCGCGGCAGCGGCTTCCGCCTTGTTGCCGGCGCGGACCGCCTCGACGACCTTGCGCACGGCACTGCGCACCTTGGAGCGCTGCGCGACGTTGCGCGCGCGACGCGCGACCGCTTCGCGGGCCCGTTTTTCGGCTGACTTGGTGTTGGCCATAAGGGCGCGCATTGTCCGGATGCGGCCCCCCATTGTCAACGCGCTATAGTTCCGGCCGCATGTCGCACGGATTCCTGCGAAATACCACGATTGTCGGGCTTCTGACGCTGCTTTCCCGGGTCACGGGCGTGATCCGGGACATGGTCTACCTCATCACGTTTGGCGCAGGCCCGCTGATGGACGCCTTCCTGGTGGCGTTCAAGATCCCGAACTTCATGCGCCGCCTGACTGCGGAGGGCGCCTTTTCGCAGGCCTTCGTCCCGGTCATCTCCGAATACAAGGTGCAGAAATCCCACGACGAGGTGCGCGAGCTGGTCGCCGGCGTCAGCGGCGTGTTCGGCCTCGTCCTTTTCCTCATCACGCTCGCCGGCGTCATCGCGGCGCCGGTGCTGACCTTCCTGTTCGCTCCCGGCTGGCACGACGGCGACAGCCGCTTCGACCTGACGGTCGAGATGCTGCGATTCACCTTCCCCTACATGTTCTTCATCTCGCTGGTCGCCCTGGGCAGCGGGATCCTGAACAGCTACGGTCGCTTCGCCGTGCCCGCGCTGAACCAGACGCTGCTCAACGTGGTCATGATCGTTTCCGCGGGTGTCGTCGCGCCTTACTTCGAGAGCCCCGGGCTCGTGCTCGCGATCGGCGTCTTCGTCGCCGGCTTCGTGCAGCTCGTCGCGCAATTTCCCGCCCTTCACGCGATCGGGCTCCTGCCGCGGCCGCGCATCCACCGCGCGCGCGCGGGCGTCTCGCGCATCGCGCGGCTGATGCTGCCCGGCATCTTCGGCTCGTCGGTCGCGCAGGTCTCGCTGCTGCTCGACACCATCATCGCGTCCTTCCTGGTGGTCGGCAGCGTCACCTGGCTCTACAGCGCGGACCGCCTGGTGGAGTTCCCGATGGGCGTGTTCTCGATCGCGCTCGCGACCGTCATCCTGCCCGGGCTCTCCTCGCATCATTCCGAGAAGTCGCCGGAGAAGTTCAACGCGACGCTGGATTGGGCGCTTCGCCTCACGACGACGGTCGTGGTTCCCGCCGCGATCGGACTTCTCATGCTGTCCGGCCCGCTGATCGCAACCTTCTTCGGCTACGGCGCTTTCACCGACCACCACGTGCTCATGACGGGTTACGCGCTGATGGCCTATTCCTTCGGGCTCGTCGGCTTCTCGCTGGTGAAGGTCCTGGCGCCCGGTTACTTCGCGCGGCAGGACACGCGCACGCCGGTCCGGATCGGCGTCATCTCGCTCGCGTTCAACATGGCGTTCAACGTCTGCGTGGTCGTCCCGGCGTTCCTGTTGGAATTCCCGGTGCCTCACGTGCTGCTCGCCGTGTCGACGGGACTCTCCGCGCTCATCAACTCGACGCTGCTTTATCGGGGCCTGCGCCGTGAAGGCATCTTCCAGCCATCGCCCGCCTGGCGCAGGCTGCTGCCCCAAGTCGCCTTCGCGGGCCTCGCCATGGCCGCCTTCCTCTGGTGGATCTCGGGCGACTGGTCCGCCTGGACGGACTGGACGCCGGCGCGTCGCGCCGCCTGGCTGGGCCTTTCCGTGGCCGGCGGGGCGGCGGTCTATTTCGGCGTGCTCGGGCTGTGCGGCGCACGACCCCGGGACCTGAAGCATTTATAATTGCCCGGCACGAATTCCCGGCGCGGCAGGGCCATGCTGATTCGACGCGGTATCGCACCCTGTCGTGACGCGGATCCCGGGCGCGCGGTCGCGATCGGCAACTTCGACGGGCTGCACCTCGGGCACCAGGCGATCCTGGCGGAGCTGCGGGAGCACGGCCGCGAGTCGCGGCTCCCGACGGCCGTGGTCTGCTTCGAGCCCCAGCCGAAGGAGTTTTTCCAGCCCGGCACCGCGCCGGCCCGCCTGATGCGGCTGCGCGACAAGGCGGCGGGCATCGCGCAGGCCGGCATCGACGAGCTGCGCGTGCTGCGCTTCGACGCGCGGCTCGCGGGATTCGAGGCGCAGGCATTCATGGACCGCGTCCTGAAGGGCGCGCTGAGGGCGAGGCAGGTGGTGATCGGCGAGGGTTTCCGGTTTGGCAAGGCACGCGGCGGCGACATCGAATCGCTGCGTCGAGCCGGTTTCGCCGTGCACGCCGTGCCGCCGCGGCTCCATCGCGGCGAGCCCGTGAGCTCGACACGCGTGCGCGCGGCGCTGGCCGCGGGCCGGCTCGACGAAGCGAGGGCGCTGCTCGGCCGCGACTACCGCATCAGCGGCCGCGTGATCGAGGGCGAGCGGCTCGGGCGCCGGCTCGGTTTCCGCACGGCGAACCTTCGCTTGCAGCGGCGCGTGTCGCCGGTCGCCGGCATCTTCGCGGCGCGTGTCTCCGGTCCCGGGCTCGACCGTCATGCCGGCATCGCGTCGGTCGGCACCCGGCCGACGGTCGGCGGCAGCGACTGGCTGCTCGAAGTGCACCTATTCGATTACGACGGTGACCTGTATGGCGCGCGGCTCGACGTCGATTTCATCGCGCGACTGCGCGACGAGGTCCGCTTCGACAGCGTCGAGGCGATGACGGCGCAGATGCACGACGACGCGCGCCTCGCGCGACAGTGCCTGGCGCAGTGAGGATTTCCTTGGACTACAAGCAGACGCTCAACCTGCCCGAGACTGCCTTCCCGATGAAGGCGGATCTCGCGCGCCGCGAGCCGGAGCGCGTCGCGCGCTGGCTTTCGCAGGACGTGTACGGCGAGCTGCGCAAGCGCGCGGCGGGCCGGCCAAAGTTCGTGCTCGTCGACGGGCCGCCGTACGCGAACGGCGTGATCCACCTCGGCCACGCCATCAACAAGGTCCTCAAGGACGTCATCGTCAAGTCGCGCACGCTCGACGGCTACGACTCGCCGTACGTGCCCGGCTGGGACTGCCACGGCCTGCCGATCGAGCAGCAGATCGAAAAGAAGCACGGCCGCGTGGGCCAGAAGCTGGACGCGGACGCCTTCCGCAAGGCCTGCCGCGAGTACGCGGCTAGCCAGGTGGACGTCCAGCGTACCGAGTTCCAGCGGCTCGGCGTGATCGGCGACTGGAACGATCCCTACCTCACGATGGCGTCGCGCTTCGAGGCGGAGCAGCTGCGGGCGTTTGCCGCCATCATCCGCCGCGGCCACCTGGTGCGCGGCTTCAAGCCCGTGCACTGGTGCCTGGACTGCCGCTCCTCGCTCGCCGAAGCGGAAGTCGAGTACGAGGAACGCCTGTCCCCCGCAGTCGACGTGCGTTTCGAGGTCGCCGACGCCCACGATGCCGCGCGGCGGTTCAGGCTCACGAGCGATGAGCTGCTCCGGGCGGCGGTCGCCATCTGGACGACGACGCCCTGGACGCTTCCGGCGAACCAGGCCGTCGCGCTGCACCCGGTTTACGACTACGTGCTCGCCGAGTTCGAGCGCGAGGGCGGCCCGGAGCGGCTGGTCGTCGCGGAGGCGCTCCTCGAGTCATTCGCCCGCCGGATCGGTGCGAAGTCGCATCGTGTTCTCGGCAAGGTGACCGGCAAGGCGCTCGAGGGACTGCGCCTCGAGCACCCGTTCTACGAGCGCGAGGTCCCGGTCGTGCTCGGCGACCACGTGACGCTCGACACCGGCACCGGTGCGGTGCACACCGCGCCGGGCCATGGCGCGGACGACTACGAGATGGGCCGCCGCTACAACCTGCCGATCGACAACCCGGTCGGCAACGACGGCCGCTTCGTCGCCGGGACGCCGATGTTCGAAGGCCTGTCGGTCTGGGACGCGAACCCGAAGGTCATCGAGGCGCTGCGCGAGGCGCATCGCCTGATCCATTTCGAGCAGTACCAGCACAGCTACCCGCACTGCTGGCGCCACAAGTCGCCGGTGATCTTCCGCGCGACGCCGCAGTGGTTCCTGAGCATGGAGAAAGCCGGATTGCGCCGCGACGCGCTCGCCGGGATCAAGACCGTCGAGTGGATCCCGTCCTGGGGCGAGCAGCGCATCACCAGCATGATCGAGACGCGCCCCGACTGGTGCATCTCGCGGCAGCGCGCCTGGGGCGTGCCGCTCGCCCTCTTCGTGCACAAGGAGACGGGCGACCCGCATCCGCAGACCCCGGAGCTGCTGGAGCAGGTCGCCGAGCTCGTCGCCGAAGGGGGCATCGAGGCCTGGTTCGCCTTGAACCCGCGCCACCTGCTCGGAGACGAGGCGCTCGTCTACGAGAAGAGCAGCGACGTCATGGACGTCTGGTTCGACTCGGGCACCGTGCACCACGTGCTCCCGGCCCAGCGGCCCGGGGTGATCCCGTTCCCTGCGGACATCTACCTCGAGGGCTCCGACCAGCACCGTGGCTGGTTTCACAGCTCGCTGCTGGTCTCGGTGGCGGGCAAGGGCGTCGCACCGTACCGCCAGGTGCTCACGCACGGCTTCTTCGTGGATGAGAAGGGCCGGAAGATGTCGAAGTCGCTCGGCAACGTCGTCGCGCCGCAGAGAGTCGTGCAGTCCCTAGGTGCCGACGTGCTGCGGCTCTGGGTCGTCGCCACCGACTACAGCGGCGAGATGAGCGTCTCCGAGGAAATCCTGAAGCGCATGTCGGAAAGCTACCGGCGCATGCGCAACACCGTGCGCTTCCTGCTCGGCAACCTTTCGGGATTCGACCCGGCGCGCGATGCGCTCCCGGTCGACGAGCTGGTCGAGCTGGACCGCTGGGCTCTCGCGCGCGCGGCGAAGCTGCAGGCGGAGGTCGTGGAGGCCTACCGCCGGTACGAGTTCCACCTCATCTACCAGAGGGTGCACAACTTCTGCGTCGTGGAGCTCGGCGCGTTCTGGCTCGACATCCTGAAGGACCGCCTGTACACGACGCCGGCGAAGGGCGCCGCGCGCCGCTCGGCGCAGACCGCGATGTACCACATCGCCGAGGCCATGGTGCGCTGGCTCGCACCGATCCTCTCGTTCACGGCCGAGGAGATCTGGCAGTTCCTGCCGGGGCAGCGCGACCCGTCCGTTTTCTTCTCGACCTGGTGGAAGCTGCCCGAGGCGAGGCCGGCGGCCGGCATCGACTGGGACGCGGTGATAGCGCTTCGGACAGACGTTGCGCGCGAGCTTGAGGGGCTGCGCACCGCGGGCTCGCTCGGCGCGCCGCTCGAGGCGGCGGTGGACGTCTATCTCGACGAGGCGCAGCATCGGCGCATGGCCGTCCTTGGCGACGAGCTGCGCTTCGTGCTGATCACGTCGCAGGCGCGTATCCGCCCCGCGGCCGAGCGGCCGGCCGACGCCGTCGCCGCGACGAGCGTCGCGGAGACCGGTGCGTGGATCGCCGTCGCCGTGGAAGGCGCGCCCAAGTGCGTGCGCTGCTGGCACCGGCGCGCCGACGTCGGCGCCGATCCGGCGCACCCCGGGATCTGCGGGCGCTGCGTGACGAACCTCGACGGCCCCGGCGAGACGAGGCGCTACGCATGAAGCATCCCTTCGTCGAGCCGAAAACGGCGCTCATCTGGGCCTGGCTCTCGGCGATCGTGGTCGCGCTCGACCAGTTCGTGAAATGGTACGTGGTGGGCGAGTTCGACCTGTACGAGATCCTGCCGGTCGCGGGGATCCTCGACCTCACGCGCCTGCACAACGAGGGCGCCGCCTTCGGGATCCTGGCCGAGGCGGGCGGCTGGCAGCGCTGGTTCTTCCTCGCGCTCGCGGGCGCGATCGGGCTCGCCATCGTCTACTGGCTGCGTACGCTGCCGCCGCGCGGCCACAACTGGCTCGCCATCGGCCTCGCGTTCATCCTGGGCGGCGCCGTCGGCAACGCCTACGACCGCTTCGTGGACGGCTATGTCGTCGACTACCTGCACTTCCACTGGGGCGAGCACTACTTCCCGGCCTTCAATGTCGCGGACATCGCGATCACGACCGGCGCGATCATGCTGATCATCGACGCGCTGCTCGACAGCCGGCGCCGAAAGGCCGTCGCGGGATGAAGGTCCTCCTCGCGAACCCGCGGGGCTTCTGCGCCGGCGTCGACCGCGCGATCGACATCGTCGAGCGCGCGATAGAGCTGTTCGGCGCGCCCATCTACGTGCGCCACGAGGTCGTGCACAACAAGTTCGTCGTGGATCGCCTGCGCAGCCTCGGCGCGGTGTTCGTGGACGAGCTGGACCAGGTGCCGGACGGCGCCACGGTGATCTTCAGCGCCCACGGCGTGCCGAGCCGCGTGGAGCGCGAGGCCGCACGGCGCGGGCTCTCCGTGTTCGACGCGACCTGCCCGCTCGTGACAAAGGTGCACATGGAGGTCGGCAAATACGCGCGCGACGGATTAGACGTCATCCTGATCGGCCACGCCGGGCACCCGGAGGTGGAAGGCACGATGGGACGCTTCGACGCGAGCCTCGGCGGCCACATCCACCTGGTCGAGACGGTCGCCGACGTGCGGACGCTCGGCGTGCGCGACCCGGCGAAGCTCGCCGTCGTCACGCAGACAACGCTGTCCGTGGACGACACGGCCAGGGTGATGACGGCGCTGCGCGAGCGTTTCCCGACGCTCGCGACGCCGCGCAAGGAAGACATCTGCTACGCGACCCAGAACCGCCAGGACGCGGTGAAGCAGCTCGTCGCCCAGTGCGACGTGATCGTGGTCGTGGGCTCGCGGACCAGCTCGAACTCGAACCGCCTGCGCGAGATCGCGACCACGCGCGGGATTCCCGGCTACCTGGTGGACGGCGCCGAGGACCTCAAGCGCGAGTGGTTCGAAGGCAAGCGGGCGGTCGGCGTGACAGCGGGCGCGTCGGCACCGGAGTCCCTCGTGCAGAACGTGGTTGAGCGGCTCCGCGACTGGGGCGGTCGCGAGGCGGTCGAGATCGTAGGCCGGGAAGAGCGCGTCGTGTTCGGGCTGCCGCAGGCGCTGCGGCCGGCGGCAAAGCCGGAGTCCGTCTCGCGCTGACGCCTACCAGCAGCGCGCCGCGGTGTCAGCGCCGTCCGCGCCGGTCGCCAGGCGCCTGCCGCTCTCGTCGATGGACATCATGTGGCAGGCAGGATCGGGCTGGCTGCCGGAAGCCGTCGCGGCGATCCGGAATTCCGCGGCCGTCGCCAGCGTCACGGCAATCGTGTAGTGACCTCCAGGCGTGCGCGAGGCCACGGGCAGTCCCGGCGGATCATCTCCCGCCGCGGCGTCCAGCCGGCTGACGTAGGTGCCATTGGCGAGGTGAAATTTCTCCTGCTCGGCGGCGGCAATCAGGAGTGACTGTGCCGCCTGGGCACGGTGTCCGCGCTGCAGTTGCTTGCGATACGTGGAGGCGGCGAGCAGCGTCGTGATCGCGACGATCGCAAGCGCTATCAGGACCTCGATCAGCGTGAAGCCGGCGGCACGAGCTTGCGCCATGAGGTCCTCACCGGTTCGCCCGTGTAACCCGGATCGAAGGTTTTGCCACCCAGGATTCCGAATGGCCGCGGCCTGCAACCCGGGCAGGCGTCATGCCAGGGGCCGGGAAAGCCGAACCGGAGGCCTGGTGGCAGCCCGCTCGCGGCGATCTCTTCCGGCTCGTCCTCCTCCGATTCGACCGCAGTCGCGGGCGGCATCGCCGTCCGGATGTCCGCGGCGTATCGGCGTGCGACGGACCTCGGCGGTCCGCAGGGCTCGGCCGGATCGGGGGGCAACGGCTCGTAAGTCTGGAATCGCAGGATATGGTCGAAGGTGGTTGTCGGGCCCGCAACTTTTTCGCCGGGCCCGTGGTCGCTGAGATGCAGGGTCCAGCCTGGCGCATCCGGTGGAATTTCGGACCCGGAGTCGGTGACATCGTGCAGGTCCTCGAGGCCGAGATCGCGTGCCGGAGGCCCGGCGAGCGCGTCATGGACGACGTGCAGGGCGTCATCCGCCGACTGATCCCTCGGACGCATGCGCGATCCCGAGCCGAATGCGATTGCCAGAAGCGAGTCCGCTCCCGACCGGACGAGCGACGCGTCGGGCGTGTAGTGAAAGCGCCGCCCCACTGCGGCGAGGTGCGCGAGCCGGTACGCCGTTCCGATCGTTTCCGCACTCAGACCGCCCTGCAGATCGATCCGCCAGAGATTGCCAACGACATCCAGCACGTAAGCGCGATCGACTTCGCCGTCCCCGTCCAGGTCGAGCAGCCTGGGCGCGGCCGCGACGCTTGCGACCCCGGTGACTGGGAGCTCGGCGTCGTCATCGCCCGCGGACCACAGGAGCCGGCCGGTTTCCGCGTCGGCGATCAACAGCTTCCCGCCAGATCCTTCACCACCGGCGGCGCGCGCCTCGAAGCGACGGTCGTAGCCACCCGCCAGGAATACGACCCATGCATCCGGGCTCTGGCCCGAGCCAGCAATCGACAGGCGTGCGACGACCGGCTCCGCCAGTGCGAGCACTCCGGGATCCGGCAGGTCCATCGACCAGAGCAGGCGCGGGTCGCGCGGCTGCGAGACATCGAGGGCGTAGTACCGCGACCCGCCCCGGCCGAGTCCGAACAGAAGCCACAGGTGTTCCCGATCGGCAGGCTCGATCAGGCCGTCGCCATCCGGATCGTGTCGATGCAGTACGAGCGCCCCGTCGAGGCCATGGGTGCGCGCAGTCGTCGGTGCGTCCCGCACGAGCACCGGAATCCGGCGCAGGAGTTCCTTCGGCATCCAGGCCCACAGCTCGACGCCGCTGTCCGCGTCGATGGCATGAAGCATTCCGTCGTGACTCGCGGCGTATGCGACGCGCAGTCCCGTGGCCGGGTACTCCGCGATCGCGGCGGCATGCACCCCCGGATCTCCGAGCCCGCGCAGGGAACGGAACTCATCCAGCATCTCGTCCACGGATTCCGCGGCGAGCGGACCGAGCCCGAGCAAGTCGCGGCTGACGCGTGCGTTACCGGGTTCGAGTCGGTTTCCGGGATCGGCGATGCGCTCGCTCGCGACGTCCGAATAGGTGTTTCGGACGTCAGGCAGCGGCAGGCGGCTTGCAGCGCCACCCGACACCAGGTTCGAATCCGGCGCATCGCTCCAGAGGCTGCGGGTTCCCGCGCGCGGCAAGCCATCGGTACCGATTGCGATTCCACCATCTCGATCGACGACGAGCGGTGGCTCGAAGGGGCCGGCGGGCGATTTCAATGCGTATCGCAGCAGGTTTCCCCGCCACCGTTCCCGCGGCTGCGGAGCTGTCAGGCCGAAAATGACTGACTGGGAGCCAGTGTCGACATCGAAAGGAGCGAGTGCCGCTGCGGACAGCTGCGGTCCTGCCGCGATGGCCGCATCGCGCTGGTGGGCCGCTGCGACCAGGTCGACGTAGGCGAGCGGGTCCGCGTAAGAGCGTGAACCGGAGGCGATTGCATCGTCCTGCGTGGTGATCCACGACATGGCAACCGATTGGACGGCAGGCATGTCGTCTCTCAGGTCCGTCGTGGCGAGCCATGCACCCAGCGTTGCGAGGCAGTCGGACTCACAGCCGCCGCTTTCGGCGGTGAATCGCGGGAGAGAAAGGGCAGCTGACACGGCGAGTTCATCGGCGCTCGCTTGTCCGGCCGTGAGATAGGCCATCGAGATGGGGCGGCAGGCGTGATCGAAAGGCGAGCGATAGGCATTCGCGTCAGGTGACACCAGCGACCCGGGATCGGTGCGGGCATCAAGACCGAAGTTCCTCGAGCCGCCTGCGAGCCATCGCACGGCCTCGGTGAGAGTCTCGGCAAGTGGCGCGGGCCCCGCCGACGGCTCGCCGGCCAGCCCGAGCATCTCCGTCGCCGCATCACCGCTCGGGACGGCTGCGCGGGCGACGAAACCGCCCTCCGGCCCGTCGTCATCGACGCGCAGGATCGCCACGTCGAGTTCAGCGGTCGCGGCGAGGGCCGTCGCCGCGCGACGCGCCAGAATCTCCGCGAGTGGCCGGGTCGACGTCGCAGGGGCACTGCGGAGATAGTTGAGGAAATTGCCCGAGAAGAAGACATAGGGATCCGCGTATGGCGGACGATCCCAGGGGATCTCTTGCGCGCGATCCTGCGACCATGGCGCGCCGGTGCCCTCGGCAGCGTACCAGTCGCCGGCCGCACCCCCGTGCGCGCCGCGATCGGCGCGGCATTCCACCGCTCCCGCGTTTCCCGAGTCCGGCGCATCCCAGCGTCCGCCGCCGGCGCCCGCGTGCCACTGCGCCGCGCGCGATGCGATGAAATAGCCCGCGCCGGCCATTGCTCCGCGTGCAGCCGCACATTGCAGGCCGCTTTCGGCATCGGCGGGAAGGATTGCGATGCCAGCCTCTCGCGCGCAGTCGGGCAGGGGATCCGTGCCTCGGCGGACCCAGAACCGCGTGGCATCGCAAGACGCGCCCGCCGCAAGCGCGGCGCCGTAGTCCTGCGACGGGTCGTACTCCTCGGCGACAGGCATGGCGGCGGCCGTCGCCAGTGAGCGATCGAGGATCAATGCGAGCAGGGGACGCACGGAACCGGGGAGCGAGGCTCGATGGAGCCAGGCTTCGTCGCTGTCCGCGCGCACGGAAGCTGCAGAAAGCCATGCCGCGATCATCACGATGCAGCGGCCGGTCGACTGCCGGCGAGTGCGGTTCATGTCGCGGGCACCACGAAGTAGAAGCCCTGTTCGAGCCGCTGCCGCGCACCGCGGCCCGAGTCGCCGTCGGACGTAATGAAGAAGTGGCGGGTCGTGTACGAATCCGGGTTTTCGCCGATGCTGAATCCCTGCGGCAACGCGCCGCGCCCCTGCGCTTCGGACGTCTCGGTGCGCCACATGGCGCGGGCCGTGGCAAGTTCGGGCAGGATTTCGCCCAGCTGCACGCTGCCATCGCGCGCCCCGGCCGCTGCAAGGAGTGCCGAGGCGATCCCGGTCTCCGCAGCTTCGAATGCGTTCTGCGCCATCTGCTGGTGACCTGCGAGTGCGAGGCCTGTCATCGAGGCTGCCGCAGCGGCGAGCGCGAGCGCGCCCAGCCCCGACATCAGGACCAGCACGACCACCCATGCGGATCCGCGCGATCGGCCGCTCATGGTTGCAGTCCGGCGTTCCGAAGTTCGACGACGCGATGCGCGCGCTTGCGTCGGACCAGGCCCGGCTGCCCGCGCTCCGGCACGTCGCTCCAGGCCTCGAGCTCGATGCGCAAGGCTCGAGGTATGCCATCGGAGTCGGGATCACCCGGTATGACCCACCGATCGACCGCCACATCCGGGTCGGCCGGATCGTCGAGCCCCAGCATGACCTGCAGGTCCGCAATGCCACTCACCAGCTCTTCGTCCTGGAACGCCGGCCGGGTGCCGCCGACCAATCGCTTGCGGCGCAGCGACGGCCAGTCCCTGCGGCCCGTGGAATCAAGACTCACGTAGAACACGCTGGTCTCAAGGTCATGGCGTCGGGCCTCGGGGCCGAGAACGGAACTGCCGTCCGCCGCGAGCCGCGCGGCGCGCAATGTCGACTCGAGCTGGATACGTCCCGCCTGCGGCCGCGTGGGCTCGACCGACGCGTGTCGGCTCACCAGCGTGTCGGCGGCAGCAGCGGCACGGCCCAGAGGCGAGGGGCGGCATGCGAGAGCGATGCCGGGCGCGGCGGCGTAGGCGCCGCTCGCCGTGCTGAGCGGTGTGCCGAGATCCAGGGCCAGCGATGCGCCGCAGGCACCGGCGACGGCGAGGTCCGGGCGCTCCGCAGCGCCGAGCCGCGACGCCCCGTCGACGGGCGTCCCTGGCGGCGCGAGGCCGAGGTAGCCAGCCAGTCGCAGCTCGTCGGTGAGCATCGCGAATGCCGCATCGAGCGCTTCCTCGAGTCGCGCGAGGGACTCCGATATGCGATGCGACTCGCGGCCGCGCGTGACGAATGCGATCGAGCCTGCGATGACCGCGAGCACGAGGACCATCGCGACCAGGACTTCGACGAGTGTCAGGCCAGGCGACCGTCTCACGTCGTCACCGGCAGGACGATACGCTGAAGGCCGAGGCCGGCAGCCGGCCACTCGATCGTGATGCGGTATTGCGCAGGCTCGCCCGGCGCCTGCTCGACGCGTGCGGTGCTGCCCGACGGCAGGCTCGCGACAGCGGTCCCGGTCCAGGCCAGCAGCGCCGGGGCGTCCGCTGGTATCGACTGCGTGAGATCGCGGTCGAGCGCACGCAGCTCGTCCGCCAGCGAGGCCGCAAGTCGAATGGCCGTGCGCCGGGTGCCCGATTCGCGCTCGTGCTGGATGCTGCGGCCGAGAACGATGCCGGCGCCGGCAAGGCCGGCCAGCATCAATGACAGTGCCACCAGGGCTTCGACGAGCGTGAATCCCAAGAGGCCGCGCAACGTCAGCACGACAGCACGCGATCCGACGCGTCACGCGTGCTGCTGCGCGGTCGACCGCTGCGGCTCACGATGACGGCGCGCGCGGCGCGGGCGCCGCGCCGGTCGCAGATCGTCAGCGTAGCGGGCGTCGCGAAGCCCGTGCCGGCCTCGAAATCCAGGATCGCGCGATTCGAGCGCACGCGCGACCGGCCCGGGCCCGCGAGTTCGAGCCGGTGCCGATATTCGCGTGGCTCCGCGGTCACAACGAGTCCTGCCGACCAGTCCGGGTCTCCGGAGCAGCCGCCCGCTGCATCGATGCCACAGAGACTCACCGCTTCGCTGCGCGTCGCCGAAAACTGTCGCGCGAGATTGACGGCATGCAGCGCGGTCGCCACGGTCGCGTTCATCCGGCTTTCGAGCAGGAGATTCGAGAACACGGGCACGGCGGCCACCGCCAGGACTGCAACGATGCCCAGCATTGCCAGGAGTTCCGGCAGCGTGTGACCGCTGCAGGCAGGGATTCTGTCAATCATCCCGCGAGGCTAGTCGAGGCTCATCGCGCCGCCCGTACGGAAAACCGCGGCGTTTGAGCCGATTTCCGGCGGGGCGTATATTGCCGCCCCATGAGGCAGGGCATCGACCGCGGGCATCTCCAGGCCGAGCTGGAAGGGCGGGGCATCCAGGCGACGCCGCAGCGCATGCGGATCGCGGAGCTGCTGTTCGCCCGCGACCAGCACCTGACGGCGGAGCAGATCATCGCGACGCTGGCGGCCGACGGCAAGCGCGTCTCCAAGGCGACGGTCTACAACACGCTGAACCTTTTTGCGCGGAAGGGCCTGTTGCGGCCGCTGCAAGTGGATCCCGACCGGGGCCTGTTCGACTCGAACATGCGCCCGCACCACCACATCCACGTCGAGGACACGGGCGAGCTGATCGACGTGCCGCCGAACGCGGTCCAGTTCGCGAAGCTGCCGCCGTTGCCGCCGGGCATGGAGCCGGTTGCGGTGGACGTCGTCATCCGGGTCCGCCGCCAGGGCGGCTGAACGCGTTGCCCGGGCCCCGGGCCTTGCCTATACTGCGCGCCCCGCTGCCGGTGTAGCTCAGTTGGTAGAGCAGTCGCTTCGTAAGCGAGAGGTCGGGGGTTCAAGTCCCTCCACCGGCACCACGACTCTCGGGTTACGCTGATGCATGCCCGCTGAATCGCTCGCTTTCCGGCTCCTGCTCGCGATCGTCTCGGTCCTCGCCTACGCGGTGATGGTGCAGTTCGCGCCCCTCATCGAGGCGATCGACGGCGTCCCCCACCTCAACACCGCGTTCCACCTGGTGGTCGGGGCAACATTCGGCGCCTTCGTCCTGGCACCCTACGCGCGGGCGCCGCGCCGCGGGCTGCGCGGCATACTGCTGGCGCTAGCCGCCGCGGGCATCTATTACTCCGCCATCCGCTTCGTCGTCGACGGGCCGGCGAGCCTCGACGCGCTCGCCTCCTTCGTGATCGCGGGTTTCGCCGCCTCGCTGCTGTGCGGGCTCGCGGTCGCGCTGATCGCGCCGCAGCCCTTCTGGCGCCGCACGGCGGTGATGCTGCTGGTCGCGGGCGCCGTGGGCGGCGCGTCGTTCGCGCTGAAAGTGACCTTCGACCCCGATCTCGTGATCGGTCACGCGGTGTGGCAACTCCTGACCTGCTTCGGCCTGTACCTCGGCCAGCGCGGCCCGCCGGCAAGATGATGCGCGGGAACATCATCCTGTGGGCGGGCGACCACGGCATGGTCGCGGCCGGCGGCAAGCGCTACGAGTTCGACATCGATCACTGGCAGGGCAATGTCGCGCCCGCGACGAACATGACGGTGGACGTCACGCTCGACGACGGGGAGCTCGTGACGCTGACGTCGGTGAGCGAGGCGGCCCTCGCCCGCGAGAGCCTTGCCGCCATGACGGCTGAGGGCAGCCGCTGCGCGAAGGCCATCTTCGCGGACGTCGGCAAGGACGTCGCGATCGGCTACGCTGCCTTCCTCTTCATCGCGCTGTTCGTGGGCCTCGTGTCGACGGGAGGCCCGGTCGACGTCGGCATGACGCTCGCGGACCTGCTCTCCGGGGACATCGCGCGCGCCGCGCTCGGCGACGGGAGCGGCCGGGGCGTGCTGCTCGTGCTGCTCGCGACGGCGACGATCGGCGTGCCTTGCTTCTGGA
>DATEEF010000040.1:0-17772 GCA_035281265.1 Steroidobacteraceae bacterium
CGAAATGCCCGGTCCACGCGAAAAACCCGCAGCCTGAGCATCCCGATCGGCGTCATCATGCGGGCGACATGAACCCCGCCACGCTGCGTGCGTCCCTCGTTGCGCTGCTCGCCGTATTCGCCGCCTGCGCGCCGCCGCCGCCGGGCGACGAGCTGCCGCGCCTCGAGCTGATGCCGGGCAGTCTGACCGTGTCCGGCGTCTCCTCGGGCGGCTACATGGCGACGCAGTACCAGGTCGCGTTCTCGCGCGACGTCGCCGGTGCCGGCGTGATTGCGGCCGGTCCCTGGCTCTGCGCGCAGGGCGTCGTCACGCGGGCCCTGCGCGATTGCCTCGCGGGCGAGACCGGCGGACCGGATGAAAGGCCGCTCGTGGCGGCATTGCGCGCGAGCGCGGCCGTCGGAGCGGTGGACGATCCGTCGGGACTCGCGGCGGACCGCGTTTGGTTGTTCCATGGCGCCAGGGACGAGGTCGTCGGCGCCGCGGTCTCCGATTCGCTGCTGCGCTTCTACAAGGCATTCGTGCCGCTCGAACAGGTCCGCTACGTCACGGAGGTACCGGCCGCGCACGGATTCCCGACACTCGACGAGGGCGGCGCCTGCGGCGCGGGCGGCGCGCCGTGGATCCTGGACTGCGATTACGACGCGGCTGGCGAGATGCTGCAGCACCTGTACGGCAGCCTCGCGGCTCCGTCGGCCGCGATCACGGGCACGCTGCGCGAGTTCGGCCAGGCGAGATACGTCGAGCGCGGCGGCCTCGCGTCGATGGCGGAGACGGGTTTCGTCTTCGTGCCGAAGGACTGCGCGGAAGGCGCGCCCTGCCGCGTGCACGTCGCATTTCATGGCTGCGGCCAGGGCATCGGCAAGATCGGCCGCACTTTCGCGCGGCAGGCCGGCTACGCGCGATGGGCCGATGCAAATCGCATCGTCGTGCTCTATCCGCAGGCCGAGGCGAGCAACCTGCGGCCCCTCAATCCGCGCGGCTGCTGGGACTGGTGGGGATACTCGGGCGCCGATTACGCCGCAAAGGCAGGCGCGCAGTTGTCAGCCGTGCACCACATGCTCGAGGCGCTCGGCGCGACCTGAAAGCGGTGCGTCGCCTTCTATGGTGGAGGCGGCTGCGTCCCGCCAGCGCCCGTTTTCTTCCGGCGACGGAAATACCAGATGAGGCCGGCGGCACAGGCGATCGAAAGCACGAACGCAAACCTCCCGAGCCCGAGCAGGCCGCCGACGATGCCGCCAAGGAACGAGCCGGCGACGCCGTAGCCGATCGTGGCCAGCCAGCTCATCGGGTCCGGCCCCGGCAGGACGAGCCGCGCGAGCACGCCGGCGACGAGTCCCGCGATGAGCAGGTAGAAGAGGTACAGGACCAGCGCGCCGATGCCGATGCCGAGCAGCGTGCCGCCGACCGAGCTGGTTTCCATGCGCATGTCCTCCCTGCGGCAAGCTGCCGCACTCGCACGTTAGCAGACCGGCGCGACCGGTGCGGTGCCTGCCGGTATGCTGGCGATGCTCCAGCCACGCATCCCCGGGAGAAACAAGATGTATCGCCCTTCGAGCAAGCTCCGGCCGATCCGGTTTGCGTTCGTCCTTGGCGCGACCTTCGGCGCCTGTGCCGCCGGGGCCGCCGACGCCGTCCATCCCGTGAGGGTCAGCAAGACGCAGATTGCCGGCGCGATCTTCGACGACTACAAGCCGGTCGTGAAGACCGAGGGCGGCAACACGACGCATGACGTCGAGGTGTTCCTCTCGAAGGACAAGCAGTTCGACGCCGGCATGTATCGCTCCGGCAAGGTGCGCGCCGAGATCAGGACGCCCTACGGCGTGAACGAGTACATGCACTTCCTGGAGGGCGGCGTGACGCTCACCTCGAGCGACGGCACCGTCACCGAGGTCCGCGCAGGCGACTCGGTCGTGATCCCCGCCGACTGGACCGGCGTCTGGGACACGAACGGCTACACCAAGATCTACGTCATCTACTCGCCGAACGGACCGATCGAGGAATGAAGGGGTCAGACCCCTTCATATTCGTGAAGGGGTCTGACCCCTTCGCCTAGAAGCGCGCGCGGTAGTCCGCAGGCGTGATGCCGACGAGGTCCTGGAAGCTGCGCCGCAGCGCCTGCTCGTCCGGGAACCCGCAGTCGCGCGCCACCTGCTTGAGCCGGCCCGCGCCCTCCTCGATTCGGCTGCGAGCCTGCTCGACGCGCAGCCGCCGCACGTAGCTGCCGGGACTCGTGCCGAGCCGCGCGCGGAACAGCCTCGCGAAGTGCCGCGGGCTCATGCTCACCCGGCGCGCGAGGCTTTCGACGGAGAGGTCGGCGCGCAAGTTCTCGAGCATCCACAGCTCCAGCTCCCCGAAGAGATCGTCGCGCTTTTGTGCGGCAAGGTGGCGGCTGAACTGCGACTGGCCGCCGGGCCGCTTCAGGAACAGCACGAGCTCCTGCGCGACCGCGAGCGCGACCGCCTTGCCGTGGTCCTGTTCGACCAGCGCCAGGGCGAGGTCCATGCCGGCGGTGACGCCCGCCGACGTATAGATGTTCCCGGCCCGCACATAGAGCGCGTCGCGGTCGATGCGCGTCCTCGGCGCGATCTTCGCCAGCCGGTCGAGGTAGGCCCAGTGCGTCGTCGCGGGCTTGCCGTCCAGCAACCCAGCCGCCGCAAGGATCATCGCCCCGTTGCAGATGGAGCCGAGCCGCTGGACGCGTCCCGCCTGCCGCGCGAGCCAGTCGAGCAGCGCCCGGTCGCGAGCGGCACCCTCCCAGCCGATCCCGCCGGCCACGAGCAGCGTGTCCGCGTCGTTCACGTCGGCGAACCGGCGGGCCGCGACGAGCTCTAGCCCGCTCGACATCCTGAGCGGCCCGCGGCGCGCGGCCACCAGCTCCGTCAGGTAGGCGGGAATGGACGCGGCGCGATGCTCGGCAAGCCAGCGCGCCGTGCGAGCGAACACCTCGAGCGGGCCGGTGATGTCGAGCACCTGGGCGCCCGGGAAGCCCAGCATCACGACGCGGTGGGACTGCGGGCGCTTCTTCGGTCGGCGGTGGATCTTCATGGCCGGAGATTAACGAGGGCCGCGGCCGCGGCGGATCAGTATGGCAGGATTTGATGCC
Source organism: Steroidobacteraceae bacterium (assembly GCA_035281265.1). Lineage (GTDB taxonomy): Bacteria > Pseudomonadota > Gammaproteobacteria > Steroidobacterales > Steroidobacteraceae > SCUD01. The sequence continues at coordinate 3,104 of DATEEF010000040.1, forward strand.
TGTCTGTCCATGCTGCCACGCGACCGCGCGTGAGCATGGCGCATCTCCACCCGGTGAACCGGACCACACAGGAGTTTTGCCATGGACAGACGCCAGTTCGTCGGATCAACGATTGCCGCCTCGGTCGCGCTGTTCGCGGCCCCCGACGCCAGGCCGGCCGAAGACGCGGGCGTCGCGACCCTCCCGAAGCGGGACCGCGTGAAGGTCGCCTTCATGCTCGGAGACAACACGAACGTGATCGACACCGCGGGGCCCTGGGAAGTCTTCCAGGACACCGTCATTGACGATGGCGGCCATCATCGCGATGCATTCGAGCTCTTCACCGTCGCGCCGAAGGAAGGCCTGCTTCGCATGACCGGCGGCCTGACGGTCAAGCCCGAGTACAGCATCGACAACGCGCCGCAGCCGCACGTCATCGTGGTGCCCGCGCAGAAGTCCACGGCCGAGTCCCGCGAGTGGCTCCGGCGCGCGAGCGCGGGCACGGACGTCACGATGTCGGTGTGCACGGGCGCGTTCCAGCTCGCGCGTGCGGGGCTCCTCAAAGGCATCCCGGCAACCACGCACCACGACTACTTCGAGGACTTCGCGAAGGAATTCCCGGACATCGAGCTGCGGCGGGGGCTCCGCTTCGTCGACAGCGGGCGCATCGCGACGGCCGGCGGGCTCACCTCCGGCATCGACATGGCGCTGCACATCGTCTCGCGCTACTTCGGCGTCAAGGCCGCCGAGGCGACGGCGACCTACATGGAGTACACGAGCGACGCCTGGCGCGCCTGATAGGCGCGCTCGTCAACGCACGAGCGTCCGGTAGAGTTCGACGTAACGCCCTGCCGTCGCGGCCCAGCTGAAATCGCGCCGCATGCCGGCCGCCTGCAGCGCCGCCCACGCGCCGGGCTGCCGCTTCAGGTCCATCGCGCGGCCGATGGCCCAGCCGACGGCGCCGGCGTCCGCGTGCTCGAAGCAGATCCCGGTCGCCGTGCCGCCTGCGAGTGCCTCGGCGGTCGCGTCGGTCACGGTATCGGCGAGCCCGCCCGTGCGGCGCACGACGGGGATCGTGCCGTAGCGCTGGCTGTACATCTGGTTGAGCCCGCAGGGCTCGAAGCGCGAGGGCATCAGCAGCACGTCGGCTGCCGCTTCCATCAGGTGCGCAAGCGCTTCGTCGTAGCCGAGCGTCACCGCGACCCGGCCCGGGCGCGCTGCGGCAAAGTCCGCGAACGCCGACTCGATGGCGCTCTCGCCGGAGCCGAGCAGCGCGAACTGCAGCCCGGCGCGGTCGATCCCCGCCGCCGCGTCCAGCAACAGGTCGACGCCCTTCTGATGCGTCAGCCGCCCGATGAAGATCGCGAGCAGGCTCGAGTCGTCTCGGGCAAGGCCGAGGCGGCGCTCGAGCGCGCGCCGGTTGGCGCGCTTGCCGTCGGCGACGTCGCCGTGCCCGTAGCGGCGCGCGATATTGCGGTCGACCCGCGGGTTCCAGGTTTCGTCGTCGATGCCGTTGCGGATGCCCGACAGCAAGGCGGCGCGCTGGCGCAGCACGCCATCCATGCCGGCACCGAACTCCGGTGTGAGGATCTCGCGCGCATAGGTCGGGCTCACAGTCGAGATCGCGTCGGCATGCATGAGACCGGCCTTCATGAAGGACAGCTGCCCGTGGAACTCGATGCCGGACGGCGTCATCCACTCCGGCGGCAGGCCGAGGGCCGCGGCCTGCGCGGCCGGATAGTTGCCCTGGAACGCGAGGTTGTGGATCGTGAACAGCGTGCCCGGCCGCGCTGGCGCTGCGCGCAGCCAGGGCGCGGCGAGGCCGGTGTGCCAGTCGTTGAGGTGCACGACTTCGAAACGCGGTACGCCCGCGTCGAGGCCGAGCGCGGCCTGCGCCACCACGCGTGAAAAGAGGCCGAAGCGCCGCGCATTGTCCGGGTATTCACGGCCGTCCGCGTCCGTGTAGAGCGAGCCGGCGCGCGCGAAGAGCTCCGGGCAGTCGACGAGCCACAGCGGGGCTGCGCCGCGCTCGGTACTCTCGAGAATCACGGACCGAAGCCCCTCGATCTCCACGGCGCCGACCGGCTCGAGCGCTCGCAGCGCCTCGGCCGTGCCGCGATAGGCGGGCGTCACGACGCGCAGGTCGTGGCCGAGACTGCAAAGCGCCTTTGGCAGCGCATACGCCACGTCCGCGAGGCCGCCGGTCTTGGACACCGGCGCCACCTCGCTGGCGGCGAACAGGATCCTCACGCCGCGGAGTCCGCGGCCGCTTCCACGCGCAGCATCAGGCCGAGCTCGTACGGATGCGCGAGCAGCTCATGCTCGGGCCACGCGCGGTAGGCGCGAATGCCCGCGACGCTTTCTCCGGGGAAGCCGAACTCGGCATGCTCATGGTTGCCCGCGGCGAGGGCGAGGCGCCGGCGGGTTCCGTCGCCCAGTTCCGCCTCGACCGCGATGGATTCAGCCGGGATCCCATGGGTGATCACGGTCGCCCCCGCGGCGGCCCCGGCCCGGGGCTCGAGGCGCACGCCCGGCCAGCGCAATTGGACCAATCTGCGCCAGCGCGCGAGGTTGACCGCCGCCTTGCCACGCCGGCCGCGCACGCGCTCGGCAAGGTGCGCCGCGGGCGAGTAGAAGCCGTTGCGGTACTCGTCCAGCATGCGCAAGGAGCTGAAACGGGACAGCGCGGTCCGGGCCGAGCGCCGCGCGCGCCGCAGCCACGCCGGCGACGGCGTCTCGCCGGCATCGCCGTAGTACTCCGGGATGACCTGCCGTTCCAGGGTCTCGAACAGCAGCTCCGCCTCGCGGCGATTGCGCTCCTCGTGCGGCACGTCGAGCACCGGTTCGATGCCGAATCCATTGTCGCCGTCGAAGGCCTCCGCCCACCAGCCGTCGAGCACGGAGACGTTCACGCCGCCGTTGGCGGCGGACTTCATGCCCGAGGTGCCGCTCGCCTCGAGCGGGTACTCCGGCGTGTTGAGCCAGATGTCACAGCCCTGCACGAGCCGCCGCGCGAGGTCGAGGTCGTAGTCTTCCACGACCAGGAGGCGCCCCGCGAACTCGGGCTGCAGCGAAGCCGCGTACAGCTCGCGAATCAGCTGCTGGCCGCCGCCGTCGCGCGGGTGCGCCTTGCCCGCAAACACGAGCAGTGCCGGCCGCGCCGGATCGTCGAGGAGCCGCGCGAGCCTCGGCGCGTCCTGCAGCAGGAGCGTCGCCCGCTTGTACGGCGCGAAGCGGCGCGCGAATCCCATGACCGGCGCGCCGCGCTCGGCCGCCTCGAGGCCTGCGAGGATGGGCGCCAGCCGCTCCTCGCCCAGGCCGTTGCGCCGGTGCTGCGCCGCGAGCCGGTCGCACAACGTGCGGACCAGGCTGATGCGCAGTCCCGCGCGCAGCGCCCGCAGCGCCCCGTCGTCCAGCGTGTCGAGCGCGACGAGGTCGCCCGCCGAGAGGACGCGCCTGCGCCAGCCCGGCAGGCGCTGGTCGAAGAACTCGCGCCACGCGGGCGCCGCGAAGGTCGGCAGGTGCACGCCGTTCGTGACGTAGCCGATCGGGCTTTCCTCCGGCGGGACCTGGGGCCAGACGTAGCTTTCCATGCGCGCAGCGACCCCGCGATGCACGCGCGACACGGCGTTGCGATGGCGCGAGCAGCGCATGGCGAGCGCGGTCATGTTGAAGCGGTCGTCGCCTGACGTATTGGCGCCGAGGGCGAACAGCCGCCGCTCCGGCACGTGCAGCGCGCCGAGATACGTGCCGAGGAAATGGCGCAACTGGCCGTAACTGAACACGTCGTGGCCCGCGGCCACCGGCGTGTGGGTCGTGAATACCGTGGCGGCGGCGACCGTTTCGAGCGCCGCGCCGAAGGAATGCCCCCAGGCGATGCGCTCGCGCATGCGCTCCAGCGCCATGAATGCCGCGTGGCCCTCGTTGATGTGCCACACGGACGGCCGCAGCCCGAGGGCGCGGATCGCGCGCACGCCGCCGATGCCCAGCACGATCTCCTGCTTGAGGCGCGCATCGTGCCCGGCGTCGTACAGCCGGGACGTGATGCCGCGGTCCTCCTCGGAATTCTCCTCGACATCCGTGTCGAGCAGGAACAACGGGATCGGCCCGACATCCTTGCGCCACAGCCTGGCTTGCGTGGCTGCGCCCGCCATCGGGATGGGGATGCGGAGCTCCTGCCGCATCGGGTCGAGCACCGGGGCGAGCCCGGCCGCTTGCGGGTCGAACCTGGCGGGAATCGCCTGCTGCCCACCCTCCGCGTCCAGCCTCTGCGTAAAGTAGCCGCCGCCATAGAGCAGCCCGACCGCCACCAGCGGGAGTTCCATGTCTCCCGCGGTCTTCAGGTGGTCGCCCGCGAGCACGCCGAGCCCGCCGGCGTAGATCGGCAGCCGCTCGTCCACGGCGTACTCCGCGCAGAAGTACGCGACCAGCTCGTGGCGATGGTCCCCGTTCGACGGTGCCCGGATCATTCGCTCGTGTGCAGCGCCTGGCCGAGCATGTCGGGCGTCACCAGCGAAATGCCGCCGGGGGTGACGTGGAAGCGCCGCGCGTCCTTGTCGCGGTCGTAGCCGATGACGAAACCGTCGGGGACGAGACAGCCCTTGTCCAGCACGGCGCGCCGGATGCGGCAGGACTTGCCGATGCGCACGTTGGGCAGCACCACGCACTCGTCGACGTCCGAATGCGGCTCGACGCGGACGTTCGCGAACAGCACCGAGCGCCGGACCGATGCCCCCGCAACGATGCAGCCGCCCGAGACCATCGAGTTGACCGCCGTGCCGCGCCGGTCCGGGTCGTCGAACACGAACTTCGCGGGCGGAAGCTGCTCCTGGTAGGTCCAGATGGGCCAGTCCTGGTCGTACAGGTTGAGCTCGGGCTCCACTTCGATGAGCTCCATGTTCGCCTGCCAGTACGATTCCACGGTGCCGACGTCGCGCCAGTAAGCCTGGGCGTTGCCGCCCGCGTCGCGGAACGGGTAAGCGACTACCCGGCAGCGGTCGATCGCGCCGGGGATGATGTTGCGGCCGAAGTCGTGGTTCGACGCGACGTCGGCGGCATCGCGCATCAGCTCCTCGATCAGGAACGCGGTGCCGAACACGTAGATGCCCATCGAGGCCAGCGCCGTGTCATCCCTGCCGGGCATCGGCTCGGGCTCGCGCGGCTTCTCGGTGAAGCGCGTGATGCGCCAGTCGTCGCTGACCGCCATCACTCCGAAGCTCTGCGCCTGTTCCACCGGGACCTCGTAGCATCCGACGGTGACGTCGGCGCCGCTCTCCACGTGCGCCGCGATCATGGGGCCGTAGTCCATCTTGTAGACGTGGTCGCCGGCCAGCACGAGAACGTACGACGGATTGTGGCTGCGGATGATGTCGATGTTCTGGTACACGGCGTCCGCCGTCCCGGCGTACCAGGCAGTCTCGCTGACCCGCTGCTGCGCGGGCAGGAGCTCGATGAACTCGTTGAACTCGCCGCGCAGGAAGCCCCAGCCCTTCTGGATGTGCAGGATCAGCGAGTGGGACTTGTACTGCGTCAGGACCGCGACGCGCCGCACGCCCGAGTTCAGGCAGTTGGAAAGCGGGAAGTCGATGATGCGGAACTTGCCGCCGAAGGGCACGGCGGGCTTCGCGCGCCAGTCCGTCAGCGCGGCCAGCCGGGAGCCGCGCCCGCCGGCGAGCACGACCGCTAGCGTGTCGCGCGTCAACCTGCTGACGAACCGGGCTTCGGTCACGACGTTCATCGGGCGCCTTCCGTGGGGGTGCCTACTGTAGCAGTCCCGGTGGCACACGCCCGGGAGACGGGCATGGCAGGATGCGCCATGCGCGTCGTGTTCCTGTGGCACATGCACCAGCCGGAATACCGCGTCGACGGGCGATTCCTGCGCCCCTGGGTCTATCTCCACGCGCTTTCCGGCTATACCGAGATGGCCGTGTGCCTCGAGCGCTGCCCCGGCATGCGCGCGGTCGTGAACTTCACGCCGGTGCTGATCGACCAGCTCGACGATTACGCGGCGCGGCTGCGCCGCTGGCGGGAGACGGGTCAGGCGATCGGGGATGCGGTGCTCGATGCGCTCATCGCGCTGCCGGACCCCGGCCCGGGGCGCGCAAGCCTGGTGCGGGCATGCCTGCCGCCACGGGACAGCCCGCGCGCGCGCTTCAACGGGCGCTACCGGGCGGCGGCGGAAGCTGCGGCGGCTCATGAGCCCGCGGCGCTGCCCGACCCCCTGCTCGCGGACTTGCTCGTCGCATTTCACCTCGCCTGGTTCGGCCGGTCGCTGCGCAACGGCGACCGGCGCGCGTCGCGCCTCCTCGAGCCGGGTGCCGGCTCCGGCGCGGACGCGCGCCATGCGCTGCTCGAGCTGGTTGCCGACGCGGTGTCCGGCGTGCTGCCGCGCTGGCGTGCGCTCGGCGAGCAGGGCCGCGTCGAGCTCGCCACCTCACCTTATTACCATCCGCTGTCGCCGCTGCTGCTCGATTTCGCCAGCGCGCTCGAGAGCGCTCCGTCTGCGGTCGTCCCCGCGGAGGACTATCCGGGCGGCAGGGCCCGGCTCGCCTGGCAGATCGCCGAGGGCCGCGCGCGTTTCGAGTCGCTGTTCGGCCAGGCGGCCACCGGCTGCTGGCCGCCCGAGGGGGCGCTGTCCGACGGCACCGCCGACGCGCTGGCGGCAGGCGGCTTCGCGTGGACGGCGAGCAGCCGCGCGGTTCTCGAGGCGACGTTCGTGTATCACGGCACGGCCGCACGCGAACCCTACCGCCTGTTCCGGCACGCGGGCTCGGGCATTTACTGCGCCTTCCGCGACGACGGGCTGTCCGACCGCATCGGCTTCGAGTACCAGCACTGGCAGCCGCAGGACGCGGTACGCGACCTCCTCGCGCAGCTCGAGGCGATTGCCGCGGAGCCCGGGCGCACTCTCGCGCTCATCGCGCTCGACGGCGAGAATCCGTGGGAGTACTACCCCGACGAGGGCGGCGAATTCCTCGGCGGTCTCTACGGGGCGCTGTGCGCGCACGTCGGGCTGCGGCCGGCGACGATGCAGGACTGCCTGCGTGAATGCGCGTCCACGTCCGTCGAGCTGCCGGCGCTGCGCGCCGGCAGCTGGGTGCACGGCCAGCTGCTGACCTGGGTCGGTCACGCCGAGAAGAACCGCGCCTGGCAATGGCTGATCGAGGCCAAGCGCCGCGTCGATCGCAGCGGGCGCGGCGACGATCCACGACTCGCGCACCGGCTCGGCGCCTGCGAGGGCTCCGACTGGTTCTGGTGGCCGGGCGTGCACAACCCCGCGCCGTCGGTCGCGCAGTTCGACGAGCTCTTCCGCGCGCACCTCGCCGCGCTCTATCGCGCCTGCGGCGGCGAGCCGCCCGATGCGCTCTCCCGGCCGTTCGCGACGGGCATCGAATCCGCTGTCGCCGCGGGCGGCACGATGCAGCGCGGCGCATGAGCGGGATGCCGTGGCGCGGGCGCAGCGCCGGCGTGCTGCTGCACCTCACGTCGCTTCCGCCCGGCGATGGGTTCGTGCAGGCGCGGCGTTTCGGCGAGCGCATCGCGAAAGCCGGGCTGACCGTGTGGCAGATCCTGCCGCTCGGGCCCAGTGCGCGCGGACGCAACCCCTTCGCGCCGGCCTCGGCCTTCGCCGCCGACCCCGCATTCGCGCCGGCGATGCGCGCGATCGACCGCGCCGCCTATGCGCGCTATCGCGAATGCAACGCGGACTGGCTCGACGACTGGGCGCTGTTCGCCGCGCTCAAGGCGGCGCATCGCGGAGCCGGCTGGTGGCGCTGGCCGAAAGGACTGCGCCGCCGCGATCCGGCCGCCCTGTCGGCTGCGAAGCGCAGGCTCGCCGGCCGCATCGAGCGCGCGCGCCTCGCGCAGTACCGCTTCGATGCCGCCTGGTCGAAGCTTCGTCGGGCGCTGGCGGCGCGCGGCGTGCGGCTGTTCGGTGACGTGCCGCTGTACGTCGCGCGCGACTCGGCCGACGTCTGGTCGCATCCGGAGCTTTTCGAAGTCGAAGGCGACGGCCGGCTGATCGCGTCGACCGGCGTGCCGCCCGACGCATTCTCGGCTGGCGGCCAGCTCTGGGGACATCCGCCCTATCGCTGGCGCGAAATGGCGGCGAGCGGCTTCGGCTGGTGGAAGCGGAGATTCCAGGTCCAGGCCGCGCGCCACGACCTGCTGAGGATCGATCACTTCCGGGGCATGGTCGCCTGGTGGCGGGTGCCGCCGGGCGCGCGCGATGCCGCCGGCGGCGCCTGGGTGCGGGGTCCCGGGCGCGCGGCCATCGATGCGCTGGGCCCGGTGCTGGGAAACGTCCGCCTGGTCGCGGAGGACCTCGGCGTCGTCACGCGCAACGTCGTGTCCCTGCGTCGCGAGCTCGGCCTGCCGGGCATGCGCGTCCTGCAATTCGCCTTCGACGGCGGCCGCAACAATCCCCACTTGCCCGCGCATCACGGTCCCGACACCGTTTGCTATACGGGTACCCATGACAATGACACGACCCTCGGCTGGTGGCGCGGGCTGTCTCGCGCCGGGCGTAGCGCGGTCGCGCGCGCCTTGGGCGAAGCGCATCCCGACATGCCGCGCGCGCTCGTGGATCTCGCCTGGTCGTCGCCGGCACCGCTTGCGATCGTGCCGCTGCAGGACCTCCTCGGGCTCGGGCGCGAAGCGCGCATGAACCGCCCGGGCAGGGCAGGCGGCAACTGGCGCTGGTCGTTCCGCTGGTCCGGCTGGCCGGATGATCTCGAATCGCGGACCCGCGCCGCGCTCGCGCGCCACGGCAGGCTGCGGTGAAGTCGCGCGGCTCCGGTTCCATGGACAGCGTGGGATGGCTGCGCAGCCAGGCGGAGCTCCTGTCGGGAGCGCGCCATCCGGACCCGCCGTCGTTCCTCGGCCGCCACGAGGTGCCAGGCGGCATCGAGCTTCGCGTCTTCAGCCCGCGCACGCGATCGCTCGCCGTCAGGGACGGCCCTGGCCTCGAGCGCGTCCCGCGCACCGACCTCTTCGTGTGGCGCGGCGAGGCGGGGCGCATTCCCGAGCGTTACGAGCTCGAGTGGACCGACGATGCGGGCGTCGGTCACCGCCGTCACGATGCCTACGCGTTCCCGGCGCAGGTCAGCGACTTCGAGCGGCAGGTGTTCGGTGAAGGCCACCACTGGCATGCCTGGCGCTTTCTCGGCGCGAACCCGCGGCGCGTGGACGGCGTCGACGGGACGCTGTTCTCGACCTGGGCCCCGGGGGCGCGGCGCGTCAGCGTGGTCGGCGACTTCAACGGCTGGGACGGGCGCTGTCACGTGCTCAGGCGTCATCCCGGCGGCATCTGGGAGCTGTTCCTGCCCGGGGTCGGGGCGGGCGCGCATTACAAGTTCGAGATCCTGGGCCGCGACGGCGAGCTGCGTCTCAAGTCGGACCCGTACGGGCGCAAGTTCCAGTCGCCGCCCGAGAACGCATCCCTGGTGGAGGGCCCGTCGACCTACGCGTGGCAGGACGGCGACTGGCTCGCGGCGCGGCGCGCCCGCGACTGGCTGCACGCGCCGATGTCCGTCTACGAGGTGCACCTGGGCTCGTGGCGCCGCGGCGACGGCGGCCGGCGGCTGAACTACCGGGACATCGCCGGCGAACTCGCGGCGTATGCGGCGGATCTCGGCTTCACGCACGTCGAGCTCCTGCCGGTCAGCGAGCATCCGTTCGAGGGCTCGTGGGGGTATCAGACCCTCGGGAATTTTGCGCCGGCGAGCCGCCACGGCACGCCGGACGACTTCCGCTCGCTGGTCGACGAGTGCCATCGACGCGGCCTCGGCGTGATCCTCGACTGGGTGCCGGCGCATTTTCCCCGCGATGCGCACGGGCTCGCCTGGTACGACGGCGGCCCGCTCTACGAATACGGCGACCCGCGCCGCGGCGAACACCCGGACTGGTCGACGCTGATCTACGACTATGGCCGGCCCGAGGTGCGCAACTACCTCCTCGCCAGCGCGCTGCACTGGCTCGAGGAATACCACGCCGACGGGCTGCGCGTGGACGCCGTCGCCTCCATGCTGTACCTCGACTATTCGCGCAAGCCCGGCGAATGGCTGCCGAACGAGAGCGGTGGCCGCGAGAACCTCGACGCCGTCCGCTTCCTGCGCGAACTCAACCACGTCGTGCACGAGCGCCACCCGGGCGCGGTCGTGATCGCGGAGGAGTCCACCGCCTGGCCGCTGGTCACGCGGCCGACGCATGCCGGGGGGCTCGGCTTCTCGATGAAGTGGAACCTCGGCTGGATGCATGACACCCTCGACTACTTCCGCCGCGACCCGGTGCACCGCCGCTATCACCATCGACTGCTGACGTTCAGCCAGCTCTACGCCTTCAGCGAGAACTTCGTGCTGCCGCTGTCGCACGACGAAGTCGTGCACGGCAAGGGATCGCTCATCGGCAGGATGCCCGGCGACGACTGGCAGCAGTTCGCGAACCTGCGCCTGCTGCTCGCGTACCAGTGGACCCACCCCGGCAAGAAGCTCCTGTTCATGGGGCAGGAATTCGGCCAGCGCGGCGAGTGGAGCCACGAGCTCGGGCCGGACTGGCCGGCACTGCGCGACCCGCGCCACGCCGGCGTGCAGAGCCTGGTGCGCGACCTCAACCTGCTGCATCGCGGCGAGCCCGCCCTGCACCGGCACGATTTCGACGCGGAAGGCTTTGCCTGGATCGACTGCTCGGACAGCGGGCAATCGGTGGTGTCGTTCGTGCGCCGCGCGGGCGCCGAGTTCGTCGTCGTGGCGCTGAACTTCACGCCGGTCGTCCGCCAGGGCTATCGCATCGGTGTCCCTGGCGGCGGCGCCTACCGCGAGCTGCTCAATTCGGATGCGTCAGCCTACGGCGGAAGCAACGTCGGCAATGCGGGCCTCGTCCACGCCGAGCCGGTGCCCCACGCGGGCCAGGACTGCTCGCTCGTCCTGACGCTTCCGCCGCTCGCCGCGCTGATCCTGCGCCCGGAAGCTACCCGATGACGGCGGTCGCCTCGATCTCCACCTTGGCCCGCGGCTCGAGGAGGCCTGCGACGATGACGACGGACATGGCAGGGAAATTCCTGCCGAAGAGCTCGCGGTAGATCGCGCCGATCTCCGCCAGGGCGCCGTTGTACTCGTCCCGGCTGGTGACGTACCAGGTAAGACGCACGACATTGCGCGGTCCGGCCCCGGCGCACGCGAGCACGTCGATGATGTTCGAGAGCGCCTGCCGCGTCTGCAGCGCGAAGTCGTCGCTCACGAAGCGCTGCTCGGCGTCCCAGCCGATCTGGCCGGCGACGAACACCTGCCGCCCCTCCGCGGCGACGCCGTTCGCGTAGCCGCGAGGCCGCGCCCAGCCCGGCGGCTGCAGTATCTCGCGGCTCATTTCAGCAGCTCCCGCGCGACGATGAGCTTCTGCACCTCGCTCGCGCCCTCGTAGATCCGAAGCGCCCTGATCTCGCGGTACAGGCGCTCGACGACCGCGCCGTGCACGACGCCGCGCCCGCCGAACATCTGCAGCGCGCGGTCTATGATCGCCTGCGCGCCCTCCGTCGCCGCGAGCTTTGCCATGGCGGCCGCCCCCGTGAAGCCGCGGCCCGTGTCGCGCATCCACGCCGCCCGGAACGTGAGCAGCATCGCCGAATCGAGGGCGGTCGCCATCTCGGCGAGCGCCGCCTGGGTCAGCTGGAAATCCGCGAGCTGGCGCCCGAACATCCCGCGCGCCCGTGCGTGGTCGAGCGCCTCGTCGAGCGCGCGCCGCGCGAAGCCGCAGGCCGCGGCGGCGACCGAGGTGCGGAACACGTCGAGCGTGCGCATCGCGATCTTGAAGCCCTCGCCCTCCGCGCCGATGAGCCGTGCCGCCGGGATGCGGCAGTCCTCGAGCGCGAGCCGCGCCAGCGGATGCGGCGCCATCGCGTCGATGCGCTCCGCGATCGTGAAGCCGGAGTCGCCGGGCTTGACCAGGAAGGCGCTGATGCCCTCGGCCGAGACGCTGCCGTCCGGCCGGCGGCTGCCCGGCGCGGTGCGGGCGAACACCACGTAGAAGTCCGCGATGCCGCCGTTGCTGATCCAGGTCTTCTCGCCGTTCAGCACGAACTGCGGCCCGTCGTGCCGGGCGGCCGTTTCAATCGCGGCGACGTCGGAGCCCGCGCCGGGCTCGGACAGCGCGAACGCCGCGATGGAGGTCCCGGCCGCGACTCGCGGGAGCCACAGCGAGCGCATCTCGGCGCTGCCGGCGAGCGAGATGGGTGCGCTGCCGAGGCCCTGCATGGCGAAGGCGAAATCGGCGAGCCCGTCGCCGTACGCGAGGGCCTCGCGCAGCACGCAGAGCGAGCGCGCATCGAGCTCGGTGGAGACGCCGCCGTCGGCGGCGCGCAGGCAGTATTTCAGGAAACCCGCCTTGCCGAGCGCGGCGACCAGCTCGCGGCAGCGTGCATCGACCGCGGCGCGGCCGTCCGGGTGCGCGCGATCTGCGAGCTTTTCGGTGGCCCAGGCCCGGGCTTCCTCCGCGAGCCGGCGGTGCTCCTCGCCGAAGAACGGCCACTGGAATCGGTCGGCGTGTCGGTCCATCAGTCCCCCTCGAAGACGGGCTTCCTCTTCGCCGAGAACGCCTCGAAGGCGCGGCGGAAGTCGTTCGTCCTCATGAGCCCGGCCTGGGCGCGCGCTTCGGCGTCGATCGCCTCGTTGACGCCCATGTTCCACTCGAGGTGCAGCATCTTTTTCGTGAGGGCGTGGGCGAGCGTCGGCCCGGCCGCGATCTCCCCCGCGAGCTTCATCGCCGCCGGCAGCAGCTCGTCCTGCGGATGCACGGCGTTGAAGAACCCGATGCGCTCGCCTTCCGCGGCGTCGAAGGCGCGGCCCGTGTAGAGCAGCTCCGCCGCGCGGCCCTGGCCGATCAGCCGCGGCAGCAGTGCGCAGGCGCCCATGTCGCAGCCGGCGAGCCCGACGCGCACGAACAGGAACGCCGTTTTCGCGGCCGGCGTCGCGAGCCGGAAGTCCGAGGCGAGCGCGAGCATGGCGCCCGCGCCCGCGCAGGTGCCGTCGATCGCCGCGATGATCGGCTGCGGGCAGGCGCGCATCGCGCGCACGAGGTCGCCCGTCATGCGCGTGAACTCGAGCAGGCCCTTCTCGTCCATCTTGGTGAGCGGGCCGATGATCTCGTGCACGTCGCCGCCCGAGCAGAAGTTGCCGCCCGCGCCGTCCACGACCACGGCGCGCACGCCGCCGCCCTCGTGCAGCAGCCGGAAGAGGTCGCGCAGCTCCGCGTAGGACTTGAAGGTGAGCGGGTTCTTCCGGTCCGGCCGGTTGAGCGTCAGGTGCGCGACGCGGTTCTCGACGCGCCACAGGAAATTCTTCGCCTGGTAGCCGGTCAGGTCCGGTATCTCGGTTTTCATGCCTGGTCCTCGAGTGATCGGACATGCGTCTTGAGCCGCGCCAGCAGCGCCGCCATCGTCGCCATCTCGCGGCCCGACAGGGCACGGAAGGATTCGACGATCCAGCGCTCGTGCTCCTCGGCCATCGCCGCGAACGCCCGGCGGCCCGCCCCCGTCAGCCGCACGAGCGTCGCGCGGCGGTCCGCCGGGTCCGCCGCGCGCTCGACGAGCCCTTCCTTCTCCAGCAGGTCCGTGATGCCCGTGACGTTGCCGCCGGTCACCATCATGCGCCGCGACAGCTCGCCCATCTTGAGTCCCTTCGGCGCGCGCTCGAGCTGCGCCATCAGGTCGAAGCGCGGCAGCGTCGTCGCGTAGCGCTCCTGCAGCAGGCGCCGCGTGCGCGTCTCCACCAGGCGGTTCGTCGCCAGCATGCGCAGCCACAGGCGGATCGCCGTGTGGTCGTCCCGCATCAGGCGGGTCTCGGCATCCGTGGCGCGCGTGGCCATCAGGTCACCTCGCCGCCCGCGACGGCGATGCCCTGCCCGTTCACGCTCTCGCTGCCGGGGCTGCAGAGCCAGAGCACCGCGTTCGCGACCTCCTCCGGCTCGACGAAGCGCTGCTGGGGGTTGAAGGAGATGAGCGTCTGCCGCGCCTCCGATTCGCTGCGGGCGGACTGCTCGCTGATCGCGCGCACCGCGTCGCGCACGACGCCGGTGTCGGTGAAGCCGGGACAGACGGCATTGACGGTGATGCCGGCCGTCGCGACCTCGAGCGCGAGGGCACGCGTGAAGCCGAGCAGTCCGTGCTTCGCCGCGCAGTAGGCCGTGCAGTAGGCATAGCCGCGCAGGCCCGCCGTGCTCGACACGCTGACGATGCGGCCCCAGTTCGCCGCGAGCATCGCGGGCAGCGCCGCGTGCGTGCAGTGAAAGGCTCCGGTCAGGTTCACGTCGAGCATCGCGCGCCAGAAGGCCTCGTCGCTCTTCGCCAGCGGCCGGCTCTTCGCGAGCCCCGCGTTGTTGACGAGGATGGAGATCTCGCCGGCCGCGTCGCGCGCCTCGGCGAAGGCGCGCTTCACCTGCCGCGCATCCGTCACGTCGGCCTTGACCGCGCGCGCACCGCCCGGCAGCGCCGCCGCGGTTGCCTCGAGCTCCGCCGTCGTGCGCCCGAGCAGGGTCACCCGCGCACCCGCGGCAGCGAGTGCAGCGGCGATCGCGGCGCCGATGCCGCGCCCGCCGCCGGTGACGAGTGCATGCCGTCCTTGCAGGGGCTGCGTCATCGCTCCTCCTAGACCGCGCCCGCGGCCTGGGCGGCGCGCTCGAGGTTGCGTTCGAGCTGGCGCCGC
>DATEEF010000041.1:0-21488 GCA_035281265.1 Steroidobacteraceae bacterium
GTGCGCTCCCACTGGTCCCAGGTGTAGGTCTGCGCGGCGAACTCCTTCTCGGCGAGCGCGTAGCCCCAGTTCCGGAAGGCGCCTTCCGTGAACTTCATGATGTTGCCCTTGTGCACGAAGGTGAGGCTCTTGCGCTTGTTGGCGGTCGCGTACTCGATCGCCGCGCGCACGAGCCGCTCCGTGCCTTCGCGCGAGACCGGCTTGATGCCGATGCCGCTCGAGTCGGGGAAGCGGATCTTCCCGTAGAACTTCGGGAACTGCTCCTTGAGGAACGCGAGGACTTTTGCGTTCTCCGGAGATCCGGCCTCGAACTCGATGCCCGCGTAGATGTCCTCCGTGTTCTCGCGGAAGATCACCATGTCGACCTTCTCGGGCGTGCGCACGGGGGAGGGCACGCCCTTGAACCAGCGCACAGGGCGCAGGCAGACGTACAGGTCGAGCATCTGGCGGAGCGCCACGTTCAGCGAGCGGATGCCGCCGCCGATCGGCGTCGTGAGCGGTCCCTTGATGGAGACGAGGTACTCGCGGCAGGCCGCGACCGTCTCGTCGGGCAGCCAGGTGTTCACGAGTTTGTTCGCCTTCTCGCCGGCGTAGACCTCCTTCCACTCGATCTCGCGCTTGCCGCCGTAGGCCTTCTTCACCGCCGCGTCGAGCACGCGCACGCTTGCGCGCCAGATGTCGGGGCCGGTGCCGTCGCCCTCGATGAAGGGAATGACCGGATGGTCGGGAACCTGCAATCTGCCGTTCGAAATGCTGATTTTTTCGCTCATGTGCGAATGATATCACCCCGTCGCGTAGAATCGCCGCCATGCCGACGCCCGCGAAAGACGGTTTCCGGATGCCCGCGGAATGGGAACCGCATGCGGGTTGCTGGATGCTGTGGCCGGAGCGCGCGGACAACTGGCGCGATGGCGCCGCGCCGGCGCAGCGCGCGTATGCAGCGGTGGCGGCGGCGATCGCGAAGAGCGAGCGGGTGACGATGGGCGTGTCCGCCGCCCAGTTCGAGGCGGCCCGCGCGATGCTGCCGGCGGCCGTGCGCGTCGTCGAAATCTCCTCGAACGACGCGTGGATGCGCGACGTGGGCCCGACCTTCGTCGTGGACCGGTATCGCCGCGTGCGCGGCGTCGACTGGATGTTCAATGCCTGGGGTGGCAAGGGCGGCGGGCTGTATTCGGACTGGAGCCTGGACGACCAGGTCGCGGCCAAGGTGCTCGAGGTCGAGGCGAAGCCGCGCTACCGCGCGCCGTTCATCCTCGAGGGCGGCGCGATCCACGTGGACGGGCAGGGCACGCTGCTCACGACCGAGGAATGCCTGCTGAACCCGAACCGCAACCCGGCGCTGCGGCGCGGGCAGATCGAGAGCCTGCTCGAGCGTTACCTCGGCGTGCGCGAGATCATCTGGCTCGGCCGCGGCGTGTTCAACGACGAAACTGACGGGCACGTCGACAACCTGTGCTGTTTCGTGCGCCCGGGCGAAGTCGTGCTCACCTGGTCCGATGACCCGGAGGACCCGCAGTACGACATCTCGCGTGCCGCCTACGAGGTCCTCGCGAAGGCAAAGGATGCGCGCGGCCGGCGGCTCAAGGTTCACAAGCTGCTTCAGCCGGGACCGCTCTACATGACCGAAGCGGAGGCGGCGGGTATCGCGCGTTCGGAAGAGTGCAAGCCCCGTCGTTGCGGCGACCGCCTGGCCGGCTCTTACGTCAACTTCTACATCTCGAACCGGCACATCGTGATGCCGCTGCTCGATGCGCGCACCGACCGGGCCGCGAAGGCCGCGATTGCGCGGATGTTCCCGCGCCGCAAGGTGATCGGCGTACCCGCGCGCGAGATCCTGCTCGGCGGCGGCAACATCCACTGCATCACCCAACAGCAACCAAACTGAAGGGGTCAGACCCCTCCGCGAATATGAAGGGGTCTGACCCCTCCATTAAAAATGGCTCTGTCCCCTCTTATTGCCGGGCGAGGAGGAACATGCCGGCGATGACGAGGAGGGCGCCGCCGATTCGCCAGGCGTCAAGCGGCCGCACGGGGAAGCCGAGCAGGCCGTAGTGGTCGAGCGCGAGCGCCGCGACCATCTGGCCGGCGACGATCAGCGCGAGGAAGGTCGCGCCGCCGATCATCGGCCCGAAGGCGGCGGAGGCCGCGATGTAGAGCCCGCCCAGGATGCCGGCGCCCCAGGCCCACCACGGCGCGGCGCCGACGCCGGCGACGGCGGCGATGGAGTTCCTTCCCAGCAGCACGACACCGAGCAGGAACAGGGTCCCGACGGCGAAGTTCACGAGCGCCGCCGCCATCGCGGATCCCGCATGCCCGCGCATCGTGGCGTTCATCCCGACCTGGACGGCGAGGGACGCGCCCGCGAGCGCGGTGAGTGTCATCGGTCCAATCTGCATGGTCAGTCCTTACGCCAGCCGAGTTCCGCGAAGTATGCGCGACCCCTGCCCGGGAAGTAGCGGTAGTCGCCGAAGGCAAAGTCCGCGCGGTCGGCATACGGGCCGTCCGCGAGGTTGGTGACGCGCAGCGACACGAGCCAGTTCCGAACCGGCTCGAAGCTGACGCGCAGGTTCCCCACGTCGTGCCCGCCGTAGCGTGCCGTGTTGGCGGCATTCGCCCAGTAGGCGCCCACCCAGAGCCACTCGAGCTCCGCCTCGAGCCAGGTGCTGTCGTGCCGCAACCGCAGGCCGTGGATGTCGCGCGGCGCCGTGTCGACGTCGTTGCCGGAGGTGATCACCTCGCCCTGCTCGACAGCGGCGTTGAAGCGGTACTCGTGGTCCGCGAATGTGCCTGCAGCCGAGAGCGTCCACGCCTCCAGGAAGGCCCAGTCCGCCTGGTATTCGACGCCGACGTGCCGCGTGCGGCCGCCGCTCACGTTGAAGCCCGCCGAGTCGCGCAGGATCACGTCGCGCTTGTCCATGTGGAATACGGCAACGTCCGCCGAGAACGCGGCGGACCGCCAGCGCATGCCCAGCTCCAGCGAATCCGCCGTCTCGGAATCAAGGTCGGCCACCGACTGCTGCCGCTGCAGCCGATACAGCTCCGTCGCCTCCGGCGCGCGGAACCCGCGCGCGAGCGAGGCATAAACCGTCGTCGCATCCGTCGCGCTCCACACGAGGCCGAGGCGCGGCGCCAGGTTCGTGAAATCGTCCGAGCGGTCGGCCGGACGCGCGTACAGGCAGCCGCCGGGGCAGGGCACGCCGTTCTCGTCCGTGTTGCCGGCGATCATGCGGTTGTCGTAGTCGTAGCGCGCGTGCTCGACGCGGACGCCGGCCTCGAAGGCCCAGCGCGTCGCGAGCGGGCGGTGCCAGCTGGCGTAGGCCGCAATGACGGCCGAGTCGACCGCGTAGTCGTAATGCTTGCCCGCGGGGCGGATGACATTCGCCTCGGGCGGGCCGTCCGTGGTGGGGCCGGCCTGGTACTGCAGGAGCTTGCTCCTCGCGAGCTCCGCGTCGAGGCCGGCCGCCAGCGTGCCGCCGCCCGCGTCCCGCGTGACTGAGAGCATCACGCCGCCGCTGTCCTGGCCGTTCTCCTCGATCGGCTGGCCCAGCAGGAAGTGCTGCAGGAAGTCCATGCGGGAGCTGCGCAGGTATGCGCGCATCGCGCCGCCATCGGGACCGCTGTATTGCGCGGCGAGGCGCAGCGAGGTTGCGTTGCGGTACGCCTCCGGATCCGGATTCGAGCGCGCGATGGCGGGATCGCGATAGGCGTCCTCGCCGATTATGAAGCCCGCCGTCTCCTGGTCGAGGTTCGAGCCGGAAAGCGCGACCTTGAGCGCGCCGTCGCCCCCGCGCCCCTGCCACACGGCATTCAGCTTCTGCTCCTCGAAGCCCGACGCGTCGCGCCAGCCGCCGTCGTCGGTCGCCTGCATCACCAAGCCGGCACCGCCGTCGTCACGGTCGCGCGACGCCGCGAGCCGCAGACGGCGCCAGTCGTCGCTGCCGCCCTCGAGCGAAGCGCCGAAGCCCGGGATCTCCGCGGCCGAGGGCGGGATGACGTTGATGATGCCGTGCACTGCGCTCGATCCGTAGAGCACGCTTCCGGGGCCGCGCAGCACCTCGACGGCCGCGGCCTGGTCGAGGTTGACTTCGAACAGCTCGTTCACGTTGCAGGTGCCGACCGGCCGGATCGGGATGCTGTCCTCCAGCACGAGCACGGCGCCGCAGGCGCCCGCGCCCGTCAGCACCGGCGATCGCAGTGCCGTCAGGGACTCCTCGCCGCTGCCGCGCTGGATCATCGCACCCGCGGCGCGGTTGACGAGCTCCGATGCGTGCGTCGCGCCGACGAGCGCCGTGGCCGTCGCGTCGATGCGCGTCGCGCTGCCCGGATACGCGGCGAGCGCGACCGGGCTCCGCGTCGCGGTGACGATCACTTCCTCGAGCGTCCCGGCGCCGGCCCGCAGAGCGACGAGGCTCGCGAGCAGCGCTATCGTGCGGCGCGATGCGGCGGTCGCATGCATATAATGCCTCGATGTTCCGCTTTTTCGCGCTATTTTGCCTGACGATCGCATCTCTGCCGGCGGCCGCCCAGCAGTCGGCGCAGCCGCCGGCAGCCGCGGAGGAACCGGCACGCCCCCGCATCGGGCTGGTGCTGTCCGGGGGCGGTGCGCGCGGCCTCGCGCACGTCGGCGTGCTGCAGGCGCTCGAGGAGCTGCGCATCCCGGTGGATGCCATCGCGGGCACGAGCATGGGTGCGGTCGTCGGCGGCCTCTACGCCTCGGGCATGACGGCGGACGAGATCGACGCGCTGATGCGCGGCATCGACTGGAGCGCCGCCTTCCGCGACCGGCCGGCGCGCAACACGCTCAACTTCCGCCGCAAGCAGGACGACCGCGAGTTCCTCGTTCGCTTCCCGCTCGGCATCTCGGGCGGGAGCTTCCGCGTGCCGCGCGGCCTGATCCAGGGGCAGCGCCTGACGCAGACGCTGCGCCTGGAGACGATGCCGGTCGCCGCCGTCGAGAACTTCGACGAGCTGCCGACCCCATTCCGCGCCGTGGCCGCGGACCTCGAGACCGGCGCGCGCATCGTTCTCGCCGGCGGAGACCTCACGTCCGCGATGCGGGCCAGCATGTCCGCTCCCGGCGTGTTCGCGCCGGTCGAAGTCGACGGCCGCCTGCTCGTGGACGGCGGCATCGTCGAGAACCTGCCGGTGGACGTCGCCAAGGGCATGGGCGTCGATATCGTCATCGCGGTGGACGTCGGATTCCAGCCGGTGGGCCGCAAGGAGCTGACCTCCGCGCTCGCGGTGTCGAACCAGGCCGTCACGATCATGATGCAGCGCGAGACGCTGCGGCAGCGCGCGCTCCTGTCCCCCGACGACGTGCTGATCGAGCCGGATCTCAGGAACGTCCAGTCGACGGACTTTGCGGCGGCGAAGAGCACGATCGGCCTCGGGCTCGCTGCCATGCGCGCGACCGCGGAACGGCTCGCCCGCCTTTCCGTCGGCGATCCCGAGTGGCAGGACTACCTCGCGGCGCGCAGCGGCCGCGAGCCGGAAGGCCCGGTCGTGCACTTCGTGCGTACCGACAAGCGATCCGAGCGGTACGGCGAGCGCATCCAGGCGGAGCTCGGCCCCGTGATCGGCCAGCCACTCGATCCCGAGGAGATGGACGAGCGCCTCTCGCATTTCTACGGCAGCGACAACTTCGAGGCGCTGGACTACCGCCTGGTGCGCGAGGGCGTCCTCACCGGCATCGAAGTCAGCGCGCGGCGCAAGAGCTGGGGCCCCAACTTCCTGCGCTTCGGCCTCGAGCTCCAGGACGACTTCGAGGGCGGCAACAGCTTCAGCGCGGGCGTGCGCGCGCAGGTGACGGAGGTCAACCCCTACGGGGCGGAGTGGCAGACCGACCTCCAGGTCGGCATCAACCCCCTGTTCCGCACCGAGTTCTACCAGCCGATCGGATACACCTCGAACTGGTTCGTGGTGCCGCGGCTCACGGTCGAGCGGCAGAACCTGAACATCTTCGACGGCGACAAGCGCATCGCGGAATACCGCGTGGCCAACGAGGAAGCCGAGCTCGACTTCGGCCGGGAATTCGGCAGCTGGGGCGAGCTGCGCGCCGGCGTCATCTATGGCGAGGGCAACCGCCACCTGCTGGTGGGCGACCCGGACGACCCGGCCCTGCCGCCGCGAGACCGCTTCGACCGCGGCGAGCTGATGGCGCGCTTCAGCGTCGACCTCCTCGACGACGTGTATTTTCCGCGCGACGGCGAGCTGTTCACGCTCCAGTGGAATGCCCCGCGCGAGGGGCTCGGCGCGGACGCCCGCGCCGACCGGATCGCTTTCGACTGGACGCACGCGCGCTCGCTCGGGCGCAACACGCTGATCCTCTCGGCGGCCGGCGGTGCGCACGTCTCGGGCCCGCTCGACCAGGTCCAGGATTTCTTCATGCTCGGCGGCTTGTTCGACCTGTCCGGCCTCGCGCCGGACCAGGTCAGCGGCCCGCACTTCGGCATCGCGCGCGCGATCGCCTATCGCCGGATCGGCAGCGGCAGCGACGGGCTGTTCGACGTGCCGACCTACCTCGGCATGTCGCTCGAGCTCGGCAACGTGTGGCAACGCCGGAGCGACGTCAGCGTCGACTCGGCGCTCTTCAACGGCTCGGCATTCCTGGGTTTCGACACGCTGCTCGGACCGGTATACCTCGCCGCGGGCTTCGGCGAGGGAGGCGACCGGTCCTTCTACCTGCTGCTCGGTCGCGTGCGCTGACGCGGCGGCTCAGCCGGGCTGGTCGACCTTCTCGTAGATGACGGAAGGCTCGTCGCCTCGCCGCGAGTACAGGTGGCGCGCCGCCATGTCGTCGAAGGCCGCGTCCCGCTCGCGCTCGGTGGCGAACCAGTGGAACTTCTGCCAGCCGACGCCCACCAGGCGTACGAATGGATCGCGTGCGCGCAGGCTTGCGCGGATGCCGTAGGGCCGCGAGGGCGGAGGCGGTTGGTTCAGGTTGTGCGGGTGGGCGACGGCCATGCCGTGGGTCAGGTGCCGGGCGGCTCCGTGCCCGGCTCGGCATCCGGCAACGGATAGGTCTTGGCCTCGGTCGGAGGCGGCGCCGTCGCCGGGTCCGTGGCCTTAGCGGCCTGTTCCTCCGCGACCGCCGACGTTGCGCCGGTCGTGATCTTCGTGACTTCCGCGACGAGGGCCGGCGCCGGCGCGGGTGCCGGTGTCTTGCTGGCAAGGATGTTCGCCGCGCTGGGATCGTCGTAGAAGCGCTTGTTCGCCTTCTTCCAGATGAAGATGCCGTTGCCCTCGAGGGACACCCCGGCGAACAGGCCCTGCGACTTGGAGTAGGCATAAACCTCGGCGTCGAAGGTGACGCTGGTCGATGCCATGGCCGTGCGGCCTACCGGCCCAGCGGCGACCGACGCGTCGGCGCCGAGCGTCAGCTTGCCGTCGGTGATGCCCTCGACGCTCTCGCGCGTCGTGAGCACGAGCACGATGTCGGAAACCTGGCCGCCCGCCTGGAATCCCCAGCTGCCGCCGCCGGACGAGACGAACACCGGGTTGCTCCAGCTGCGGTCGGCGTTGCGCACCAGCATCACGCCATTGCCGAAGCGAGCCCCGAAGATCAAGCCGACCTTCACGTTGGCCGGCAGGATGATGATGCCTTCGGCGCGGGAGAGCAGGAGGTCCGGGATCCGCGTGTCCTGGATCGCCTGGAGCTCGGTCAGCACCGTCATCGAGCGCTCGATCATCGCCTCCTCGTCGGTCGCGGCCTGCGCCGGCAGCGCGATCAGCCCGGCGGCGAGCAACGCGCCAAGGAGTTTCGAAATCAGCTTCATGATGTCATTCCTGTTCTGGGCCCCCACCCGGAAAGACCGCACGCAGGGTGACAGGTTCCGGTCGTGGCGGGAGTGTCGTTGGTGTATCCGTTGTGCGACGGTCGAGTCATCGTCCACACTGGGGCGACATGATGCGCCGTTTCTGCCTCGCGGTCACGCTGCTTTTCGCCTTCGCCGCCGCCGCTCGCGCCGAGTGGCACGCGCGCGAGGAGGCGATCATGGGGACGCGCATCGCCGTCGAGGTCTGGCATGACGACCCGGCCGAGGCGACGAAGGCGATCGACGCGGTGATCGCCGAGATGCACCGCATCGACGCGCTGATGTCCACCTACAAGCCGGAGAGCCAGCTCTCGCGCGTGAATCGCGACGCCGCCGCGGGGCCGGTGCGGGTGGATGCGGAGCTCGCGCGGCTGGTCGCCCGGGCGCTGCAGTTCTCCGAGATGTCGGGCGGCGCCTTCGACGTCACCTATGCGAGCGTCGGGTACCTGTACGACTACCGGGCGGGCGTGCACCCGACCGATGCCCAGATCGCGGCGGCCCTCCCGGCCGTCAACTGGCGCCACGTGGTGGTGGACCAGGCCGCTTCGACCATCCGCTTCCTGCGGCCCGGGGTGCGCATCGACCTCGGCGGCATTGCCAAGGGCCACGCCGTCGACTCCAGCATCGCGCTCCTGGCGGCGCGCGGGATCCGGCAGGCGACGGTCACGGCCGGCGGCGACAGCCGGATCCTCGGCGACCGGCGCGGCCGCCCCTGGGTCGTCGGCATCCGCCACCCGGACGACCGCGAGCGCATCATCGCGCGCATACCGCTCGAGGACGCCGCGATTTCGACCTCCGGCGACTACGAGCGCTTCTTCGAGGAAGGCGGCGTCCGCTACCACCACATCATCGACCCCAAGACCGGCAAGAGCCCGCACGGCGTGCGCAGCGTGACGATCATCGCGCCCGAGTCGACCCTGGCGGAGGGGCTGACGAAGAGCGTTTTCATCCTGGGCCCGGAGCGCGGGCTGCCGATCGTGGAGGCGCGGGCGGACTGCGACGCCGTGGTCGTGATGGCGGACGGGCGGGTGGTCTACTCGAAGGGGCTGGCGCCGCCGTAGGAACGAAGGGGTCTGACCCCTCCGCGATGGGCGCTAGAACCAGCCAGAAAAGAAGAAGCGGATGACGTCCGCGTCGAAGGTATAGAGGGGCTCGGTGCCCGGCGGGACGTCCGTCACGCGCAGGTCGCGGAAGTCGTCGTAGTCGAAGCGGATCCGGTCGTAGCGCAGGTTCAGCGACGACCGGTCGAGGAAGGAAAGCTTCGGCGACTTGAACTCGTAGGCGACGCCGAAGCCGACCGTGTGGCTCTGCATCGAGGCGAGTTCCTTGTCCCGCGCGAGGAAGTTCTGGAAGTCCCGGCGCGGGTACAGGTCCGAATAGAACTCAGCCGCGTCC
This sequence comes from Steroidobacteraceae bacterium, assembly GCA_035281265.1. Taxonomy (GTDB): domain Bacteria; phylum Pseudomonadota; class Gammaproteobacteria; order Steroidobacterales; family Steroidobacteraceae; genus SCUD01. The sequence goes on from DATEEF010000041.1 coordinate 9,210, forward strand.
TGCGTGTAGAAGCGGTAGTGCACGTCGAACGTCCAGGTGTCGTCGAGCGGGTGCGTGTACGACAGCTCGGCGGTGTGCCCGCGGATGTCCCAGGTATCCGTGTAGAAGCGGTAGTCGCCCTGGAAGGCCGCGCGGTACGGCAGGTACCAGCGCCCGCGCAGCGACAGCGCATTGCCCGTGCGCGTGCGCGGGTAGACCTCGGCCTGGTAGGAATAGCCGAGTGCCGCGTCCGGGTCGACGTAGCGCACCTGGCGGTACGGGTTGTTGAGGAAGCCCTCCTCGGTGATCGTCTCGAACGCCAGGCCGAGGACGAGGTTCTTGGTCGCGATCTGCGAGATGTCGACGCCGTAGATGCGCCGGTCCACGCTGTCCTCGAAGATCGAGTCGCCGCGGCGCGTCACGTCGTCCCAGCCGCGCGAGAAGATCAGCGACACGGTCGTCAGGTCGCCGAACATGTCCTGGCTGATCGAGAGGCTCGCGGTGTCCGCGTTGTAGTCGTTCTCGTTCGAGTTGCTGAAGGACGCGGCGTAGGTGACCTTGCCGCGCAGGTACTCGAAGCCGACGCCGTACTGCGTGCGCTCCTCCTCGTAGGGGCTCGCCGTCGTGATGACGTCGATCGAGGCCGAGGAGACCATGTCGACGTAGTAGCTCGCGTTGACCGCGTACTTCTCGGCGAACTTCTTGCGCACGAGCAGCGACGGCCCGTCGATGGTGACGCCGCCCCCGTCGTAGTAGTGGTACAGGAGGTCGGCACGGTCGTCGGGCAGCACGGCGGCCGGCGCCACCGCCGGCAGCAGCAATGCCGCAACCGCGATGGCGCGGATCAGTTGCATCCGCAGCCGCCGCCGGCACCGCCGTTCGCACCGCGCGCGCCCTCGCGCGAGTCGTACACGTGCCGCATGTAGGAGGAGGAGACCGGGTCGCGATCCCAGGCCATGATGGGGTCGGCGAGGTTCTCGCGCTCGTACGGCTTCACCCAAGGCTCGACGCGCGAGCATCCGCTCGCCGCGGCGAAGAGCAGCAGTGCCGCTGCGATGCGGGCGGCGCTCATGCCTTCTCCCGGAGCGCCGCGCGGATCTGCTCGATGTACTTCGCCTCGTCGCCGGGCTTGTACGCGCGGTGCTGCCAGCGCACGAGGCCCTGCCGGTCGACGAGGATCGTGGTCGGCATGGCGCTGACGCCGTACTTGCCGCTGACGACGTTCTCGGGGTCGAAGAGGATCGGGAAGCTCGCGGGCGTCGCGGCGAGGAATTTCTCCGCGTCCGCCCGCTCGCTTTCGACGTTGATCGCGACCAGCGTGAAGCCCATCGGCCTGTACTTGGCGTAGATCTGGTCGAGCGCCGGAAATTCCTTGCGGCAGGGGCCGCACCAGCTGGCCCAGAAGTTGATCATCACGACCTGGCCCTTGAGGTCCGCGAGCGAGACCGGCTTGCCCCCGCGGCTCTCGAGCGTGAACGCGGGCGCGGGCACGGCGCCGTCGGTGGCTGCCGCCGGCCAGGCCGTCGCGAGCATCGCCGCGGCCAGCGCCGCGACACGGAGACTGCAGATCGTCTTCATCGTCTCCTCCTCAGAAGAATGCCGTGAGGCCCAGCGTCGCCTCGTAGTTGTGGGTCGACTTGTTCGCGCCGAACACGTCGACGTCCAGGATGTGGTCGCGCATGTCGAGGTGCGCCGCGAGCCAGTCCCTGAACAGCACCCGGACCCCGGCGCCCGCCGTGATCGTGAAGCGGTCGGCGCCCGCGAAGCGCGTCGCACCGGCTCCTAACGTCAGGTAGAACGCGCTGTTGTACGCGCGCTCGCCGCCGAGGAAAATCTCGCCCGGTAGCGCATTCCAGCCGAATCCGAGGCTGTAATAAGTGAATTGCCTCTCACTGTCCGTCAAAAGCGGCGCGCCGCCCGAGAGCCGCTCGAAGCTGGAGAGTCCCGCGTCGCTCGTGCCCACGAGGGCCTCGGCGAAGAAATCCTCGCTGAGGTGGTAGGCGATGCGCGCGCCGTAGGCGATGTTCACCTCGAAGTCCTCGACCGAGAGGGAGCCGACATACACGCCGGCCTCCCAGTTCTCGGTGTCGATCTTCGGGGCCTCGGCCGCGCGGCGCTCGACCCGCGGGTCGATCACGGCGGGCGCCTCGCCGGCCTCCGGCGGGGGCGGGGGCTCGACGGGTGCGTCCTTGCGCCAGGGCATGTACGAGCAGCCCGAGGCCAGGATGACCGCGCTCAAAAGAAGAATGCGAATCCGATTTTCCATTCGGTGTCTTCCTCGTTCTCGTCGCGGTCCGTGAAGACCACGTATTCCTTGACCTCGCCGCGCACGATGAAGCGGCGGGCGATATAGGCCCGCACGCCGATGCCGGCGTACGCGACCTGGTCGGTGCGTATGTCGGAGCCGACCAGCGTGCCCTCCGGCTCTATGCGGATCACGCCGGTGCCGATCGACAGGAACGGCTGTATGCGCCACTCGGGCAGCGGCACGTGCGTCACGCCGATCGTCACGTACTGGCCGTCCGAGAAGTTGCCGAGGATGTGCGACAGCGCGAGCTCGGCGGCGAGGTGCTCGTTGAAGGCCCAGGCTCCGTACACCGTGACCACGTTCGCGCCGCCGTAGTCGCCGAGCAGGAGCCCGGCCTCGCGCCGATGCGTGCCGAAGTCCTCGCGCGCCGGGTCGTCGAACTCGAGCTTCACGCCCGCGGGCAGCAGCGTCTCGGCCATCTGCGCCTTGTGCACCCAGCCCTCGCGCCCGCCGGCGTCCACGACCTGGAACCAGTCGGTGCGCCGCGCATCGACCCGCACGGTCTCACCGCGCTCGACGACGTGGAACACAGGGTAGCCGCGGCCGGGCCCGGTGCGCAGCTCGAGGAACGGGTCGGCGACGGTCACGCTCGGCCCCTCGGCCCGGGCCGCCGTCATCATCGCCAGAAAGATCAGCAGCCCGCAGGCCGCGAGCCGTGACATGACTTCAATTGACCGGAGCCGCGAACGGGTCGTTGTAATACTGCCCACCAATGTCCAGCCACTCGGCGATCAACCGCAGCTCCGCGGTCGTCAGCCAGGCCGCGTGCGTCCCGCCCGCATCGAAGCGGCCGAAGAACGCGGCCGAGTCAGTCGCACCCGCGGCGGTCATCGACGGTTCGACCTCTACCGCCAGGTCCTGCAGCGCGCCCATGTTAACTGCCTGCGCATTGTCCGGGAACAGCAACTCGCGGTACGACACGAGGTGATCGGCTTCGTCGGGTGACGCGCCGCCGGAGAGATCGAGCTGCCCGGCCGGCACCCGCACGGCGCCCATCGCGTCCACGGGACTGTGGCAGCGGGTGCAGGTGTGGTCCTGCACGACGTTGCCGAGGTTGTCGAGCACGAGCCGCGGCACCGACCAGAGCGGATGGATGTGGTCGGGATAGTGGATCGTGATGCGGCAATTGCCGTTCCAGGAGGACTGGCAGGCCGGCGTCGTCGGCACCGGCGTGACGAGATCCGCGTAGCGGTACGAGAACGGCGCGTCCGGCGCGCGGTTCGACGCCACGGGGTCGGTCCACACGTCCTCGTACCGGACGTCGACCGACGGCAGGAGCGCCGCGCAATCCGTCTGGCAGGAGATGCGCGCGCGCGCCTCGGCCATCGTCTCGCCCTGCTGGGCAAAGATGGCGGGATTCGAGTTGGGGAACGGCAGCCCGGTCGTCGCGGCGCCGGTGTTCACCGCGACGAAGAGATTGGCGCGACCGTGCGACACCGCGGGCAGGCCGCCCGGCTGCGCATTCGCCGGGATGTGGCAGCCGTTGCAGGTCCGGACCTCGCCGGCGCGCAGCTGCAGCCAGCTGAGGTGGCGCGGGCTCGTTCTGCGCCCGTCCACGTCCAGGATGCCGATGCCGAAGGGCACGCCGGCCGGCACCTTGATCTGCACCGAGCCGTCCGGCTCAACCGGCGCGTAGCCGAGGATTTCGCGCATCCCGAGTCCGTCGGCCGCGCCGAAAGCGGAGCCGCGGAAATCGCGCACCTCGTCGTCCGGGATGCCCACGGCTTTCTCGATGCGGACGAAGCGCGCGGGGCGCTCGTCCGCCGTGGTCTGCACCGGGTCGATCAGCGAGGCATAGCCGCCGGGCGCGAAATCGGCGCCGTCGAAGTCGTAGACGCTGCGGATGTTCAGGATGCCGACGTTCTCCGCCGCGAGCACCGGGTCGTAGTCGACGCCCGGCACCGCGTCGATGATCACCGCCGGCAGCGGGGAGCGCGGGGCGAGCGAGACCACTTCGGTGTAGCGGATGCCCTCGACCGGCTGGAGCACGGGCCGCTGGGTGCCGTCGCGCGGGTCGTACAGCCACACACCATATAAAGGTGGAGCCGGCGTGAGCGTCGCATCCGCGAGGTTCTCCGCGGTGCAGGGGAGGGTGCGGCCCCCGTCGTCGTTCAGGCGGCACATCGTCCAGGTCGACAGGATGCGGCCGGTGCCGTCGCGCAGCGGAAAGACAGACGAGTAACGGCCGCCCGGCGAGAGGCCGGGGTCCGTGCGCACGTCGCTGACGGAGAGCCTCAGCTGCCCCGGACCCGCGAGCCCCTGGTTGTCCAGGTCGGGCTGCTCGTTCTCGACGAAGGCCGCGGCGTCGATCGTCACGACGTCGCCGCCCTGCTCGGTGCCCTGGAACGGCTTGATGAGCGCGACGACGCTGCCGTCCTCCATGGGGCGGGGCTGGAGGAACTGCACCTCGGCGGCGCCGGCGGCCGCGGGTGCGGTGGGGACGCCGCCGGTGCCGGTCGCGTGGCTGTTCGCGCCGTAGAGCAGCTCGAGCCCGCTCCCGTCCGGGTTCACCGTGTAGAGGTGAATCGAGCTGCCGCTCGCGTTCTCCCAGCGGCTGAACACGATGCGGCCGTCGTCGAGGACGTCCGGGTCGAGGTCGTGGCTCTGGTTGAAGGAGATCTGGCGGATCCCGGAGCCATCCTCGTTCATCACGTGCAGCACGAAGGCGTGCTCGTTCTGGTCCTCGTCCTGCGCCGCGAACTGCGGCTTGCCCTCGTCGATCAGCACGGCCCTGGACTGCCGCTGGCGCGTGGACGAGAAGACGATGCGCCCGTCCGGGAGGTAATGCGGCGCGACGTCGTGGCCTTCTTCGGCGACGATGTCGGAGGCGATCACGCGGCGCAGCTCGTTGGTCGTGCGGTCGTATTCCCAGATGTTCCAGGTCGGCTGCTCGCTGTCCAGGGCGCCCGGGATCAGCGGCATGCGCATCGCGAACACCAGCTTCGTGCCGTCGTACGACGCATCGACGTCGCGTACGTCCCAGAGGCCCCCCGTGACGCGCTCGGTGACGTTGATCTCGGGGACGTCCGGCGCGGCGCGGTCGCGCAGCCACACGTCGGCGCCGGCATTGAAGGTCTCGAGCTCGCGCACGTCGATGTCCTCGAGCTCCGTCAGGTCGGCGGGCAGGGGGCTGCGCACGTACGCGATGGGGATGTCGAGCACGACGGGATCGGGCGACTGCCCGCCGCCGATGTTCACGTCTCCGTCGTGCCCCGTGGCACAGCCGGCGAGCGCGAGCGCCGCAATCGGCAGGATCCGCGATGTCGTATTCGTGACGGGCATCTCAATTCACTCCGGTTCGCGCACACGCTACTTCACGACAGAATGCATCCACGCGACTGCGTCACGGACCACAGAAACCATCTGGTATCCCCTGAATACAAGCATTTGCACGCAGTACGCCGCATCACGGTTCGAGCCTACCTTGACGCAGGTCGCGGGTGAATGTCGCGGTTCAGAGACATTACTGGCCCGGGAACCCGCCGATATATTCGCCCGCAGTTTCGGAAACCCGCGAGCGAGTGGAGCACGGAAATGCTTTGGTCGCCTGACGATGCAGTCGCGTTCCTGAAGCGCGTCGCCGCGATCGCGGCGCTCGCGGCGTGCGCCGTCGCGGCGCAGGCCGGCCCGCGCGAGCAGGCAAGGCGCATCCACGACCGCATCGCGGGCGTGCCGCCGTCGGCCGCCGTGCTGAACCAGATGGAGGCGGAAGTCGCGGGCGGCGATGCCGAGGCGGCCGCGAGGATCGCGATGGACAACCCGTCGTTCTATTCCGTCACGCTCAAGAACCTTGTGACCCCGTGGACCAACCGCGAGCAGACCGTGTTCGCTCCGCTCAACGACTACACCGCGACCGTGATCGGCATGGTGCGCGACGACCTGCCGTTCAACGAGCTCCTGTCCGCGGACATCCTCTACGTCGGCGCGGGCGGGCTCGGGCTGCCCGCCGTGTCGGCGTCCAGCAACGATCACTACGCGCGGATGGAGACGGACGGCGTCAACCTGATGACGGGCCTGCAGCGCACGACACAGTCGGGCGTGTACGGCACGCCGCCCGCGGCGACCGCCGGCGTCATGACCTCGCGCGCCGCCGCGCAGGCCTTCTTCATCGCCGGCACCAACCGCGCGATGTTCCGCTTCACGCTGCTCAACCACATGTGCCGCGACCTGGAGGAGGTGCAGGACACCTCGCGCCCCCCGGACCGGATCCGGCAGGACGTCAGCCGCAGCCCCGGCGGCGACGCGCGCCTGTTCCTCAACAACTGCGTCGGCTGCCACGCGGGCATGGACCCGATGGCACAGGCGTTCGCCTACTACACCTTCGACGACGCGCAGGGCCGCATGGTCTACACGGGCGGCGACGTGCAGCCGAAGTACTTCAACAACGACACCACGTTCGAGTTCGGCTACCGCACGCCGGACGACGCCTGGGAGAACCGCTGGCGCGCGGGCCAGAACTCGCTGCTCGGCTGGGAACCGCAGCTGCCGGGCTCGGGCCAGGGCGCCAAGTCGCTGGGCGAGGAGTTCGGCGCGAGCGACGCGTTCGCGACCTGCCAGGTCGAGAAGGTGTTCCGCACGGTGTGCCTGCGCAACCCGCAGGACGCCGCCGACCGCGGCCAGGTCACCTCGATGACGAACGCATTCCGCTCCAGCGGCTACCGGCTGAAGCAGGCCTTCGCCGACGCCGCCGCGTACTGCATGGGCGACTGAGGAAGTGACGATGAACCGCAGCATCGGGATCCGCATGCGCGCCGTCGCGACCCTGTCGTCCGCGTTCGCGCTGCTCGCGCTCGCGGGCTGCGGGGGCGGCGCCTCGACCGAGGAAAACCCGGCCACGACTCCGCCGCCGCCCGCGGGCTACTCCGGCCCGCCGCCGGCGAGCCAGGACGTGCAGGCGTTCAAGCTGAACGTCTGGGACAACCTGCAGGCGTCGAACCGCTGCGGCCAATGCCACGGCACGGGCGGGCAGGTCCCGGCCTTCGTGCGCAACGACGACATCAACCTCGCCTACGAGGCCGCCAACGGCGTCGTGGACCTGTCTAGCCCGGCGGACTCGCTCATGGTCACGAAGGTCGGCGGCGGCCACAATTGCTGGCTGGCCGCGGATTCCGCCTGCGCGGATCAGCTCACCGTGTGGATCCGCAACTGGGCCGGCCAGACGCTCGGCGGCACGCGCGGCGCTCCGCTGCAGCCGCCGCCGATCAAGGAAGTCGGCGACAGCAAGTCGTTCCCGGCGGACTCGGCGCTGTTCGCGTCGACGGTGTACCCGCTGCTCGAGCAGTACTGCTCGCGCTGCCATTCGTCGGGCGCCGCGACGCCGCAGTCGCCGTTCTTCGCCGAGTCGGACGTCGACGTCGCTTACGCCGCCGTGCGCGCCAAGATCAACCTCGACTCGCCCGACCAGTCGCGCCTCGTGGTGCGCCTGCGCAACGAGTTCCACAACTGCTGGACCGACTGCGCGACGGCCGCGAATGCGATGGAGGCCGCGATCGAGGATTTCGCGGACGGCGTGCCGCTCACCGAGGTCGACCCGGACCTCGTGATCTCGAAGGCCCTGACGCTCTACGACGGCACCGTCGCGAGCGGGGGCAGCCGCTACGACAACGCCGCGATCGCGCTGTACGAGTTCAAGACGGGCACCGGCTCGGTCGCCTACGACACCTCGGGCGTCGAGCCTGCGCTCAACCTGACGATGTCCGGCGCCGTCTCCTGGGTCGGCGGCTGGGGCATCGACCTGCGCGGCGGCAAGGCCCAGGGCACGACGGCCTCGAGCCGCAAGCTCCACGACCTCATCAGGGCGACCGGCGAGTACTCGATCGAGGCCTGGGTGGCGCCGGCGAACGTGGTGCAGGAGATGGCGCACATCGTGAGCTACTCCGGCGGCACGACCGCGCGCAACTTCACGCTCGGCCAGACGATGTACAACTACGATTTCTTCAACCGCTCGACGACGACCGACGCGAACGGCGCGCCGGCGCTGTCGACGCCCGCGGCCGACGAGGTGCTGCAGGCGACGCTCCAGCACGTGGTCGCCACCTACAACCCGGTGGACGGCCGCCGGATCTACGTGAACGGCACTCTCCGCTCGGGGCCCGACACCGCGCCCGCGGGCCTGTTCACGGACTGGAACGACACCTTCGCGCTCGTCCTCGGCAACGAGGTCAGCAACGACCGCACCTGGCAGGGCGTCGTGCGCATGGTCGTGATCCACAACCGCGCGCTGACGCAGGCCCAGATCGCGCAGAACTTCGACGCCGGCGTCGGCGAGCGCTTCTACCTGCTGTTCTCGGTCTCCCACCTCGTGAACGTGCCGCAGAGCTACGTGCTGTTCGAGGCGAGCCAGTTCGACAGCTACTCGTACCTCTTCAACAGGCCGGCGTTCATCAGCCTCGACGACGCGGTCACGCCGGACCAGATCCGCATCCAGGGCCTGCGCATCGGCGTCAATGGCGCCGAGGTCCGCGTCGGCCAGGCCTATGCGCCGCTCAACCGCAACGTCAACGCGGCCGGCTACTCGCCTGAAACCGGCTTCACGCTCTCGGGCCTCGGGACCGTGGTGGCGCTCGACAAGGGTCCCGCTGCGGACGAGTTCTTCCTGAGCTTCGAGCGCATCGGGTCGAACAGCCACCCGCACGTCGAGCCGGCGCCGACGCCGCTGCCGCCGCCGCCGGACGCGGACCCGTCCTCGGAGATCGGCCTGCGCACCTTCGAGGAGATCTCCGCCTCCATGTCCGCGATGACCGGCATCGCGACGACCAACCCGCGCGTCGCGGAGACCTACAGCCGCGTGCGCGAGCAGCTGCCGACGGTCGAGAACATCGAGGGCTTCCTGTCCTCGCACCAGGTCGGCGCCGCTCAGCTGGCCATCGAGTACTGCAACGAGCTCGTGGACGACGCGGGCCTGCGCGCCACTTATTTCCCGGGCTTCAATTTCGGCGCCGCGGCGGCGACCGCGTTCGACACGGCCGGCGAGCGCGCCCTGGTCACCGGCCCGCTCACCGCGCGCGCCGTAGGTACCGCCCTCGCCACGCAGCCGACCGCCGCGGAGATCTCGGCCGAGGTCGACGCGCTGATGGGCCGCCTCGCGGCCTGCGGCGGCAGCTGCGCGGCGGACCGCACGGAAGTCATCGTCAAGGCGGCCTGCTCGGCCGTCATCGGCAGCGCCGCCACGCTGCTGCAATGAGGAGCTTGCACCGATGAAGAGAAAGTCGCGTCGCGGCGAGCCCAGGGTCGGCGGCCCGTACCGCCACCCGGACCACCCGCGTCCCGTCACGCGCCGCCAGTTCGTGGCGCAGGGCTTCCTCGCGGGCACGGCAACCGTCGTCGCGCCGACGCTGTTCGGGCTGTTCGCGAATCCGCGCGCGGCGCAGGCCGCGCTCTCGCCGGACCTCGAGGCGCTGAAGGCGAGCTGCGGCATCGCCGTGCAGGGCGCGGGCAAGATTCCCTTCATCTGCATCGACCTCGCCGGCGGCGCCAACATGGCCGGCTCCAACGTGCTGACGGGCGGACAGGGCGGCCAGCGCGATTTCCTTTCGGTCGCCGGCTACGGCCGTCTGGGACTGCCGGGCGACATGGTTCCGAACGCGCCGAACCCGGGCAGCGCCACCAACGATTTCATCGAGAACCGCCTGGGGCTCCTGTTCCACCTCGACAGCGCATTCGCGCGCGGCATCCTCGAGCGCGTGAGCGTGACTACCGCAGCCAGCGTCAATGGCGCCGTGATCCCCGCGCGCTCCGAGAACGACACCGGCAACAACCCGCACAATCCGATGTACGGCATCTTCCGCGCCGGCGCGGACGGCGAGCTGCTGACGCTGGTCGGCTCGCAGAGCTCGGAGTCGGGCGGCAATTCGATGGCGCCGGCCTACCTCGTCGACCCGTCCGTGCGCCCGACCAAGGTCGACCGCACGAGCGACGTCACCGGGCTCGTGGACACGGGCAAGCTCGTGGGCCTGCTCGACCAGGACGACGCCGTGCGCGTCATGGAGTCCATCCAGCGCCTGTCCGACGACAAGCTGGCGCGGGTCGACACCGGGATCACGCGCGACGCGGTCATCAAGGACCTGGTGCGCTGCAACTACGTGAAGGCCGCGGACCTCACCGACCGCTATGGCGACCCGTCGGCGCTCAACCCGGAGCTCGACCCGGACATCGTGGGGCCAACGGGCGTCTTCACGCGCGCCGAGTTCGACAACGAGAGCGAGTTCCGCAAGACCGCCGCGGTGATGAAGATGGTCATCAACGGCTACGCGGGCGCCGGCACCATCACGATGGGCGGCTACGACTACCACGGCCAGGGCCGCGCGACCGGCGAGATCATGGACCTGCGCGCGGGCCGCTGCATGGGCGCCTGCCTCGAATACGCCGCGCGCCGCGGCGTCCCGCTCATGCTGTACGTCTTCAGCGACGGCTCGCTGTCGGCGGACGGCGTCGTGGACGCCAGCGCGGAGGGGCGCGGCAAGTTCGACTGGTCGAGCGACAACCAGCAGACCGCGGCTTCTTTCTTCCTCGTCTATAACCCGGGCGGCCGGCCGCAGCTCTACACCGGCGACAGCCGGCCCCCGGAGCAGCACCAGCAGCTCGGCTGGTTCCGCAGCGACGGCTCGATCGAGACCGCCGGCACGCCGGCCGCCAACAACGTCAACCTGCTGGTCGAGACGCTGATCCTGAATTACATGGCCCTGCACGGCGAACAGGGGGACTTCGCCGCGCGGTTCCCGGGCCATGGGCTGGGATCCGCAACCCTCCAGGACAGCCTGATCGCGTTCAACCCGATCGTCGACGGCACCATTGTGTGACGTGCGCCGAGATCGCCGGCGCCCCGTAAGTAAACATATCCCGCGCCGGTTGGCCGGCGTTATTATGTCAAGCGGGGTCCACCATGCAGAAACGCCAGCATCGCCGCGGCGCCGGGACGCGCCTCGCAATGGCGGGGTTCCTTGCCGCGATCGGGCTCGCGGCCAGGGCGGCCGAAGGGCCCGCACCCGATTTCGCGCTGGCCTCGACTTCCGGCGCCAACTACCGGCTCTCGGAATACCGCGGCGAGGTCGTCGCGCTCGTGTTCTGGGCGAGCTGGTGCGGTGACTGCCGGGAGGAGCTCGAGCGCTTCGAGCGCCTGCGCCGCACGTACGGCAGCGTCGGGCTGACCGTACTCGGCGTGAACCTCGACACCGAGCCGGGCCGAGCGGCTGCGCTCGCCGGTGCCGCGGGCATCGGCTTCCCGGTGCTGCTCGACCAGGCGCAGGACGTAAGCCGCACGTACCGCGCCGACGACCTGCCGCTCATCGTGCTGATCGACCGACACGGCGCGATCCGCGCGCGCCACCAGGCGCTCGACGAGCGCGACGAGCGCGGCCTGCTCGTCGACTTGCGCGACCTGATCGACGAATAGCAAGGAAGCGACCATGCGTTTCGCCATCATCTCGTTCCTCGCGGCATTCGCCGCCTGGATGCCCGTCCACGCCGACGAGGCGGCAACCGCTGCGCCCGCCGAGCGTTCCGCGCTCGACGCCGAGGTCCAGGCCCTGCGGCGCGAGGTCGTCGACCTGAATCGCGACCTGTTCATGCTCGAGGAGGACCTCCTGTTCCCGGCGAGCACGCAGGTGGCCGTGTTCGTGTCCATGGACGCCGGCACGTTCTTCGCCGTCGACTCCGTGCAGCTCAAGGTCGACGACAAGGAAGTCGCGAACTATCTCTACACCGAGCGCGAGCAGGAGGCGCTGAAGCGCGGCGGCGTGCAGCGGCTCTGGCTCGGCAACCTGAAGGCGGGCAACCACGAGGTGACCGCTTTCTTCACGGGGCAGGGCCCGCATTCCCGCGATTACAAGCGCGGCACGACGCTGACGGTCGAGAAGGGCGTCGGCGCCAAGTACGTCGAGCTCAAGATCAGCGACAAGGCGGCCAAGCTCCAGCCGGAGTTCGTCGTCAAGGTCTGGGAGTGAACGCCGGGTGTTCCGGACACTTCTCATCCTTGCGGCGGCCGCGCCGGTCGC
>DATEEF010000042.1:0-4090 GCA_035281265.1 Steroidobacteraceae bacterium
AAGTTGGCCCAGGCCTCCCAGCCCGTGAAGTCCGCCAGCACCTGCACGCTCGAGGCGAAGAGCCGGAGCTCCGCCGGCACCTCGAGCTGACGCTCGAGCCATTGCCACTGGCGCTCTCCGAGCATGGTCGCCTTCGGGTCGGGATTGCGCAGGTACGGCCCGGGCAGCGGCAGGCCGGTCGCGGCACGCTTGCGGGCCCAGGCTTCGTAGCCACCGGGATATTCGGCGGGCAGCATCGCGGTCCGGTTGTAGCGCAGGTCCGGCAGGATCACCTGCACGCGCCGGCCGGCCGGCCCAAACAGGTAGGCGGCATACACGCCGTCGCGCTCGCGGCGTGGCGAATCGGCGGGCTCATCCCAGAAGTCGAGGAACACCTCGCGCGAGGCATCCTTCTGCGGATAGTCCCCGCCAGCGTCGTTCTCGCCGAAGTCGTGGTCGTCCCAGATCGCGACCACGGGCGTGCCGGCGCGCAGCTTCGCGAAGCCCGGCTGGGCCGCGAGCTTGGCGTACTCGCGCTTCATGGCAGCCATGTCGCGCGTGTCGGCGTAGATGTTGTCCCCGAGGAACACGAAGAGGTCCGGTTTGCGCGCGAGGATCGGTTCCCAGACGGGCTGTGGCTTGCCGGCCTCCGCGCAGGAGCCGAAAGCGATGCGCGACAGCGTGCGGTCGAGAGCCGGATGCGGGTCGGAAATCGCCGTTGCCGCATCGGCGGCGAAAGCCCGCGTGATTGACGCGCCGCCGCAGGCGCCGAGCGCGCCCGCCATCGCGAGCGACCGGCGCAGCAGTTCGCGCCTATTCATACGTCCTCCCCTCGTGCCGGAGCCAGCCGCCGGGATGCTGCCCCTGCGGGTCGTGGTGCGTCCAGTGCACGATGCCGCCCTTGTCGTTCCACTCGTACTCGCCGCTGAACTCCACGAGGTCCCCTTCCCGCAGCGCCTCGATGCGTGGCGCGAGGTCGATATTGTGCGCGATCAGGATGGTCTGGCCGGACTCCAGCTCGAGGATGAAGCGCTGGTGGCGGTCGCCGAGGCTGTCGTCGCCGAGGACGCGGGTCACTCGACCCTGGCCGCTTACGAGGGCACCACTCGAGCGGCTGTCGAAGGCTTCCGCGGCCGGCGCATCGCGTGTCGCGTCCTGTGAATACCGGACCTCGGACGGCTCGCGGTTGAGGTAGTAGAAGACGGCGAGGACGGCGGCGACGAGCAGGATCTTCTTCACGCGGGCCCTTCGGTTTCAGCCGGCGGGGCGCGCGGGATCGGCTGCCAGTAACCCGTGACCAGGGCGATCCCGGACAGGATCACGCCCATGCCGAGGATCTGGATCCAGGACAGCGACTCGCCGAGCACGAGCCAGCCGAGCAATGCCGCGACGGCCGGGCAGACGTAGCCATAGGAACCGACCACGACCGGCGTTGCGTGGAGCGTCAGCCAGGCATAGGCCGAATAGGCGAGGCAGGAGCTGGCAAGCGTGAGGAACAGGAACGCGAAGAAGGCGCGCGGTGTCCAGTCGAAGTCGAACGGCTGGCCCACGGCAGCGGCAAGAACGGTGAGCCCGATGCCGCCCATCAGCATCTGCAGCGCGACGAACATGAGCGGCGGGTTCGCGGCGGCGGAATTCCGGTGATAGATCGTGCCGAGCGACCACGACAGGCAGCCGAGCAGGATCAGGAGCTGCCAGCCGAACCCGGCCGCGTGGAACCCGCCCCGCGGCGCGAGGATCATGAGCACGCCCGCGAGCCCGACGAAGAGGCCCGCCTGCTGCGCCGTGCTGAGCGGCCGCTTGTGGGGGCCAAAAGTGCCGAGCCAGGCGATCCAGAGCGCCGGCGACGCATTCAGGAGCGCCGCGGTGTTGGACTGCACCGTCTGCATCGCGATCACGTGGCAGGCATTGCTGAGGAGCACGCCAAGGGAGGCCATCAGCAGCACGTGGCGGATCTCCGTCCGTGTCAGCACGGGCGGGCCGTAGCGCCAGGTGGCGAAGGCTGTCAGCAGGATGCCGGCGACGGTGAACCGCAGCCCCGCGGTGACGAGCGGCGGCTCGTCGGTGACCATGATCTTGGTCGCGATGAAGCTCGAGCCCCAGACGAGGTAGACGATCGCCAGCGCGACCGCTAAAAGGGGACGTTCACCTTTTTTCAACTCATTGATTTGTTATTCCCCGCTGGACGGAACTCAACGACTTGAAAAAGGTGAACGTCCCCTTTTAGCGGTAGCTTCAAGCCTTGCCGGGCGCTTGCCGGGTTGCGACGTTGAGCATCCACCAGCCGACGAGCGCGAGCGCAGCAAGGCCGGCCCACTGTTGCCAGGGCGCGATGTCCTCGACCAGCGCAAGCGCGTGCGCGTTGCCGGTGGCGACGATCGGGATCGCGATGAGCACGCCGACGATGGCTTCACCCGCGATGAGGCCGGCCGAGAACAGCAGCCCCATCTGCTTGAGCACTTCCGGATCGCCGCCGGGGTTGCGGCGACGGTGCCAACGCGTGGCGAGCTCGGCGATCAGGCCGCCTGCGAAGATCGGGGTCGAGAGCTCCAGCGGCAGGTAGATGCCGACGGCGACCGCGAGCACCGGGGCGCGCCAGCTCTTGCCGCTGCGCTTCAGGTATTCGTCGAGCATGATCACCAGCGCCCCCACCACGGCGCCGATCGCGACCATGTTCCAGGGCAGTCCCGAGCCGAAGATGCCGCTCGCGACCGAGGCCATCAGCGTCGCCTGCGGCGCGGCCAGGGCGTTCACGCCCTCGCGCGCGGGCGTTCCGATGCCATAGGCCTCGAGCAGCAGGTTCAGCACCGGCGCCATGATGGCTGCCGAGGCGATCGCGCCGATCCCGAGCATCACCTGCTGGCGCCAGGGCGTCGCGCCGATCAGCTGGCCGGCTTTCAGGTCCTGGAGGTTGTCGCCGGCAACCGCGGCGGCGCTGCAGATCACGGCGCCGATCATGACCGCGGCCACCGGGCCAACCGTCGAGCCCGATCCCATCACCGCGAGCAGCACGAGCGAGGCGAACAGGATCGTCGAGATCGTGATGCCCGATACCGGGTTGTTCGAGGAGCCGACGAGGCCCGCCATGTAGCCGGATACGGACGAGAACACGAACCCCGCGACGACCATGATGACCGCCATCGCGAGCGCGATGCCGAAGCTCGAGACGACCGCGTAATAGAGCGCGAAGAGCGGGAGCACGAAAAGCGCAATGCCGATGAGGATCGCCTTCATCGGCAGGTCCTGCTCGGTGTGCGGTACGGCGCCCGCGGCGCCCGCCTTCATCGTCATGCCGGTCCTGATGCCCGACAGCAGGGACTTGCGCAGCGACCAGAGCGACCACAGGCCGCCGACCAGCATGGCGCCGACGCCGATGTAACGAATCTGCCGGCCCCAGATGAGCCCGGCTGCGTCCTCGGCCGACAGCCCGACAAGCTGTGCGGCCAGTGCCGGGTTCTGGTCGATCATGAAGTTGTTATAGAAAGGGATGAAGACCCACCAGGACAGCGCGCCGCCCGAGAGCATCAGGCAGCCGATGTTGAAGCCGACGATGAAGCCGACACCGAGGAGCGCGGGCGACAGGTTGATGCCGAAAAAGCCGATGGTGCGCTCGCCGAAGTAGCGCGCGACGGCGAAGGACTCCGGCGACAGCCTGAAGCCCGAAAGCGCGAGCTTGAAGAAGGCGCCCGTGGCGGCCGCGATCGAGAGCGCCTTGAGTCCGCGCCCCGGGTCTTGTCCGACCTTCAGCACCTCGGCGGTCGCGACGCCCTCCGGGAACTGCAGCTTCTGGTCGATGATCAGCGTGCGGCGGAGCGGCACCGAGAACAGCACGCCGAGGAGGCCGCCGAGGCCGGCGATCGCGAGCACCCACCAGTAATCGAAGCGGGTCCAGTGGCCCATGATCACGAGCGCCGGGATGGTGAAGATCGTGCCGGCCGCGATCGAGGAGGCGGCCGAGGCGCCGGTTGCCACGATGTTGTTCTCGAGGATGCTCGAGCGGCCCAGCAGCCGCAGCACGCCCATTGAAACGACCGCCGCGGGGATGGCCGTCGCCACCGTCAGGCCGGCGAAGAGGCCGAGGTAGGCATTCGCCGCCGCGAGCAGCACGGCG
>DATEEF010000043.1:0-26404 GCA_035281265.1 Steroidobacteraceae bacterium
AGCTGCCAGGCGCCGGACACGTCGAGCTGCTCGAGGCCCGCGACGTCGAATTCGACGGCGCGCCCGCGGGTGCGGGAATGCCCCGGCTGGTTCTGCGCCATCTCGGCGACGGTCCAGCGCCCGCGGATCCGGACCCGGGTCTTGCCTCCTTCTTCGCTGACCTCGAACGGCATGCCGTCTCCCGGACGCTTGCGCGGATGCTATCAGGTGATAATGGCCGCGGGAGGCGGCCCCTGGAATACAGCGCCCTCGAAGACGTCCTGCTGCTCCTCATGGCGACGCTCGCCGTCGTCGTGGGCCTCCGGCGCCTGCGCCTGCCGCTGATCCTCGCGTTCCTGCTGGTCGGCATGGTCGTCGGGCCGCACGCGCTCGGCTGGGTCGAGGCGACGGAGACGACCCACACGCTCGCCGAGTTCGGCGTCGTGTTCCTGCTGTTCACGCTCGGCCTCGAGTTCTCGCTGCCGCGGCTCATCGCCATGCGCGGCGAGGTGTTCACCGTCGGCGGGCTGCAGGTGTCCGGCACCGCCGCCGCGGTCGCCGCGATCGGCTGGGCGCTCGGCCTCGCGCTGCCGATCGCCGCGCTGCTCGGCGGCGCGGTCGCGATGTCCTCGACCGCGATCGTGCTGCGCCAGCTCACCCAGCAGGACGAGCTGAACCGCACCCACGGGCGGCTGGCCTTCGGCGTGCTGCTGTTCCAGGACCTTGCGATCGTGCCCTTCCTCGCCCTCGCCGGCGTGCTCGCGGCGCCGCAGGAGGAGTACACGCTCGTCGAGATCGCGCTCGCGCTCGGCAAGGCCGCGGTCGCGCTGCTCATCGTGCTCGCCTCCGGGCGCTGGCTGCTGCGGCCGCTGTTCCACGAGATCGCCTCGAGCAACTCGCCCGAGCTGTTCACCTTCGCGGTGCTGTTCGTCGCGATCGGCGCCTCGTGGGCGACGCATGCCGCGGGCCTTTCCTTCGCCCTCGGCGCCTTCCTCGCGGGAATGATGCTGGCGGAGACGGAGTACCGGTACCAGGTGGAGGCCGGCATCCGGCCGTTCCGCGACACGCTGCTCGGCCTGTTCTTCGTCAGCGTGGGCATGCAGCTCGACGTGCCGGCCCTGCTCGGCCAGCTGCCGGTGGTCATGGCAATCCTCGCGACGATGCTCTTCATCAAGGCCGTCATCGTGATGCTCGCCGCCCGCCCCTTCGCGGGACAGTGGTTCAAGGCCCTGCGCGCCGGCGTCGTGCTCTCGCCCGGCGGCGAGTTCGGCTTCGCGCTGCTGGCGCTGCTGCTCGACAACCGGCTGATCGGCGCGGATTTCACGCAGCCGGTGCTCGCCGCGATCACGCTCAGCATGCTGATCGCGCCGGTCCTGATCCGCCACAACAAGGCGCTCGCGCGCTTCCTGCTGCGCCAGAGCGGGCCCTCGCAGACAGGGCTCGCGCGGCTCGAGGCCGCGAACCAGGCGCTCGCGCGCCGCGAGCACGTCATGCTCTGCGGCTACGGCCGCGTCGGGCAGAACGTCGCCCGTGTCCTCGAGAACGAGGGCTTCGAGTTCCTGGCGATGGACCTCGACCCGGTGCGGGTGCGCTCGGCGCTCGCGGCCGGGGACGCGGTCGTCTACGGCGACGCCGCGGACGACAGCCTGTTGCGGTCGGCGGGGATCGACCGCGCGAGCGCCGTGGTCATCACGTTCTCCGACACCGCACGCTCGCTTGCGATCGTGCGGGCCGTGCGCCGCCAGCGACCGGCGCTGCCGATCCTCGTACGGGCGCAGGACGAGGCGCACCTGGAGGAGCTGCTCGCGGCCGGCGCGACCGAAGTGGTGCCGGAGACGCTGGAGGCGGCGCTGACGCTCGTCGCCAACACGCTGCACATGCTGCAGGTGCCGACGCTGCGCGTGATGCGCACGGTTGGCGAGATCCGGCGCCAGCGCTACAAGACGTTGCGCACCGTGATCGGGCGCGACCCCGCCGGGCCGCTCGACGACACCGGCGAGTTCCGCGAGCAGCTGCACACCGTGGTGCTGCCGCCCGGCGCGTGGTCCATCGGACGCACGATCAGCGAGATCCGCGGCCGCGGGGCCGAGGTGTCGTTCACTGCCGTGCGCCGCGACGGCATCGTCGGCCGCGACCCGGACCCCGAGATGACGCTGCGCGAGGGGGACGTCGTCGTGCTGTTCGGCACGCCCGAGGCGCAGGAGCACGCCGAGGCCGTGCTGCTGGCCGGGTAGTGCCATGACTCGGCGTACTGAACGGCCGGACTTGCACAGATAGCACCAAAACGTTACGGCGTCGATACTTGCTTCGGCGCAAGCGCAGGCGCCTAATCGCGCTGTTCCGGCGCCCGGGCAACCGGCAATACAAATTCAAGTCATGGAGGACCGGGGCGTCGAGGGGGGATGCCATGGGTCGCTCACGTGAATTCCGTAACCTGCTGGTTCTTTTCCTGCTTGCTGCTAGTTCCGCGACAGCTACCGAAGGGACACCGGCGGTCGGCTCAACCATAGCGGGCGCTGAATCGCCCCTGGGCTGGCCGGTCGTCGTCATCGACCGGGCGGCGATCGAGGCTTCGGGTCTGGTTTCGGTCGGCGACATTCTCCAGGACCTGCCGGCCCAACTGGCCGCAATCAATACTCAATTCAACAACGGGGGCGACGGCTCGACGCGCGTCAACCTGCGGGGCATCGGATCCAGCCGGACTCTCGTGCTCTTGAATGGCCGCCGAATGGTTCCGGGTGGAACCGGTGCCGACGCCTCGGTAGATCTCAACGCAATCCCACTCGACATGGTTGCGCACATCGAGATCCTGAAACGTGGTGCATCGGCGGTTTACGGTTCCGACGCCATGGCGGGCGTTGTCAACATCGTTACGCGCGCCGGCGAGTTCGGATCTCAGGCCAATGCTTACCTCGGAACTTCGGGTGAAGGCGACGGCTCGACGTATGGCCTCGGCTTTTCCCTCGGCGCTGAAAGCGAAGACGGTGGGTTCATAATTGGCGCCAGTTACGTCGACCAGGAAGCCGTCTCGGCCCGCGATCGCAGTTTCTCCGACGCGGACATGATTTACGACTACGCCTCGGGTGAAGCGTTTGCCGCCGGATCATCGGCCACACCCAATGGAATCCTGGACCGTTTCGACGATGAATTTGATCCCGGCAACGCGCTCTATCAGTCCGAAGTCGCGGCAAACTGTCCGTCGGGGTTCTGCACTCGGGATCCCTCCTCCACGCAATGGCGCGATGTGAATCCCGACACGGATTTCTACAACTACCAGGCTGAGAACTGGCTGGTCACACCGAGCGAGCGACTTGGTCTGTTCGCATCGGGTCACAAGTCCATCGGCAATCTCCGGTTGTTCGGCGACCTGCTGTATTCGACGCGCGAGTCGGCCCAACGACTCGCGCCGGAGCTGTATTTCGGGTTCCTCGACGGACCGGTTTCGCGCGACAGCATTTACAACCCATATGATGTCGACATCTTCCTCCGCCGGAGATTGGTGGAAGCCGGCCCACGTCAGTTCAGCCAGGACATCGATGCGCTGCAGACGTCAGCCGGCGTCGGCGGGTCGTTCGCGGGCTCCGGCGGCCGTTCGGGCGGCTGGACATGGGAGGTATCGCTCAACTTTGGCCGCGTGTCGTCCGAACAATTCGACGACGGGCTCATCGTACTTTCCCGTCTGGCTGATGCCACAGGCCCGAGCTTCCTCGATCCCGACGGGACCGCACATTGCGGCAGCGTTGATGCGGTCATTCCCGGTTGCGTCCCTGTCGATATTCTCGGCCTGCCCGGCTCCATCACGCCGGAGATGATGGATTACATCGGATACCGGGGAGTCCGGACGGGCAGCAATGAGGAGTTGATGGCGCTGGCGCGGATCTCCGGAACCCTTCTCGAAACATCCGCGGGCGGTCGGCTGTCCACGGCGATAGGCATCGACAGTCGTCACGTATCCGGTCACTACATACCCGACGAGATCACCGCTTCAGGCGACTCTTCAGGCAGTTTCATCACGCCGACGGATGGCTCGTATGATCTCAGGGAGGCCTACCTCGAGATGGCATTCGTCCCAATTTCGGGTCAAGACGGATTTCAGCCGCTCGAGATCGTTGGTGCAGTCCGCGGTTACGAATCCGATCAGAATGTGTCTGGAGTCGTCTGGGACGCGGGCTTGCTATGGAGAGTGACCGGCGGTGTCGCATTTCGTGGCCACTACGCGACTACCTTCCGCATGCCGTCGATCGGAGAGCTGTTCAACGAGCCGTTTACGGGTTTCCCGTTCGCGCCGGATCCTTGCGATTCGATATCGGGCTCCCGGTCCGATCCCAACGTAGCCGCGCGGTGCGACGCAGAAGGGCTGCCGGCGGACTTCGTCAACGACCGCGTCCAAGCCCAGGCACAATTCGGGGGCAATCCGGACGTCCAGGAGGAGACAGCTGAAACGATCGTCCTAGGCGTGGAATTCACACTCCCGGCATTTCTCGGGTTGTCAGTCGGCATCGATTGGTTCGACGTCCAGGTCGATGACAGGATTACCTCGCTATCTGCGCTGGACATTCTCAACACCTGCTACTTCTACCCGGACGGACGCCGCCTGAACTGCGATCTGATATCGCGCGATCTGGCGACGGGCTTCTTTTCTTCGATTGACTCGAGGCTCAACAATCACGGGTCGACAGATACCTCGGGCTACGATGCCAGCATCAACTTCGCTCACGAGTTCGACGAGGGCGGGCGCTTAAGTGTCACGGTCGACCTGACATATCTCGAGAAGTACGAAGAGGAGAGCGCCAGGTTCGTCGTCAGCGGAGTCGGAGTGTACGACCTGGGAGCCGTGTTCCCCAGGTTGAAGACACAGAGCAGCATCCGCTGGGACAAGGGTCCCCTAGGACTCGGCGCCAATTTTCGCAGCACGAGTGGCTTTACCGAATGCGAGCAGTTTGCGTGCTTCGCGAGAAAGGAGTTCCCAGAGCTGGGATCGCGAAGCGTATCCGACTATTTTGCAGCAGATTTGTTCGCGAGCTATCAGCTCAAGTCATCGATGGGCGAGTCCGTATTCCGGGCCGGCGTCAACAACATCTCTGACGAGTCGCCGCCGACCATTTACGACGGCTTTCTCGCAGACTCGGATGCCTCCGAATACGACTACGTGGGACGCTTCTTCTACCTCGGTCTAACGCACCGGTATTAATCGGGCGGTCGGCATTTCTAGCGGAAGTCGATGGTGACGCTGCCGGAGCCGGTGTCGATCACGCCGTCGTGCGCGGCGTCGCGCATGCGCACGTAGGTCACGCTGTCCTTCTCGCGCACACTGGAGCCGGGCGCGGAGACGTCGACGCCGCCGCTGCCGGCGTCGATCCGGATCTCCATGGACGGCTGCGCCGAGGAGCGCAGCTTCACGCTGCCCGAGCCGGTGTCGATCGCGATCCGCTCGAGCGCGGACAGGTCGCCCTCGACGCTGACGCTGCCCGAACCCGTGTCCGCCTCGAGGCTGCGCACGTCCCGGAGGCCGCGCGCCTGCACGGAGCCCGAGCCGGTGTCCGCCGCGAACGGGCCGGCGTAGTCCGACACGTCGACGTCGCCCGAGCCGGTGTCGGCCGAGACGCTGCCGCTGCCGCGGTCGATGTCGACCGACCCGGAACCGGTGTCGGCCACGATCTCGCACTCGCAGTCGGTGACCTTCACCGAGCCGCTGCCGGTGTCCGCGACCACGCGGCCGCGATGCTTGCTCACCGTGACGGTGCCGCTGCCATTGTCGAGCGTCACCTCGCCCTCGCCGTTCGTCGAGCTCAGCTGGCCGCTGCCGCCGTCGAGCCGCAGCGTGCCCGAGTAACCGTCGGCGGAGGCGTCACCGAAGGTGTTGTGGACGGCGAGCGTCGCGCCCGCCGGCGCGCGGATCACGAGGTCCACGCGGACCTCCGGCGCCTCGCCGCGGGACCCGGTGAGGCGGATGCGCTCGCCCAGGTGCTCGACGTAGCTCAGCGACCACCATCCCGATGCGCCCTTCTCCCAGTAGATCTTCGGGAAATGCTCGCGCGGCAGCCGCACGTCGAAGCGCGAGCCGGCGCCGACGTCCGAGGTCCGGAAATCGACGAGCTTGGCCAGCCGGTCGGCCTCGGCCTGGCTGTCCGCATCGATGGTCGTGCTCGCCGTCACGTGCATGCCGGGGGTCGTGCCGCGCTCGACGCGCACGTTGCCCACCAGGTTCCTGACCGTCAGGCCCGCATTGGACTCGGGCTTGAACTGCCAGGAACGCGTCGCCGTCGCGCTCGCGCCCAGGGCGGGGAGGCTCGCCGCAACCAGCGAGAGCGCGGCGGCGGCGCGGTAAATCGTGTTCATCGTCAGGCTCCGTGGGGGTTCGGGAATCAGCTCGTCTCGTCGCGATAGCGGCGCACCCACATGGCGCCCGCGAGCAGCAGGAACGCGCCGAGGACGCCGAGCCAGAGCTCGGGCGAGGCGTAGAAGTCGCGCAGGCTCCCGATGAGGTCCACGTTGCCGATCTTCTCCAGGTCGCCGCGCGGGCGATTCACCTCGCCGCCGGACTGCTCGCCGAGCAGGCGGTACAGGCCGAACAGGCGGTCGGTGATGAAGTTTCCGACGTACTCCGAGCCCACGACCACGCGCTCGAGGATCCACAACCCGACCGGCGGCAGCACCGCCCAGAGGAAGGGCCCGCGCGGCGCCCAGGCCGAGGCCAGCATCAGGTAGCCGACGATCGGCGCGTACCAGAGCATGGCGGTCAGGCACCACAGGAAGGCGACCGTGAAGCCGCCCAGCAGCGCCTGCGGCTCCCACATCATCGAGCCGGGCAGGCCGTTCATCGACAGCCGAGCCGAGCCACCGGCGGCCATGACGAGCTGCGCGACGGCGGAAGCCGCGAGCGCGACCAGCGGGATCACGACGATCGCGGTGGCGAACTTCGACAGCACCGTCTCGAGGTCCGACAGCGGCAGCGACTTCCAGAACAGCACCGAGCGGTCGCGCCGGTCGGCGTAGAGGGAGTCGATCGAATAGAAGAACGCGACGATCCCCATGACCATGAACACGACGAGCGCGAGGCCGGCGTAGACGATCGAGAGCAGCTTCAGCTGCGTCTCGCGCGGCACTTTGTCGAACATGTCCGCGTCGCCGGACCCGCTGAACGGGCCGAGGTGCACGTTGCCGGTCAGGATCAGCAGCAGCAGGCAGCCGATCACGATGGACGGCGCGACCCAGATCGCCTTGTGCTCCCAGACTTCGCGCCGGACCAGCCAGAGGAAACGGTTCATGAGCGTGCTCCCTGGATCACCGCGACGAAGAGGTCGGCGACCGACGGCACGCCAACTTCACCCAGCCGCTCCAGCTCGGCGCGCCCGGCGCCCTTGAACAGCATGTGCGTGCGGCCGAGCCCCTGACGCTCCGCGATCGGCTTCAGGGTGCGCGCGGCGGCCATGTGCTCGGGCCGGATCGCGACCTGCGCGTAGCCCTCCTGCACCTCCTCCATCGAGGCGTCCAGCACGATGCGCCCGCGGTCGATGAACAGCAGGTCCGTCAGGATGTGCTCGATCTCCTCGACCTGGTGGGTGGTGACGAGAATCGTGCGCTGCTCGTCGAAGTACTCGTTCAGGAGGGTCTCGTAGAACTGCTTGCGCATGAGGATGTCGAGGCCGAGCGTCGGCTCGTCGAGGACGAGGAGCTTGGCGTCGATGGCCATCACCAGCGCGAGGTGCAGCTGCGTGACCATGCCCTTGGACAGCTCGCGGACGCGGCTCGTCTTGCGCACGTCGCTGCGCCCGAGGAAATGCTCGCAGACCTCGCGCCGGAACCGCGGGTGCGTCGCGGCGACGAAGTCGATCAGCTGGGACACGCGGATCCAGCGCGGCAGCACGGCGACGTCGGCGATGAAGCAGACGTCCTGCATGAGCTGGTGGCGCTGGCGGTAGGGATCGAGCCCGAGCACCGAGAGCTCGCCCTCGAAGCGGGTGAGACCGAGCAGCGCCTTGAGCGCGGTCGTCTTGCCGGCGCCGTTCGGGCCGATCAGGCCGACGATGCGTCCCGGCCGGACGCTGAAATCCACGCCGTCGAGCGCGCGGGTCGAGCCGAAGCTCTTGCCGAGGCCCCGCGCGGTGATGAGGTCAGTCACGCTCGCCCTCCTCCCCGGAATCATCGGCGGCATCGCCGCGCGCGGCAGACAGCGTCGGGGCCGGCTCGGGCGGCATCCTGTCGAGCGCATCGAGCAGCTCCTTCGGCTCGAAGCCGAGTCGCTGGATGCGTCCCGCGATCTTGGGCCACTCCTCCTCGAGGAACAGCTGCCGCTCGTCTTTCAGGAGCGCCCGGCGCGCCCCTTCGGTCACGAACATGCCGCGACCGCGACGCTTCTCCACCAGGCGCTCGTCGACCAGCTGCTGGTAACCCTTCAGGACCGTGAGCGGGTTCAGGCGGTATTCGGCCGCGACGCTGCGGACCGACGGCAACGGATCGCCGTCGTTCAGCACGCCCTCCAGGATCATCGCCACCACGCGATCGCGCAGCTGGCGGTAGATCGGCAGGCTGTCGTTCCAGTTGGTGTCCATAGTCCTGACGTGAGTTAGCCCGCTACCAGAGTACTCTAGCAGAGCACCCAGGAGCCGCTGATGGACTCCGGAATGAAGCGCGTTGACCGCGCGCCCGGGCGGGACAAGGCGCGAGCCGAAGTCCCATAGCGCGTGCTATGGACGAGGCGAGCAACACAGTCCCGCCCGGGCACGCGGTCAACCCGCAGGGACCTGGCGATTGGCCTGCCTGGCGGCGTTGCGACTCGCTCGTGTATCGCCAGATACATTTCGCTCGTCGCGCCTTGCCAGGCAGGCCAATCGCACACGGTCGCGCTCATTCCGGAGTTCATCAGCGGCTCCTTAGAACCCGGCGTGGATGGCCGGCGCCGTGGCGTTCTGCGTGTCGGCGTCCTTCGCGGCGAGCGTGGCGACGCGCTTGGCGACGACCACGATCTCGGGCAGCTGCGTCGCGGCGAAGTACGTGGCGGGTTCGCGCTTGGCGACGACCACGACTTCCGGCAGCTGGGCCAGCGTGGCGCCGGCGCTATCGAGTGCCGTCAGCTCGCCGATTTCGATCCTGCCCTGCGGGGCCGCCGCCAGGTGCGCCTGATCCATCACCAGGCCGCTGAACGAGACGATGGCAACCGCCGCCACTGCGCTGAAGGTCTTCCGAGTGCTCTGTGCAACCATCGTGAACATGACGTTCTCCTTTCCTTTGCTTCGTTTCGGTTCCGGCCCCTGCCGGTTCCGATGTACTGATGTGCTCCTCTGGTGTTGTAGTGAACTATAACACCGCATCCGATGCAAGCACTTTTTGAGAAGAAAATCCGGGTTGTCGAGCTTTGTTATAAGAAACAATAGCTTACGCATGATATTTTCCTCGATTGGCCGGCTTCGCCGCAGTCGGGGAGCCCCGAGGAGCTGCTTTTCGCGCAAATCGCCAACACCTTTGGAGGCCCTCAGGCGTTCAAAGCAGAGCCGCCCGAACCTTCCGGGTAGAGTTGCGGCCGATGGGAGACGGCGACGCCGACGCGCAACTGATGCTGCGTTACGCCGCAGGCGATGCGCGTGCCTTCGATGCGCTCTACGCGAACCACCGCAGCGCGCTGTGGCGCTTCATCCGACGCACGGTCCCCGACGCCGCCGCGACGGACGACGTCTTCCAGGAGTGCTGGTCGCGCGTGATCGCGCATCGCGAGAGTTACCGGCCGGAAGCGCGGTTTGCGACCTGGCTGTATCGCATCGCGCACAACTGCTGCATGGATCATTGGCGGCGGAGCGGACGGCGCGGCGCGCGCGAAACCGCGGATGAGGACGCGGTGCTCGCGGCGCCGGACGATCCGGCCGCGGAGCCGCTCGCGGCGGCGCTCGAAGGCGAGTCCGTCGCGCGGCTCGCGGCCGCACTCGAGCGCCTGCCGCCGGAACAGCGCGCCGCCTTCCTGCTCTACGTGGAGGGCGGGCTCTCGGTCGCGGAGATCGGCGAGGCGACCGCCGTGAATCCGGAAACCGCGAAGAGCCGGCTGCGGTACGCGGTCGCGCGGCTCAAGCAGTCGCTCGGCACGGAGGCACCGGACTAGACCACATGGACGAGAAAGACGACACGACGCCCTTCCCGCGCGAGCCCTGGCAGAAGCTGCTCGCCGACGACGGCGACGGCCCCCCGGAGACGACGGACGCGCGCATCCGCGCGGCCGCCCGCCGCGACCTCGCGCCGCGCGGGCGGCGCTGGTGGCTGCCCGCCTCGCTCGCCGCAAGTTTCGTGCTCGCCGTCTTCGTCGTGCAGTCGCAGTTCGGCACGCTGCGCGTCCCGGTCAAGAGCGAGTCCGATCGTGGCGACGGCGGCGCCATCCATGCGCGCCTCATCGAGCGGGAAAACGCGGATGCCGCGCGGCCGCCGGGACGGGCGCCGGCTGCGTCCGGCACGCGCCGCGAGAAGTCGGACACCACCGCTGAATCGGATGACTATGGCTATCCTGATGCCGCGATTGCCGCGGATTCCGCGGGATCCGGTCCCCGGATCGGAGGTCCGGAGCGCGAATTGCAGGCGGCGAACGAGATGCCGGGGGATCTGGAGGCGACGGCCGCGCCGCCTCCCGTCGAGCCGGCGCAGCCAGCCGCGCAGGCTGCGGAACCGGTGCTGGCTGAAGCGTCGCACGAGACCGGGGGCGAGGAGCCCGGCCACGTCGTCGCTTCCGCGCGCGAGGCGCGGCGAGCGGATGCCCCGCAGGACCCGCCCGCGACGACGAAGATCAGGCCGCCGCCGTTCGAGAAGACGCCCGAAGCCTGGTATGCCTACATCGAGAAGCTGCGCGCCCAGGGCAGGACCGAAGAGGCGGATCGCCAGCTCGCACGCCTCGAGAAGGCGTATCCGGGCTGGGTCGAGCGCTACCTGCGGGATCACCCCGGGGAGTGAGGCCTCGGGGACTCACTCCGCGAGCAGGCGCCTGCGTCCCTGCTGCAATTCCCTGCGCTGCGCCGCGCTGAGCCGCGGATAGCGCGGGTCCACGTGCTCGAGCGTCTCCACGAGGATGCGCGCCACGGCGGCGCGCATGTAGTCCTTGTCGTCGGCGGGAATCGCGTACCAGGGCGCGTACGGGCGCGACGTCGCACGCAGCATCGCCTCGTAGGCCGCCTGGTAATCGTCCCAGAGCGCGCGGTCGTCGAGGTCGCCCAGGCGGAATTTCCAGTTCTTCTCCGGGTCCTCGATGCGCTCGAGCAGGCGCTTCTTCTGTTCCTTGCGCGAGACGTTCAGCCAGAACTTCACGACCACCGTGCCGTTGCGGGCCAGGTGCCGCTCGAACTCGCGGATCGAGTCGAAGCGCGCCTCCCAGAATCCCTTGCCGCCCGCCTCGGGCAGGTTCTGCGCCGCCAGCGCGCCAGGGTGGACGCGCACGACGAGCACTTCCTCGTAGTGGCTGCGGTTGAAGATGCCGATCTTGCCGCGCTCCGGGAGGCGCGCCGCGACGCGCTGCAGGAAGTCGTGGCGCAGCTCCAGCTCGCTCGGGCGGCCGAAGGCATGCACGCGGAAGCCCGCCGGGTTCACGCCCGAGAAAACCTTGCGGATGGTGCTGTCCTTGCCGGCGGCGTCCATCGCCTGGAATACGGCGAGGAGCGCATGCCGTTCGTCCGCGAACAGCTTGCGCTGCAGCTCATCGAGCCGGTCGACCGACTGCTTCAGCTCGTTCTCGAGCCTGGTCTCAGTCCCGCTGCCCTTGGGCGGGCCGGTGTCGAAGTCGCCGAGGCGAAACCGGCCGTGGTAGGGGACGCGATGCCGCTTCGGGAAGTCGATCATCTTGTCGCTCCGGGAGCGCCTTGCAGGCGGACGAAGAGCCAAAGGGCCGCGCCCATCAGCGCGAAGACCGAGCCGCTCGCGATCGTCGGCACCCATCCCGCGTGGTCGACCGCGAAGCCGAAGACTGGTGCGAGAAGACCGGGCACGTTGCCGCCGAAGTTCATGACACCGGTGGCGCTCGCCGTGTGTTCGCCGCTCGCGTAGGTCGCCGCCGCCCAGTAGCAGGTGTCGGTGAAGAGCGTGAAGCCGAAGCAGAGCGAGAGGAGCGCGACCGCGACGTAGGGGTCGGGCGCGAACACGCCGGCGGCAAGGAATGCCGCAGCGAGGACCAGGCCGGAAATCGCCGTGATGCGGCAGCCTTGCAACCCGCCGTAGCGGCGGCAGAGCGCATCGCACACGGCGCCGCCGATGGCCGTGAACACCGCGCCGGTGATGAACGGCAGCGTCGAAAGCCAGCCGCTCTCCAGCATGGAAAAGCCCCGCGACTCGACCAGGTACGTGAAGAGCCAGTACGAGAACGTGTAGAAGACGGTATTGAGGCAGAAGTAGCTGACCGCGAGGATCATGATGTCGCGGTTGGCCAGCGCCGAACGGATCGAGCCGGGCGCCGCCGGGGACGGCGGCCCGGCGGAGCGGCCCGCATCGATGAAGCCGAGCTCCTCGCGCGTCATCGCGCGGTGCTGCACGGGCTTGTCGCGCGCGTACCAGAGCCACCAGATGCCGGCCACGACGCCGAGCGGCGCGAGCACGTAGAACGACCAGCGCCAGCCGTACGCGACGATCAGCGCCGTCATGACCGGGCCGAGC
Organism: Steroidobacteraceae bacterium; assembly: GCA_035281265.1. Classification (GTDB taxonomy): domain Bacteria; phylum Pseudomonadota; class Gammaproteobacteria; order Steroidobacterales; family Steroidobacteraceae; genus SCUD01. Next base: position 12,592 of record DATEEF010000043.1, read on the forward strand.
ATCGCCTGGCCGAGCGAGAGGCCCGTGCTCGTCAGCGCGTTGGGCAGCGCCCAGCGGCCCGGCGGAAACCAGGCTTCGACCGTGCCGGCCTGGACGGGGAAGATCGGCGCGTGCGTGGCGCCGACCAGGAGTCGCACGACGACCAGGGAGATGAGGACACCGGCGGCCGAAGCCGCCATCAGGCTCGGCGCGAACCCGGTGAGCCATGTCAGCACGCCCCAGGTGATCGTGATGCTGCCCAGCGCGAGCCGGGGCCCGAGCTTCTCGCCGAAGATGCCGCCCGGGACCTGCAGGAACGTGTACGTGACGTTGAAGGCGCCGAGGATCCAGCCGAGCTCGGCGCTGGTGAACCCGAATTCGGTCCGGATGCTGGGCGCCGCGTACGACAAGGCGTTGCGCAGGAAGTAGTTGACGAAAGCGACGACGGACAGCAGTGCCAGGATTCGCCATCGAACCGGAATCCTGCGCAGCATGTCTTTAGCTCCTCACGAGGGCAGGCTGCGCCGCAACGCGCGGTCCCGCTTCAGGTCGCCGAGGATCCGATGCGCCGCGTTGTGGCCGGGCGCGCCGGTCACTCCGCCGCCCGGATGCGTGCCGGCGCCGCAGAGGTACAGCGCAGGCACCGGCGAGGCGTAGCGCGCATGGCCCGCCACGGGCCGCATGAAGAAGAGCTGGTCCGGCCGAAGGTCGCCATGGAAGATGTTGCCCTCGGTGATGCCGAAGGTCGCCTCGAGATCCGCCGGCGAGTACAACCGCTGCGCCACCACCGACCGGCCGACGGCCGGGACGAACCGCGCTATCTGCCGGATGAGCTGCGACTCGAGCCGCTCCCGCTCGAGGCTCCAGTCCGAGCCCGAAAGCGCGTACGGCAGGTACTGGATGAAGCAGGTCATGACGTGCCGGCCCTTCGTCGCGAGCGAGTCGTCGACGAGCGAAGGCACCAGGCAGTCGATCCAGAGCTCCTCCGCGATGCGGCCGCGGCGCGCCTCGCCGTAGGCGGCCTGGGCCCCGTCGAGCCAGGGCACGAGCGTGAACTGCGCGCGCCGCAGCGCGTCGGACCCGGGCTCCTCGTTCTCGAGCCGCGGCTCCTCGGAGAGCACGAGATTGAACTTGCCGCAGGGCCCGTCCATCTTGATGCCGCGCACCGCGGCGACGAATTCCGGATCGAGCACCGAGGCCGGCACCAGCTTCAGGTACGTGCGCTTCGGGTCCGCGTTCGAGACCACGAGGCCCGCGTCGATCTCGCTGCCGTCCGCGAGCACGACGCCGTTCGCGCGCCCGCCCCCGATGCGCACCGACGCGACCTCGGCCGAGGTGCGAAGCTCGACGCCCGCGCCGCGGCAGGCCTCCGCCATCGCCGCCGTGATCGCGCCCATGCCGCCCATGACGTGCCCGACGAAGCCCTGCTTCGAGTCCGCGCCGCCGCCCAGCAGGTGGAACAGCAGGCCGAACAGCGTGCCGGCATCGTAGGGGCCGCCGTGCTTGCCGTAGAGGCTGTTGGCTAGGATGAGCGACTTCAGGTGCGGCGACTCGAGCGTGCGGTCAAGGAACTCGCCGAGGCTGCCGGTCGAGAAGGCGACGAGCTCCGGGATCTCGCGCGCGCGCAGGCCGCGGAACCTGAGCGCGAGTTTCAGCATCTCGCCGAATCCCGCGAAGCCGTCCCGCTGCATGTCGGGCGGCGCCTGCATGAAGAGCGGCTCGAGGTGCCGCGCGAGCCCCGCGAGCCGGCCCTCCATCGCGAGGAATCGCTCGCAGTCGGCCGGCGCGAACTTCTCGAGCAGCGCACGCATGCGAGCGTGGTCGCTCCACCAGGCGAGCACCTTGCCGTCGGGCGTGACCGACTGCACGGTCGGCTCCGCGGCGACCATGCGCAGGCCGTGGCGGTCGAGCGCGAGGTCGCGGATCACCTCGGGCCGCAGCATGCTCGCCATGTAGGAAGCGGTGGAGACCCGGCAGCCTGGCGCCTTCGCGGCGTCAATCTCCTCGGTCACCGCGCAGCCGCCGAGCACGGCACGCCGCTCGAGGACGAGCACGGCGAGGCCGGCGCGCGCGAGGTAGAACGCGGCCGTGAGCCCGTTGTGCCCGCCGCCGATGACGACGACGTCGTAGCGCTTCGCCTTCAACGCCGCCCCCCTCGGTCAGATCGCGGGCCCCGGCACGATCGGCGACCCGTCGAAGAAGCGGCCCAGGCGGAATCGCGCCAGCATGGCGGAATCCGCGGTGCCGCAGACCATCCCCGCGACCAGTCTACCGGCACCGGGGCCGATGCCGAAGCCATGGCCACTGAAGCCGGTGGCGACGTAGAAGTCGCCGACGGCCTCGATGGGACCGATGATCGGCAGCACGTCGGGGGACGTCTCGATCATGCCGCCCCACGTCTCGACGAACGGCATCGCGCTGAGCTCGGGCAGCCAGCGTCCCAGCGCGGCGCGCATCTCGCGCAGCTCGCGCGCCGCGGGCGCCGGATTCAGCACGCGCTCGCGCTCGAAAGGCGACTCCGCGTCGAGCGGCCATCGCGAGGGCGTCGCGAGCGCCGAGAAGAACTCGCGGCCCAGGCGGAAGCGCACGGATTCCGGGCTCGCGCGGAATGCCGGCAGGAACTTGAAGGCCTCGCGGAAGCTCGCCGGCACGAACGGGTGCACGGACGAATGCCCGTGCGCCACCGTGTAGCCGCCGTCGGCGCGCCGGCGGATCGCGACCGCGGGCGACCAGGCCTGTCCCGGCAGGAGCTCGGGCCCGGGCGGCAGCCGCGCGACGGAATTCAGCACCGGCAGCTGCGGGAGACGGATCCCGAGCGAGCCGCAGAACAGCCGCGACCAGGCGCCGGCGGCGCAGACCACGGCGCGCGTCGCGACGCGGCCGTGCTCGGTGACGATGCCGCTGACGCGGCCCGCCGAAATCTCGATGCCGCGCACCGCGGTGCGCGACAGCACGTGCGCGCCCGCGGCCTTCGCGCCGCGCGCTATCGCGCGCCCGGCCCGTGACGGCTCGGCGCGCCCGTCGCTCGCGGTGTACAACGCGCCCGCCCAGCGCGAGCCGGCCGGGAACAGCGCGACGAGCTCCGCACCGCGCAGTATGCGCGTGTCGAGCCCGTGCTCGCGCGCGACGGCGAGCCATTCGGCGAGTCCCGCGAGCTCCGCTTCGTTTTCGGCCAGGTACAGCGTGCCGCGCTGGACGAATCCCATGTCCTCGCCGAGCGCCTCCGGAAGCGACTTCCAGAGACCGAGGCTCTCCATCATGAGCGGCAGCTCGACGGGCGAGCGGCCCTGCTGCCGCACCCAGCCCCAGTTCCGGCCCGACTGCTCGCCGGCGATGCGGCCCTTCTCGAAGACCGCGGCCGACACGTCCTGCATCGCGAGGTAATACGCCGTCGAGACGCCGATGATGCCGCCGCCGATGACCGCGACGTCGACGGCCTCGGGCAGCGGGTTGTCCGCGGCCTGCCAGGCGAACTCGTCGGTGTCGCCGGGATGGATCTGCGCCTCGCCTTCGCTCATGGAATGCATGCTAGCGAAATGCCCCCTGCCGCGTCGTACACTACGACCCCCTTGCGGCCACCCCGGAGCCCTGCTTGAAGAAGCCCGTCACCGTCACCATCACCGGCGCCGCCGGACACATCGGCTACGCCCTCGCATTCCGCGTCGCATCCGGGCAGATGCTTGGCGCCGACCGCCCGGTCAACCTGAACCTGCTCGAGATCACGCCCGCACTGCCGTCGCTCGCCGGCGTCGTCATGGAGCTCACGGACTGCGCATTCCCGACGCTCAACCGCGTCGTCGCGACCGACGACGCCACGGCCGCCTTCCGCGACTGCGACTTCGCCCTGCTGGTCGGCGCGCGCCCGCGCGGGCCCGGCATGGAGCGCAAGGACCTGCTGCTCGCTAACGCGCAGATCTTCTCGGCCCAGGGCCGCGCGATCAACGAGTGCGCGAGCCGCGACGTGCGCGTGCTGGTCGTCGGCAATCCCGCCAACACGAATGCGCTGATCGCGGCGTCCAACGCGCCGGACATCGCGCGCCGGAACTTCACCGCGATGATGCGGCTCGACCACAACCGGTCGCTCGGCCAGCTCGCCGCGAAGACCGGCAAGCACGTCAGCGACATCCGCCGCATGATCGTGTGGGGCAACCACAGCGCGACGCAGCACCCCGACATCGCGCACTGCACCGTCGGCGGCAAGCCGGCGAAGTCGCTGGTGGACGTGAAGTGGTATCGCGAGGAGTTCATCCCGACCGTGCAGCAACGTGGCGCCGCGGTGATCAAGGCGCGTGGCTCCTCGTCCGCGGCATCGGCCGCCTCCGCCGCCATCGACCACATGCGCGACTGGGCGCTCGGCACGCCGGACGGCGACTGGGTCAGCATGGCCGTGCCCTCCGACGGCAGCTACGGCATCGCCGAGGGCGTGATCTATTCTTACCCGGTGACCTGCAAGGACGGCCAGTACGCCGTGGTGCAGGGCCTCGCGATCGACGAATTCAGCCGCGAGCGCATGGACGCGACGCACCAGGAGCTCCTGGAGGAGCGCGAGGGCGTGAAGGACCTGGTCTGAGGAGACGCTTTCCCATGAAGACCGCCATCCACATGACTGCGCTCGCAGCAATGCTCGCCCTGGCCGCCGTGGGCCCGGCGCATGCGCAGGAGAAGACACAGAAGCCGCCGCTGCACGGCTCGCACTGGATGGCGATCACGGGCAAGCCGCTCGCCGCGACGGCGGGCGCGCGCATGTTCGAGCGCGGCGGCAACGCGGTCGATGCGGCCTGCGCGATGCTGGCGGCGACCTCGACGATGTGGGACGTCCTCTCCTGGGGCGGCGAGACGCAGGCGCTCGTCTACAACCCGCAGTCGAAGAAGATCGTCGCCATCAACGGTCTCGGCATCGCGCCGACCGGCGCCACGCCGGAGTTCTTCCGGTCGAAGGGACTCGACGGCCCGCCCGAGGACGGCCCCCTGTCCGCCGTGACGCCGGGTACGCCCGGCGCGCTCATCTCCATGCTCGCCGAGTTCGGCACGCTCTCGCTCGGCGAGGTGCTCGCCCCCTCGATCGAGCTCGCGGACGGCTACGCGATCGACGCGGAGACCGCCGATGACATCGAGGCCGACAAGGCGAAGCTCGCCCAGTGGCGCTACGCGAAGGCCGTGATGCTGCCGCACGCCGGCAAGGCACGCGAGGCGCCGGCAGCCGGTGAGATCTTCCGGCAGGCCGACCTCGCCGCGACGCTGCGCAAGCTCGTGGACGCGGAAGCCGCCGCGCTGAAGGCCGGCAAGTCCCGCAAGGAAGCGTTGCAGGCCGCCTACGACCGCTTCTACCGCGGCGACATCGCCGAGGAGTTCGTGCGCGGCGCGCGCGAGGAAGGCGCCCTCGTGACGAAGGCCGACCTCGCGAACTGGAAGGTGAAGCTCGAGGAACCGCGCCGGGCGAGCTACCGCGGCATCGACGTGTACAAGCTCGACCGCTGGACCCAGGGGCCGGTGATGCTGCAGGCGCTCAACATCCTGGAGAATTTCGACCTCAAGGCGATGGGCTACAACAGCGCGAACTACATCCACACCGTCTACCAGGCGATGAACCTCGCGTTTGCCGACCGCGACTTCTACTACGGAGACCCGGACTTCCCGCCCGACGAGCCGATCGACGGCCTCCTGTCCAAGGACTATGCGAAGGCCCGCGCCGCGCTCGTGAAACCGGACGGCGCCAATGACCCGGCGATCGGCCCCGGCGATCCGTATCCGTACCAGGGAGGCACGAATCCGTACGCCGGACTCCTGAAAAAGCGCGCGACGGCCGCCCTGCCCGCGTTCGACCCCGCGCGCTTCGCCGCAGCGACCGATCCGGACACCGGTTCGTTCTACCGCGGCACGACTTCGGTCATCGCGGCCGACAAGGACGGGTGGCTGGTCTCGATCACGCCGTCCGGCGCCTGGATCCCGGCCGTCATCGCCGGCCGTACCGGGATCGGCATGAGCCAGCGGGCGCAGCAGTTCGTGATCGACCCGGCGGTCAACCCGTTCAACGTCATCGAGCCCGGCAAGCGCCCGCGCGTGACGCTGACGCCTTCGCTGGCCTTCAGGGACGGCAAGCCCTGGCTCGCCTTCGCCGTGCAGGGCGGCGACACCCAGGACCAGAACCTGCTGCAGTTCTTCCTGAATGTCGTCGAGTTCGGCATGACGCCGCAGCAGGCGGCGGAGGCGCCGAACATCACCAGCTGGCAGCTGCGCGACTCCTTCGTCCCGCACGAGTCGTTCCCCGGACGGATCACGCTCAACAATGCCGTGCCCGACTGGGTGCGCCGTGACCTCAAGCGGCGCGGCTACAAGGCGGAGTTCGCCTCACGCACCTCCGGGCCGATCAACGCCGTCTTGATCGACCATGAGCACGGCACGTTCTGGGGCGGATCGAGCAACCACGGCGAGGACTACGGAATCGCCTGGTAGCCAAATCCCCGCATCCTTCGCCACCGAACCGCGTAGACTCCCGGACCACACCCCGCCAATGGGCGGGGACAACAAACAGACAGGGGGAGACCATGATGATGAAGCGAATCGGCCTCGCGGCCGCGGTGCTTGCGTGCGCGTCGGTTCCGGCGGTTGCGCAGGAGCATTGGACCGAGGGGCCGGTATGGCAGTGCGATGCCTACCGCACTGCGCCGGGCCAGTTCGACACGTACCTGAAATACATCCGCGCAACCGTGGAGCCCCAGAACATCGAGGCGAAGAAGCAGGGGCTGATCCTCGACTACAAGACCTTCGTGAAGGCGCCCAACGACGCGAACGACTATGACGTGCTGTTCTGCACGCTGTTCCCGAACTACGGCAAGGCGCTCGATTTCGACCAAGCCGACGAAGACAAGCGCGACGCGATCGCCGCGGCGCATTTCAAGACGGCCGACGAGGACGCGCAGGCGGAGACGATCAAGCCGCGCCTCGAGATGCGCAAGTACCTCGGCACGACCTACGTGCGCGAAGTGAGCCTGCGCCCCGCCCAGTAATCCAGGAAGGATCTCGACCCGAAAGCCGGCCACGCGCCGGCTTTCGTTTCTCTGGCCTCAGCCGGGCGACTTCGGCTGCGAGGCGGCGGCGGCCTCCAGGCCCGCGATGTCGACCCCGGCGGCAAGCGTGGACTTCAGCTCGTCCATGCTCGCAGCTGCGCCTTCGATCTCGAGCACGAAGCGGTTGGCGACGATCAGCGTGTACTCGCCGCTCTTGCTGTTGGCGTCCCAGCGCTCGTGGACCATGCGGCCGTCGGCGCGGTAGCTGCGCTCGAAGCCGCCGTCCCACTGCCGTTCCTCCTCGACGTTCGCCCACGAGGCAAACGCGAGGAGGCCCCGGGCGCCGCCAGTGTCGTTGATCTCGAGGCGCAATCTGCGCCCGCCGCCGTCGCCGTAGTCCGCGCTCGCCTCCGAGACCTCGAAGCCCAGGGCGGCGTTGCGCTCGGCGGACATGCCGGTCCGCGGCAGGCCCGCGAGCGTCTCCGGCACGAAAGTCCTGAGCTGCTCCACCGGCAGCGCGGGCACCGCCTCGCCGCCGCCGACCAGCGCGCCGACGAAGCTGCCGACTGCATCGGATGACGGCACGCCGGCATTCCGGTCGGCCGAGTCCTCCATCCGCTTTCCGGCCTCCTCCATCTTCTTCGCCCAGTCCTCGATCGCGGCGCCGGTGCTGCCCTCCTCGAAGACGGTGCCATTGTCCGAGACGGCGGCGCCCTCATAGGCGCTCCACATGCCCCGCCCCACGATGGCTCCGATGATCGACCACAGGATCCAGGAGACGATGATGGCGATGATGATGGCCACGGCGGTGTATCCGCCGGCGCGTTCCGCCGGTGCTTTCATCGTGTGCGGCAGGCCGAGGTACAGCAGGTACACGCTGTAGATCGCGCCCGCGAACGCGATCAGCCCGCCGAGCCAGGGAATCAGGTATCCGAGGCCGCCGACCCAGGTGCCCGTCGCCGCGTAAGCGGACGTCTTCAGCGCCTGCACGGAGTCCTTCTGCCCGCCGAAGGTCGGCGCGAGCGCGTTGATGATGAGCGACCACAGGTAGATGGCGACGAGCGTCGAGACGTAGGTCAGCACGGCCCAGGTGAGTCCCATGCCGATGCCCACGCGGAACGTGCCGACGAAGGTCGCCGTGCCGATCAGCGTGCTCTTCAGGAACAAGGCGAGCGGCCCGAGCGCCGCCATGACCAGGATGTATTTCGTGTAGAGGCCCGCGGCCGTTTCGGGCTCGGCCGCGATGACCGGCCATTCGGCCTTCGGCGTCATCAGGACGTTCTGGGCGCGCGTGACGAGATTGCTCATGGTGCTGTCCCTCCCCGGCGCGCAGCATACACAGGGCCCTCGTTTTTGCGGTGCAAACGGAACGCCCATTAGGGTGCATCGCCTAATCCCGCATCCCATGCTGAAAGCGGTATAAGTACGGGAGCTCATGGTGTTGACCGCGCTCTGGCTGCTCCTCTTCGCGGGCCTCGTCGGATGGCTCGCCTACCGCCCTGCGAGCCTCGCCGAGGCGACGCTCGCCCTCGGCGCGCTGCTCGTCGCCTACACCGTGTGGGGCGCGGGCCCGGACTGGTGGAAGATCCTGCTCTGGATCCTCTTCGTTCCGCACATCCTGCTCAACATCCGCCCGCTCCGGCGCGCGCTCATCTCGAACCGCTTCCTGCTCGTCTTCAAGCGGATGCTGCCGCCGATGTCGCAGACCGAGCGCGAGGCGCTCGAGGCCGGCACCGTGTGGTGGGACGGCGAGCTGTTCACGGGCGGTCCCGACTGGTCGAAGCTGCTGTCGGCGAAGGCGCCGGCGCTCACGGCCGAGGAGCAGGCGTTCATCGACGGGCCCTGCGAAGAGCTGTGCCGGATGATCGACGACTTCGACATCACGCACCGTCGCGCGGACCTGCCGCCCGAGGTCTGGGACTTCATCAAGAAGAAGGGCTTCTGGGCGATGATCATCCCCCGGAAGTACGGCGGGCTCGAGTTCTCCGCCTACGCCCATTCGACCGTCGTCGTGAAGATCGCGAGCCGCTCGAGCACGGTCGCCTCGACGGTCGTCGTGCCGAACTCGCTCGGTCCCGCCGAGCTGCTCCTGCACTACGGCACCGAAGAGCAGAAGAAGCATTATTTGCCGCGCCTCGCGCGCGGCGAGGACATCCCCTGCTTCGGCCTCACCGGGCCACGCGTCGGCTCGGACGCGAGCGCCCTGCCGGACACCGGCGTCGTCTGCCGCGGGACCTGGCAAGGCCGCGAGACGATCGGCATCCGCCTCAACTTCTCCAAGCGCTACATCACGCTTGCGCCCATCGCGACCATCATCGGCCTTGCCTTCCGCCTGTTCGATCCCGAGAAGCTGCTGGGCGGCGTTGAGACTGATTATGGAATCACGGTCGCACTGGTGCCGCGCGACGCGCCCGGGATCACCATCGGGCGCCGGCATTTCCCGCTGAACGGCCCGTTCCAGAACGGGCCCATCCAGGGCAAGGACGTGTTCGTCCCGCTCGACACGATCATCGGCGGGCCGAAGATGGCGGGCCAGGGCTGGCGCATGCTGGTCGAACAGCTCTCGGTCGGCCGCTGCATCTCGCTGCCCTCGATCGCGACCGGCGGCGCGAAGGGCGGCGTCTACTCGACCGCGGCCTACGCGCGCATCCGCCGGCAGTTCAACCTGCCGGTCGGCAAGTTCGAGGGCGTCGAGGCCGTGATCGCGCGGATGGCCGCACGCACCTACATCATGGACGCGGCGCGCTCGGTCACGACGGGCGCCATCGACGGCGGCGAGAAGCCCTCGGTGCCCGCCGGGATCCTCAAGTACCACGTCACCGAGTTCGGCCGCATGGTCGCGAACGACGCCATGGACGTGCAGGGCGGCAAGGGCATCATGCTCGGGCCGCGCAACTACATCGGCCGCGGCTACCAGATGGTGCCCGTCAGCATCACGGTCGAGGGCGCGAACATCCTGACGCGCAGCCTCATCATCTTCGGCCAGGGTGCCGTGCGCTGCCATCCCTTCGTGCTGAAGGAGATGAACGCGGCGCAGGACCCGGACCGCGAGCGCGGCCTGCGCGAATTCGACCTCGCGCTGTTCGGCCACATCCGCTACACGATATCGAGCGCCGTGCGCTCATTCGTCGGCGCACTGACGCTCTCGCGCATCGTCAGGTCGCCGGTGGCCGGCCCGACGACGCGTTATTTCGAGCACATCAACCGGTTCAGCGCATCGTTCGCCTTCGCGACCGACGTCGCGATGCTCTCGCTCGGCGGCTACCTCAAGAAGAAGGAGAACCTCTCGGCCCGCCTCGGCGACGTGCTCTCCTCCATGTACCTCGCGTCGATGGTGCTGAAACACTTCGAGAACCAGGGCCGGCCGGAAGCGGACCTGCCGCTCGTCGAGTTCGCCTGCCGCTCGCTGCTGTACCAGGCCCAGGAGCAGCTGCACAGCTTCCTGCGGAACTTCCCGGTGCGCTGGCTCGCGGCGATCATGCGGCTCATCATCTTCCCGCGCGGCCTCACCTATCACTCCCCCTCCGACCGGCTGAACCCGAAGATCGCCGAGCTCGTCATGAACCCCGGCGAGGCGCGCGAGCGGCTCTGCCACTACGTGTACCGCACGCTGGAGCCGGGCAATCACCTCGGACTGGTGCAGCAGGCGCTCGAGCTCGCGATCGCGGCCGAGCCGCTCGAGAAGAAGATCCGCGTCGAAGGCGTGAAGACCGGGCGCGTCACGGCGCTCGACCTGCCGGGCCAGGTGCGCGAGGCGCTATCGATCGGCCTCATCACCGAGGCCGAGGCGGCGCAGCTGCGCGAGTACGACCGCAAGGTCATGGAGATCATCCACGTCGACGACTTCGAGTCGCACGAGCTGGCGGCGGGCGGCGAGCAGGATGCCGGACCGGGCATCGACAGCATCCAGGTCGCCTGAAAAGGGGACGTTCACCTTTATGCAAGGTCTTGATTTCGCCTCAGGCCTACGGTCGATAAGTCAAAGGTGAACGTCCCTTTTGCCGTCGTCCCGCGGCGACGTCCGTTTTTATTACCCGCATCACACTGCCGGCGTTACCTGCGCTCTCGGCCGAAGACTACTCCCGCGAGTTGAGACGCAGTTTGCAGAATGGGCCGGAAAATAGGCCTGAACTGCAAACATGGAGCTCCAGACCGTCGCTGACGTGCGCGAGTTCTTCCGCGATGCCCTCCAGGCGGCGCTCGGCCACCAGCACCTGCACGTGCGCGACCATACCGAGCACTACATCGTCAACCTGCTGGCGATGTTCTCCCACACCGACGCGCTGTTCGAGCCCGACGGCGAGCGCTCGCAGCTGAAGCCGCTCGCCCTCCTGCTCGCGGAAGCGGCGGATGCGCCGGACGAGAGGCAGCGATTCCGCACCCTCCAGCGCCTCGGCGACGTGGCGCTGTTCGTCGCCGGCTTCCTCGCGGGATCGTTCTCGCGCCGGCCCGTGGACGTCGACTACCACATCGCGATGGGCGGGCGTGCCTACGGCACGCTGGCGCAGGCGCCGTTCCACGGCGCGCAGCGCGTGCTCGGCAACGTCTTCGCCGAGCTCGAGGACAAGTTCCAGCCGCTCGTGGATGCGCTGAACGAGATCGGCGAGGGCGCTGCGAAGAGCTCGTCGCGCGACATGCTGCGGCTCTACGAGATCTGGCACAAGACCGGCAGCCCGCGCGCGCATCGCCTGCTCCTCAAGCTCGGCATCCGGCCGGTCGCGGCCGGCCGCTTCGCGAATTGAAGCGCCACGCCCATGCGGGCCCTCGAACGGCTCGAGCAGCTGCTGACCGGAATCTACGACCTCGATATCGGATGTCGCGTCGGCGACTTTCTCGTCACTGACCGGCAGCAGCTGCCCGGCGAGTGCCGAGACGCGCCGGGCGACGAGCAGCTGTTCGTCGCCGCGGACGGTGACGAGCTCTGCGTGTCGCTCTACCTGGACGCCGCCGTGCTCGAGCGCCTCGAGCGGCACGATCCCAGCGACGGCCTCGATGCCGGCAATCTCGGGGACTGCCTGACCGCCCTCGAGGGCATCAGCCACTTCCTCTGCGTCGCGCACAACGCGGGACACGACCGCCCCGTCTCGCGGCTCGCGCTCGAAATGCAGGCGGAAGTCGACAAATACATGGCCTGCTTCGCGCTGCTGCGGCGCCGGGCGCCGGAACGCTTCCCGGTCGAGCTGCACGCGATCCTGTTCCGCCGCGCGCGCGTGGACGCCGCCCTCGCGGGCGGCCACGAGCCGCTCTACGTGCGCGCGAGCCGGCTCGCCGCGCGATTCTGCGCGCGGCTAGAGCCGCGCCTGCGGGCCGTCTGCCGTCGCGAGGACGGCGGGTGGCTCCCGGAGCTCCGCCGCTTCTACCGGCTGCACGATCTCGGCAAGCTCAGGCAGGTCACCGCAGCTCCGTGAGGTCGGCGCTCACGAAGCGCTCGCCGTGGAACATGGCGTCGATGCCGCGCTCGATCTCGAGCGGATCGCCCTTCAGGATGTAGCCCATCGCGCCGGCGGCGAGCGCCTGCCCGACGTAGGCCGGCGAGCGGTGCCCGGACAGGATCGCGCAGCGCAGCCTCGGATGGATCGATCGCAGGGCGCGGACCAGCTCGATGCCGCTCATTCCCGGGAGCGACAGGTCGATCAGCATCAGGTCCGGGACGCCGTCCGCGCCTTCGAGTCTCGACAGCACGGCCTCGGCGGACGGGTAGGCCCTGCAATCCGACACCTGCGGCAGCTCCGAGATGTACTCGAGCAGGATGTCCCGCAGGGGCCCGTGATCCTCCACCAGGATGACGCAGAGGTGCGGGGCGGTCACGGCGGACTCAGGCGCCGATCCTCGGCGAGCGCGGGATGCGCACGGTGATGCGGGTGCCCCGCTCGGGCTTCGACTCGATGCCGAGGCTCCCGCCGAGCAGGTCGACGCGCTCCCTCACGTTCGTGAGGCCGACCGACGGCTTTTCGCCGCGGCTCTGGCGGTTGACGGCTTCGAGGTCGAAGCCGCGCCCCTGGTCGGCGATCGTCACGTCGAGCTGGCCGTCGGCCTCCCGGATCTCCGCGACGGCGCGAGGCGACCCGGAGTGCTTGGCGACGTTGAACAGGCTCCCGGAAGATCTGGAACAGCAGGACGCGCACGTCGCCGTCCTCGATGCGCACCTCGTCGTCTGACCGGATCTCGAGCTCGATCCCGTGCATTTCCTTCATCTGCCCCTGCAGCCATTCGAGGATCGAGCGCAAACCCTCGTGCCTCAGGATCGGCGGGTTGAGGTCCACGCTGAGCTGCCGGGTCACCCCGGTCGCCCGCTTGAGCAGGTCTTCCGTCTGCGCGAGGTGCTTCCCGGATTCCTCGGCGGGACCGCGGGCGAGGGAGTCGCGCGCGAGTCGCAGCTTCAGCTGCGCGCCGTACAGGAGCTGCTGGAGGTCGTCGTGCAGGGTCTCCGAGAGCCTGCGCCGTTCCCGCTGCTCGGCGCGCACGAGCGAAGTCGAGAGGCTGCGGACCTGCCGCGTGCGCTCGACGACGCGCCGCTCGAGGTCGCGGCTCAGCGCCTGCAGGTCCTCCTCGCTCTGCTTGCGGCGCGAGATGTCCACGAACGTGATCACCACGCCGGCGATGTAGTCGTCAGAGCTGCGGTACGGCAGCAGTCGCGTGAGGTACCAGCGGCCCTGCTCATCCTGGATCTCGCGCTCGATGGGCTGCAGGTTCGCCAGCACGCGCTCCGCGTCGGTCATGAGGCCCGGATGCCCAGCCGGTGGGTCAGGTCCGCCGCGGGACGGCCGCGGTCGGTCGTGCGCATGCTGAAGATGTCGGCGATCCGGGGCGTGAAGCGCAGGATCCGC
>DATEEF010000044.1:0-2515 GCA_035281265.1 Steroidobacteraceae bacterium
CATCGAGCGCACGGTCGTCGCGTAGCCGAACATCTCCGCGAGCGGGACGTCGGCGGTCACGATCTTGCCGGACGGCGACTCGTCCATGCCGGTGATCTGGCCGCGGCGGCGGTTCAGGTCGCCGATCACGTCGCCCGAGTACTCCTCCGGCGTCACGACCTCGACGTTCATGATCGGCTCGAGCAGGACCGGCTTCGCCTTGCCGAAGCCTTCCTTGAACGCCATCGAGCCCGCGATCTTGAACGCCATTTCGCTCGAGTCGACGTCGTGGTACGAGCCGTCGGTCAGCGCGACCTTCACGTCGACGATCGGGAACCCGGCGATGACGCCCGACTGCAGCGCTTCCTTGATGCCCTTGTCGACGGCCGGGATGTACTCGCGCGGGATCACGCCGCCAACGATCTCGTTGACGAACTCGTAGCCCTTGCCTTCCTCGAGCGGCTCGAGGCGGATCCAGACGTGGCCGTACTGGCCGCGGCCGCCGGACTGGCGCACGAACTTGCCTTCCTGCTCGACCGACCTGCGGATGGTCTCGCGGTAGGCGACCTGCGGCTTGCCGACGTTCGCCTCGACCTTGAACTCGCGCTTCATGCGGTCGACGATGATCTCGAGGTGCAGCTCGCCCATGCCGGAGATGATGGTCTGGCCGGACTCGGCGTCGCTGGAGACGCGGAACGACGGGTCTTCCTTCGCGAGGCGCTGCAGCGCGATGCCCATCTTCTCCTGGTCGGCCTTGGTCTTCGGCTCCACGGCGACCGAGATCACCGGGTCCGGGAACTCCATCTTCTCCAGCACGATGACGTCGTCGGGGTCGCACAGCGTGTCGCCCGTCGTCACGTCCTTGAGGCCCACGGCCGCGGCGATGTCGCCGGCGCGGACTTCCTTGATCTCCTCGCGCTCGCTCGCGTGCATCTGCAGCAGGCGACCGATGCGCTCCTTGCGCGAGCGGTTCGGCACGTACACCTGGTCGCCCGAGCTGAGCGTGCCCGAGTAGACGCGGAAGAAGGTCAGGTTGCCGACGAAGGGGTCGTTCAGGATCTTGAACGCGAGCGCGGAGAACGGCGCGCCGTCGTCCGACTTGCGCGTGATCTCCTCGCCCTCTTCCGTCTGGCCCTTGACGTCCGGCACCTCGATCGGCGACGGCATGTAGTCGATGACCGCGTCGAGCACGGCCTGCACGCCCTTGTTCTTGAAGGCGGAGCCGCAGGTCACGATGCAGATCTCGTTCCTGATCGCGCGCTCGCGCAGGCCCTTCTTGATCTCCTCGGTCGTGAGCTCGGTGCCCTCGAGGTACTTGTGCAGCAGCTCCTCGTTGGCCTCGGCCGCGGCCTCGACCAGCTTGGTGCGGTACTCGTCGCACTGCGCCTTCATGTCCTCGGGGATGTCGCGGTACTCGAAGCGCATGCCCTGCGACTCCTCGTCCCACCAGATCGACTTCATGCGGATCAGGTCGACGACGCCCGCGAAGTTCTCCTCGGCGCCGATCGGCAGCTGGATCACGACCGGGTTGCCCTTCAGGCGCGTGCGGATCTGGTCCACGCAGCGCAGGAAGTTGGCGCCGGCGCGGTCCATCTTGTTGACGAAGGCGATGCGCGGCACGCGGTATTTGTTCATCTGCCGCCAGACCGTCTCGGACTGGGGCTGCACGCCGGACACGGCGCAGTAGACGGCGACCGCCGAGTCGAGCACGCGCAGCGAGCGCTCGACCTCGATCGTGAAGTCGACGTGGCCGGGCGTGTCGATGATGTTGATGCGGTGCTCGGGGTAGTGCGCGTCCATCCCCTTCCAGAAGCAGGTCGTCGCCGCGGCGGTGATCGTGATGCCGCGCTCCTGCTCCTGCTCCATGTAGTCCATCACGGCCGCGCCGTCGTGGACCTCGCCGATCTTGTGCGAGACGCCCGTGTAGAACAGCACGCGCTCGGTCGTCGTCGTCTTCCCGGCGTCGATGTGCGCCGAAATGCCGATGTTCCGATAGAGCTCGATGGGCGTGGTGCGGGGCATGACGTTCATCATTACCAGCGGTAGTGCGCGAAGGCCTTGTTGGCCTCCGCCATGCGGTGGGTGTCCTCGCGCTTGCGCACGGCGGTGCCGCGGTTCTCGGCGGCGTCCATCAGCTCGTGCGCCAGGCGATGGGCCATGGACTTCTCGCTGCGCGCGCGCGCGGCCTCGATCAGCCAGCGCATGGCGAGCGTCTGCCGGCGGGCCGGGCGGACCTCGACCGGCACCTGGTAGGTCGCGCCGCCGACGCGGCGTGACTTCACCTCGACCGCCGGCTTGACGTTGTCGAGCGCCGCCGAGAGGACCTCGAGGGCGGCGTCACCCTGGCGGTTGGTCTTCTCCGTGATGCGGTCGATGGCGCCGTACATGATCTGCTCGGCGGCCGACTTCTTGCCGCTCGTCATGACCATGTTCATGAACTTGGCGAGCATCTCGCTCCCGAACTTCGGGTCGGGAAGCACGACGCGCGTCGGTGCCGATGTGCGACGGGACATTGCGTTCTCTCTCCGTTACTTCT
>DATEEF010000045.1:0-9546 GCA_035281265.1 Steroidobacteraceae bacterium
TTGCGAGGCTCCAGGACTCCCGCGCGGAAGCGTGGAGCGCGCTCGAGGCGCAGCTCGAGAAGCGCCACGCGCACATGATCCAGATCGTCGGCCTGTGCGCGCGGCTCATGAAGTACGAGCGCGACACGCTCGACCGCGTGACGAACTCCGGCAGCGCCGTCATCGCCGCGGCGCGGCGCGGCAACATGCCCGCGCTCGCCGCGGCGGACAAGGCGCACCGGTCCGCGGCCGAGGCGCTGTTCCGGCTCGCGGCCAACTACCCGCAGTTCGGCACCAGCAGCGCGTTCAAGGCGCTGCACGACCGCGCGCGCACGCTCGATGCCCGCGTCGACGACCGCCGCGAGCACTACAACAGCGTGGTCAGCGTGCTGAACGTGCGCTGCCGGGCGTTCCCCTACAGCGTCGTCGCGCGCACGATGGGCATGCGCCCCGCCGCCTACCTGTCCTGACGGCCGGGACCCGGCCGTGCGCATCGCGACCTGGAACGTCAACTCGCTGCGCGTGCGCATGGAGCACCTCGGGCGCTGGCTCGCCGGCAATGCGGTGGACGCGATCGCGCTGCAGGAGCTCAAGCTCGCCGACGAGCACTTCCCGCGCGAGGAGATCGAGGCGATGGGCCTGCACGCGCTCTGCTACGGGCAGAAGACGTACAACGGCGTCGCGATCCTGTCCCGCACGGAAGCGCGCGAATGCGCGCTCGGCATCCCCGGCGACGCGGACCCGCAGCGCCGCGTCATCGCCGCGGCCATCGGCCCGGTGCGGCTCGTGAACGTCTACGTGCCGAACGGCCAGGCGGTCGGCTCGGAGAAGTACACCTACAAGCTCGCCTGGCTCGGCCGCCTGCGCGACTACCTCGCGGGCCTCCTGCGGACCCATGAGCACGTGCTGGTCGTCGGCGACTTCAACATCGCGCCGGAGGACCGCGACGTGCACGATCCCGCCGCCTGGGAGGGCTCGGTGCACGTGAGCGCGCCGGAGCGCGAGGCGCTCGCGGGGATTGCCTCGCTCGGCTTCACCGACCTCTTCCGGCGCTTCGACCAGCCGAAGAACGGCTACAGCTGGTGGGATTACCGCATGAACGCCTTCCGGCGGGACCACGGCCTGCGCATCGACCTGATGCTGGCCTCGAGCGCGCTCGCAGCGCGCTGCACCGCCTGCACGATCGACCGCGCGCCGCGCACCTGGGAACGTCCGTCGGACCATGCCCCGGTGACGGCGGAATTTGACATAGCTTGATCGCCGGGGTGTGATGCCGCGCATGTCCGCGGCAGCCCAGCGCGTGGAAGCGCCCCTCCGGGGCGTAATATCGTCCCTGGAAACGCCTATCAGGAAGGCTCGACGTCCCGTGCCAAGGCCTTGTCGCCGCAGCGATTACGACGTCACCGATACCGTCCAGGTGAGCTCGCCCGCGGCCGTGCGGGAAGCCGTGCTCGAGCTCTACGCCGACACCTGGCCCGGCGCCGCGCAGGAGCCGCTCGAGCGGGCGCTGCGCGACTTCGAGAACCTCTTCACCGGCAGGACGCCCGGATACCTCGGCGTCGACACGGTCTACCACGACCTGCAGCATTCCCAGGACGTCGTGCTCGCGATGGCGCGGCTGCTCGCCGGCTACGAGCGCGTCCCGGATGGGCCGCGCCTGGGCGCGGAGCGCGGCCTCGTCGCGCTCATCACCGCCCTGTTCCACGACGCGGGCTACATCCGCGAGACGGGCGAGTCCGCGATCTCGAACGGCGCGGTGTTCACGCGCAACCACGTGACGCGCAGCGCCCGCCACATCGCGAAATACCTGCCCGGCCTCGGCCTCGCGCACTGGGTGCCGATCTCGACGCGCATCGTGCACTTCACCGGCTACGAGGTCCCGCTCGACCTGCTGCGCGTCGCCGACCCGCGCGACCGCCTCACGGGCCACCTGCTCGGGACGGCCGACATGCTCGCGCAGATGGCGGACCGCTGCTACCTCGAGAAATGCCGCGACCGCCTCTACGCGGAGTTCGTGCTCGGCGACGTCGCGGTGCACGCGAACGCGGAAGGCGTGAAGGTGCTCTACGGATCCGGGCTCGACCTGCTGCGCCAGACGCCCCGCTTCATTTCCTCGACCATCGACGACCGGCTGGGCACCGCCTTCGGCCACAGCTATCGTTACCTCGAGCCGCTCTACGGCGGCGACAACCCGTACATGAACGCGATCCGCCAGAACGTGCAGTACCTCAAGGGCCTGACGCGCGGCAGCCGCTGGCCGATGCTGCGCCGGAACCCGCCGGTCTTCACGGTCGAGGCGAACGCGATGGACGGCGTGCGCTCACTCCTCGTACGCCACCTGAAGCAGGTTTTCGGCGCGCCCGGTACGCCGATCAACGCCGGCTGACGCGCGCGTAGCGCGAGCGCATGCGCGGCGGCGCGTCCACGTCCAGCACGTAGCGTGCGCGGATCGCGGGGAGCCGGGCGAGGATTTCCGCCTCGCCGTCGACACCGGATCCGGCGATGGCCTGCGCGAGCAGCGCCGTCGACATGCGTGCGAGCGCCGCCCTCGCGACGGGCGCGTAGGACAGGTGCCAGGGCTCGGGCTGGACGCCCCGCCCGCGGCGGGTGTACGGACGGTAGAAGCCGAACCGCCGCATGTTCTCCCCGAGCCAGTCCGACAGCGCCGCGAACGGGCCGCCGCGACGGTATTCGGCCACCTCCAGGCGGGGCGCGTAGCCTGCCGCCATGACGCGCCCGTCCGCGACGTCGACGTCGGTGCCCCAGTGATGGCGGCTCGCGCCGGGCAGCGCGGACCACAGCAGGATCGTCTCGACGCGCGCGCCCGCATCGAGCGTCCCCATGTCGACCGGCCGGCCTTCGCGATCCTGCGCCGGCCGCTCGCCGCGGAACTTGGCGTTCCAGATCGCGCGCTGGCGGCCGAAATCCCGGAACGACGACACCGGCACGAGGTCGAAACCGTCGTGCAATGCCGCATCACGCATTGCAACAAAAGGCCGCACGGCCGCGCGGTGCAGCGCGCAGCGCGGCTCGGCGAGCTCGACGAGGTGGCCGCGGTCGCGGCCCGTCAGTTGCATCCCGTTCAAGCGCGCTATGATGAGCGCATCCGCCGGGGGGCGCCAAGAGACCGATGGCCGCATTCCTGAACGCGTACTGGCCGATCGCGGGACTGGCCCTTGCCCTCGCGGTGGCGGCCGCTGTCGCCTGGCGGTTCCAGCGCCGCGTCTCCGCGCCGCTCGCCGACGTGCTGAAGTCCGTGGAGCGGCTCTCGGGCGGCGACTGGACGACGCACGTCGAGGTGCCGACCGGCCGCGTCGGCCGCGCGCTCGGCACCGCGCTCGAGCGCCTGCGCATCAACCTCGCCGACCACGCCGCCACCGGGCGCGCGCTCGACATCATGCTCGACAGCATGAACGACGCGGTCTTCGTGACCTCGCCGGACGGGCTCATCAAGCGGGTCAACCTCGCCGCCACGCAGATGCTCGGCTGGTCGCAGATGGAGCTGCTCGGGCGCGAGCTCGCCTACGTGATCTCCGACCAGGACCGCACGAGCTTCAACATCGAGCAGGCGACCAACGAAGTGCTCGAGCTGACCATGCGCACGCAGGCCGGCCAGACCATCCCGGTCTCGCTGTCCGGGTCGGTCATGACCGCGGAGGACCCGCGCTTCCAGGGCTGCATCTTCGTCGCGCGCAACATCACCGAGCGCAAGCGCGCGGAGCGGCGGATCCGCTACCTCGCGCGCTACGACACGCTGACCAAGATCCCGAACCGCCTGCAGTTCCAGCATTCGCTGCAGCAGGCAATCGCCCGCACGCGCCGCGCCGGGCGCGAGCTCGCGCTCATCTACCTGGACCTCGACCATTTCAAGGAGGTCAACGACACGTTCGGCCACGCCGCGGGCGACCGCGCGCTGGAGATCCTCTCCGAGCGCATGAACCGCAAGCTCCCGCGCGACACCATGCTCGGCCGCCTGGCCGGCGACGAATTTGCCCTGTTCATCGAGAATCTCCCGGCGGCAACCGACAACCGGGCGGCCATCGGCGCGCTCGCGCGGGAGCTCCTCGACGACCTCGGCCGGCCGTTCCAGCTGAACCAGCACGAGCTGTACGTAACCGGCAGCGTCGGCATCGCCCTCTGCCCGCGCGACGCCGACAACGTCGTCGACCTCATCCGCGACGCGGACGCGGCGATGTATTACTCCAAGCAGAACGGCGGCAACAGCCACAGCTTCTTCACGCCCGAGATGAGCGCCGCGGCGGTCGAGCGCCTGATGCTGAAGTCGAAACTGCGGCGCGCGGTCGAGCGCGACGAGCTCGTGATCCTCTACCAGCCCAAGGTCGACCTGCGCGACGGCCGCGTGGTCGGCGGCGAGGCGCTGGTGCGATGGCGGCTGCCGGGCCACGGCGACATCTCGCCCGCCCAGTTCATCCCGCTCGCCGAGGAATCGAACCTGATCCAGGAAATCGGCGAGTGGGTCCTGAAGCGCGTCGTGCGCGACTACCGCTCCTGGCAGGAGCAGGTGCCGAAGCCCGGCCGTGTCTCGATCAACCTGTCGCTGAAGCAGCTGCGCCAGGCCGAGTTCCTGACGCGCTACCGCTCCGTGTTCGACGACGCCGGCGTCTCACCCTCGAACTTCGAGCTCGAGATCACCGAGACGACCCTCATGACCGAGGCGGGCCGCATGGTGCGGCTGCTCGACGAGCTGCACGCGATGGGCCTGCACCTCGCGATCGACGACTTCGGCACGGGGTATTCGTCGCTGTCCGCGCTGCAGCAGTTCCCCGTCGGCACGCTCAAGATCGACCAGTCCTTCGTGCGCCACGCGACGGTCTCGCGCGAGGACGCGACCCTCGTGCGCACGATCATCGAGATGGGCAAGAACCTCGACCTCAAGGTCGTGGCCGAGGGCATCGAATCGCAGCAGCAGCTCGACTTCCTGCGCAGCCGCGACTGCCACTACGGCCAGGGCCGGCTGTTCGGCGAGCCCATGTCGGCCGAGGACTTCCTGAAGCTCCTGATCACGCAGAGCCGCGGCGAGCCGAACTACGGCGGGATGTTCGCCAAGGCCTGAGCCGTGCCTACTGCGGGGAGCCGGAGCCGGCCGGTGCCCGTGCGGCGTCCTCGCCGATCGCGTCGAGGGTTTTCGTGGCCATCTCCGCCGCCGCTTTCGCGAACGCCGCGTCCAGCGCCGCGACCACCGCCGTCTGCCGG
Source organism: Steroidobacteraceae bacterium (assembly GCA_035281265.1). GTDB lineage: Bacteria > Pseudomonadota > Gammaproteobacteria > Steroidobacterales > Steroidobacteraceae > SCUD01. Next base: position 5,194 of record DATEEF010000045.1, read on the forward strand.
TTCTCCGGCGCCGACTCGCTCGCCTGCACGGTGAAAGACGCGAGCACCCGTGCATCCGAAAGGCGACCGATCGTCGCCGACAATTCGACCTGCGCCAGCGGCAGGCCGCCGCCCGTGTAGTCGGCCTCGAAGCGCCGCACCTCGACGACGAGCGCGTGCGTCGAGCGGAAGCGCCCGACGTCGCCCTGCACCGATCGCAGCCGCCCGGAATCCTGGAAGCTCTCCACCAGCGCGGACTGCAGGAGCATGGGGAGCGTGTCCGCCCAGCGCGCGCCCGCGAGGTAATCGAGCCGCCTGCCGGGCCAGCGTCCGGCGATCCGGTCCACGTCGAGGCCGGGCGCGGTGCGCTCGACGACGATCGACAGTTCCGAGGCGATCGCCGGGCCGGCTGCCAGTTCCGGCGCGTCGATGCGATAGGTGATCGGTGCCTGCGCTTCGTTCTTGAGCCCGCCGAAGCAGCCGGCCGCGAGCGCGGCGGCCGCCGCGACGATCAGGATTCTCATGGCGGAATCTCCACGCCCGAAGGCGCCGGTCCGTAAATGACGCGCGACGGATCCTGCTCGAGGCTCTTGGTCAGCGCCTCGACGCTGCGCATGGCGGCGCGCGCCTCGCGCATCAGCTGCTCGAACTCGGCGAGGCCCTGGCCGGCGAACCGGTCGACGTTGCCCTGGTTCTCGGCGACCAGGCGGTCGATGCGCGACGCGGTCACCGCGATCGTGTCGGCGACCTCGCGCAAACGCATCGCGGAGGCCTTGATGTCGGCCCCGCCGAGCTCGCCGAGCGCCGCCATCGTCGTCTCCATCTCGTTGGCGGCGTCCTTGAGGTCGCCGAACATCGCGCGCGCCTCGGCGACCGCGGCCGGCAGCTCCTGGCTCGCGCGCTTCGCGTTGGCGAGGGAATCCGACACGGACTTGATGTTCTCGTCGGACAGGAGCGCATTGATGCGCTCGAGCGCCTCGCCGGCCTTCGCGACGACGTCCGGCAGGTTGCTGACGAGCACGTCGAACTGCGACTGCTCGGAGGGGATGACCGGATGCCGGAGGCTCGCCACCGTGACGCCGAGCGGCGCGGTGGGACTGCGCGGCCGCAGGTCCACGAACAGGAGGCCCGTGACGCCCTGCAGCGTCAGGCGCGCCACCGTCTGCGGGCCGATCGGCGCATCGGCGTCGATGTCGGCGACGACGCGCACGCGCCGCGGGTCCCGCGGGTCGATGCCGATGTGCGCGACGCGCCCGACCACGACGCCGAGGTAGCGCACGCTGCTGCCCTCCGACAGGCCGCTCACGCTGCCCTCGAAATACACCTCGTAGCGCTTCTGCGCCGCGGCATCGCCGGCATTGGAGTACCAGAGCACGAAGCCCGCCCCCAGCAGGACGACGAGCAGGACGAAGGCGCCCACCGCGACGTAATTGGCTTCCCTATCCATCGCTCCGTTCCTGGCCCTTGGCGGCACGGCTGCGCTCGCCGTGAAAGTACTCCTGGATCCAGGGATGCTCGTTGCGCACGATCTCCTCGAGCGTCCCGGTGATCATCCGGCCGTCGACGATCACGCCGACCCGGTTGCAGACCCGGAAGATGGTATCCAGATCGTGCGTAATCATCACTACCGTCAGAGAAAGACCCTGCTGCAGGTCGAGGACGAGCCGGTCGAAGGCCGCGGCCGAGATCGGGTCGAGGCCGGAGGTCGGCTCGTCCAGGAACAGGATCGGGGGATCCAGGGCGAGCGCCCGGGCGAGGGCCGCGCGCTTCGTCATGCCGCCGGAGAGCTGAGCCGGGTACTTGGCGGCATCGGCTTGCGCCAGCCCGACCATGCGGATCCGCAGCAGCGCGAGCTCGGCCAGCGTCTCGTCGGGCATCGGGAAGTGCTCGCGGATCGGCAGCTCGACGTTCTGCGCGACCGACAGCGAAGAGAACAACGCGCCGCGCTGGAACATGACGCCGTAGCGGCGCTTCACGGCGAGCAGCTCCCGGTCCGGCCGGCCCGTGATCTCCGCGCCCTCGATGCGCACGCTGCCCGACACCGGCTTCTGCAGCCCGAGCATCGTGCGCAGCAGGACCGACTTGCCGCTGCCCGAGCCGCCGACGATCCCGAACACCTCCCCCGCCTCGATCTCGACGTCGAGGCCGTCGTGCACGACCTGGCGGCCGAAACGGTTGACGATGCCGCGCACCTGGATCGCCGCGGCCATCAGATGTCGAGCTCCATGAAGATCACGGCGAACACGGCGTCGGCGAGGATCACGAGGAAGATCGACTGCACGACGGCGACCGTCGTGAGGCGGCCGAGCTCGCGGGAGGACGTGCGCACCTGCATGCCGCGCAGCGTCCCGACGATCGCGATGAGCGCGGCGAACACCGGCGCCTTGATGATGCCCACCCAGAACGTGAACTCGCTGATCGAGCCCTGGACGCGGTCTACGTACTGGCCGAAGGGAATGTCGACGAGGTACCAGGACAGGATCGCGCCGCCGGCAAGGCCCATGGCATCCGCCACGATCGTGAGGATAGGCAGGGCGATGACGAGCCCGAGGATGCGCGGCAGCACCAGCACCTCGACCGGGTCCATGCCCATGGCGCGCAGCGCGTCCACCTCGTCGTTCAGCTTCATCGCGCCGATCTCGGCGGCAAAGGCGCTGCCCGAGCGGCCGGCGACGATGATCGCGGTCAGGAGCACGCCGAGCTCGCGCAGCACCGACACCGTCACGAGGTCGACGACGAAGACCTCGCCGCCGAACTTCCGCAGCTGCTGCGCGCCGATGTAGGCGACGATCACCGCGATCAGGAAGGCGATCAGCGACACGATCGGCACGGCCGTAAAGCCTGTCTCGTAGACGTGCCGGACGACCGACGGCAGCCGCAGGCGCTTGAGGCTGCCCGCGATGCGCCCGAAGCCCGCGGTGACGACGCCGACGAAACCGAGGACGTCGAGGGCCCGCTCCTTGGCTTGCACCGCGGCCCGGCCGACGTCCTGCAGCGCGCCGGCAGGTGCGGGGTCGCCCGCCGTGCGGGGCGGCGCATTCGCGGCCGCGTCTTCGTCCCCGGACCTGCGGTCGATGAACTCGAGCAGCTCCGGGCGCCCGGGCGTCCAGGAAACCTTCGCGCCGCCCTCCCGGCAGGCTTCCTCGAGGCGCCACAACTGCCAGGCGCCCGAGAGGTCGAGCGCCTCGATGCCGGCCGCGTCGAATACGCAGTCGCGGCGCCCGGGCGGGACGGCGCCGCCGCCCGCACGCGCCGACGCAGCCTCGGCGACGGTCCATCGTCCGTGGATCTTCACGCGGCTGCCGCCGCCCTCGTCCCTAACCTCGAACGGCATTCCCTCTCCCGGAATCCCCGCGCGATGCTATCAGGTGATAATGGCGGCCGGAGGCGCATCTGGAAAACAGCGTCCTGGAAGACGTGCTGCTGCTCCTCATGGCGACGCTCGCCGTCGTCGTGGGCCTACGTCGCCTGCGCCTGCCGCTGATACTCGCGTTCCTGATCGTCGGCATGTGCGTCGGACCCCACGCCCTCGGCTGGGTCTCCGCAACGGAGACGACCGAGACCCTCGCGGAGTTCGGCGTCGTCTTCCTGCTGTTCACGCTCGGGCTCGAGTTCTCCCTGCCGCGGCTCATCGCGATGCGCGGCGAGGTGTTCACGCTCGGCGGGCTCCAGGTGGCCGGTACGACCGCGGCGACCGCCGCGATCGGCTGGGCGGTCGGCCTCTCGCTGCCGGTCGCGATCCTGCTCGGCGGCGCCATTGCGATGTCCTCGACCGCGATCGTGCTGCGCCAGCTGACCGAGCAGGACGAGCTCAACCGCACGCACGGGCGGCTTGCCTTCGGCGTGCTGCTGTTCCAGGACCTCGCGATCGTGCCGTTCCTCGCGCTCGCAGGCGTGCTCGCGTCGCCGCAGGAGCAGTACACGACGGTGGAGATTGCGCTGGCCGTCGGCAAGGCGGCGGTCGCGCTGATCATCGTCCTCGCGTCCGGCCGCTGGCTGCTGCGTCCGCTGTTCCACGAGATCGCGGTGAGCAATGCGCCCGAGCTCTTCACCTTCGCCGTGCTGTTCGTCGCGATCGGCGCGGCCTGGTCGACGCACGCCGCGGGGCTGTCCTTCGCGCTGGGCGCATTCCTCGCGGGAATGATGCTGGCGGAGACGGAGTACCGCTACCAGGTCGAAGCCGGCATCCGGCCGTTCCGGGACACGCTGCTCGGCCTGTTCTTCGTCAGCGTGGGCATGCAGCTCGACGTGCCGGCCCTGCTCGGCCAGCTGCCCATCGTCATCGCGATCCTCGCGACGATGCTCTTCATCAAGGCCGTCATCGTCATGCTCGCCGCCCGCCCCTTCGCGGGACAGTGGTTCAAGGCCCTGCGC
>DATEEF010000046.1:0-36131 GCA_035281265.1 Steroidobacteraceae bacterium
GTCGACACCGGCGCGATGTCCGTGGCAGGAACGGTCACATTGCGCCACAGCGACAAGCCCGACTTCGACATCCAGGGCCGCGGCGTTCCCAACTACCTCGGCGCCGCCTCGATCTCTCCCGACGGCCGGTCGGCCTGGGTCCCCTCCAAGCAGGACAACGTGAAGCGCGGCACGCTGCGCGACGGGCTGGGGCTGACTTTCCAGAACACGGTCAGGGCGATCAGTTCCAGGGTCGACCTCGTCACGGACGCGGAGGACTACGGCGCCCGGGTCGACCATGACAACGCCGGGCTGGCGAGCGCCATCGCCTACGACGGGCTCGGCATCTACCTGTTCGCGGCGCTCGAGACCAGCCGCGAGGTCGCCGTCGTCGACGCGCACGGCGCCCTGGAGATCTTCCGTATCAACACCGGCCGCGCGCCGCAGGGCCTCGCTTTTTCGCGCCACAGCCAGACCCTGTACGTCGCCAACTTCATGGACCGTACGGTCGGCGTCTATGACACGTCCACGCTCCTGTCCGAGGGCATCGCCGACGTCCGCCTGGTCGCCACGCTCGCTGCGGTCGGGACGGAACGCCTGGGTGCGCAGGTCCTGCAGGGCAAGCGTCTCTTCTACGACGCACGCGACGTGCGGCTGGCAAAGGATGGCTACCTGAGCTGCGCGTCCTGCCACAACGATGGCGGCCACGACGGGCGAGTCTGGGACCTGACCGGGTTCGGGGAAGGCTTGCGCAACACCGTCAACCTCAGGGGGCGGGCAGCCGGCCATGGCGCGCTCCACTGGAGCAACAACTTCGACGAGGTCCAGGACTTCGAAGGCCAGATACGCACTCTCGCGGGCGGGACCGGGCTCATGACCAACGCCCAGTTCAATACCGGCACGCGGGCCCAACCGCTGGGCGACAAGAAGGCCGGGGTGAGCGGCGACCTCGATGCACTCGCGGCCTACGTGGCGTCGCTCGGCGCTTTTGCCGCGAGCCCGTACCGGAACCCGGACGGAAGCCTCACCGCATCCGCCAGCGCGGGCAAGTCGGCGTTCATCGCCAGGAATTGCGCGAGCTGTCATGGCGGCAGCGCGTTCACGAACAGCGCTGCCAGCAATCCGCAGGACATCGGCACGATCACGGCCGCGAGCGGCCAGCGCCTCGGTGCAACCCTCTCGGGCATCGACATCCCGACGCTGCGCGACGTCTGGGCGACCGCGCCTTACCTCCACCTGGGTTCGGCACCGACGCTGCAGGATGCGATTCGTGCGCACCAGGGCCTCGCCGTCACGGACTCCGAACTCAACGATCTCGCCGCTTACGTGCGGGAGGTCGGCAGCCAGGAAACGACCGCGCCCGCGGGCACTTCACCGACAAGCGGCGGCCTGCGCGGGAACTACTTCAACAACATGACGCTGAGCGGCACGCCGGTCCTGCAGCGCACCGAAGCCGTGAACTTCGGCTGGAGCAGCAATTCTCCGGGACCTGGCGTGAATGCGAACAAGTTCTCGGTGCGCTGGACGGGCATGGTCAAGGCGCCGTCGAACGGCAAGTACCGCTTCCGCACGGTATCCAACGACGGCGTCCGGCTCTGGATAAACGGGGTCCGCGTCGTGAACAACTGGACCGATCATGCGACGACGAGCGACACGAGCGCCGACATCACGCTCCAGGCCGGCCTCAAGTACTCCGTCACGATGGAGTTCTATGACAATACCGGTGGGGCTGTCGCGCGGCTGCAATGGCGCAAGCCGGGGCAGACCACCTTTGCCGCGATCCCGGCATCGAGCCTGAGCACGAACTGAGATCAGGCCGGCGCGGTCCCTCGTCCGGGAGCGGCGCGGGACGCATCCCGCGACTGGCTCTCCGCGATCTGCGACTCGACCTCGTCCAGCGCATCGTTGCGCGCGCGGCTGGGCGCCACGTCGGGTGCTGGCATTCCGGCATCGACTTCGGCTTGCGGAAGCTGGCCCCGCATCGCGCGCAAAGCGTCGCGACCCTCCAGCCCGAACAGGCTGCGGACATTGAGGTCGGTGGTCGGGAACGGGATGCCGATGCCGTGGCTGCGCAGCGAGTTGTCGAGCGCCCAGGTGTAGGCGGCCTTGACCGCGCCCGGTCGCTTGGTCGCCTCGGCGGTCAGCCAGACCACGAGCTCGAAGTTCAGGCTGCTTTCCGCGAACTCCACCAGCCACACCTGCGGCTTGCGCCTGTCCTGCCCGGTCAAGGTGAATGGAACGTCAGCGGCCGCTTCGAGCGCGGCCTTCTTCACGAGGTCCTTGTCGACGCCATAGTCGACGCCGAACGGCACGTGCAGCCTGATCATGTTGTCGCCCAGCGTCCAATTGACCACGCGGCCGGTGACGAACTCGGCATTGGGCACCAGGATATCGATGTTGTCGTTTGTCATGATGCGCGTGGCGCGGATGCCGATGTCGGTGACCTCGCCGCGCACGCCGGATTCCAGTTCCACGAAATCGCCGACCTTGAGGCTGCGGTCGAACAGCAGGATCAGCCCGGAAACGAAGTTGCTGAAGATCGCCTGGAGGCCGAAGCCGAGGCCGACACCGATCGCGCCCGCGAGCACGGCGAACTGCGTCAGCGGAATTCCCATCATTCCCGCCGCGACCAGCACGCCGATCACGATCAGGATGTACTTGGCCAGGCGCGACACCGTGTAGATCGCCGGCCGCAGCGCCGCCTGCCGGCTCAACGCGTATCGCGTGAAGCCCTTCTGCATGAGGCGCGCAACGGCCCACACGACTATGAGCGTGAGGATGGCCGCGAGGACCCCGGCGATGTTCAACTCGAGCTTGCCGACCTGGAAGCTGTAGCCGAACAGGGTCCGCGCGAAGTCGCCGATTCTGTCCATACATCAGATCGACAGCGGATATCGCCGGAAGTTGCTGATGGCCGCATGGGGTTACACTAGGCCGAATGGAAACCCTGCTTGAAAGCTGGGATGGCGAGACGCTCATCGCCCGCCACGACAAGCCGAGCGGTGCCTGGATATTCATCGCCATCCACTCCACGCGGCTGGGCCCGGCCGCGGGTGGCACGCGGATGAAGTCCTATCCCGACGTCCAGGCTGCCTTGCTCGATGCGTTGCGGCTCAGCGAAGGCATGACATTCAAGTTCGCCGCATCGGGGATGCCGTTTGGCGGCGCAAAGGCCGTTGTTGCAGTTCCGGGTCCACTCGAGCGGGAACCCCGCGCGGCACTCCTTCGGCGCTACGGGACGCTGATCAAGCAACTCGGGGGCCTGTTCCGCACCGGGCCCGACGTGGGCACTACGCCGGGAGACATGGACGTCATCGCCACGACCGGCGCTCCTTACATCGTGTCCCGTACCGTCGAAGCTGGCGGGGCCGGCGACCCGGGTCCGTACACCGCGCGTGGCGTGTTCACCGGAATCGAGTTGCTGTGCAAACGACTGTTCGGCGAAGAATCCGTGGCGCAGCGGACCGTGCTGGTCCAGGGGGCCGGCGACGTGGGCGGAAGCCTGATCGGAATGCTGCGTGCGGCCGGGGCCGACGTGCTGTTCAGCGAAGTCGACCAAGGTCTCATCCGCAAGTTTCGCGACGAGCTCGGGTTGCGCTGCATCGCCCCGGCGGCGGTGTACGAGACCGAATGCGACATCTTTGCTCCATGCGCTTTGGGAGCGGTCCTGAACGCCGAAACCATTCCGCGCCTCAAGTGCCGGGGGGTGGCCGGGAGCGCCAACAATCAGCTTGGTGCACAGGAAGACGCAGAAAGGCTTCGCGCGAGGGGAATCCTTTACGCGCCCGACTACGTGATCAATGCGGGCGGCGTCATTGGCGTCCTCGGCCTCGAGCTCCAGGGCTGGACACGCGAAAAGGCCGAACACGAGGTGGTTGACAACATCCGTCGCAACCTCAGCCAGATATTCGAGCTGGCTGCCGCAGGCGGCACCAGCACCGAGACCGCGGCCCGCGAGCTTGCCGGCGGCAGGTTACTCGGCGCGGTCTCGCGCTGACCCGTCGATCAGCCGAAGGTACTTGTTGTTCCTGATGAGGTACCGCACGGCTTCCATGACGAGGTAGCCGAGCAGGACAGCCAGCGTCCACTCGAGCCACTCGGGCAGCCGATGCACGACCACGGTCTTGCGCGGCAGGATCCCGTACAGGTTCGTGAGCGCCCTGCGCTCCACCGTTTCGTAGGTCGTGAACACCAATACGAGGGAGCCGGCCACGTAGCCGACGAAGTTGCTGAGCGTGGTGTTGACGCACAGTTGCCGCAGCTTGCGGAGACTGAAGGCATCGCGAAGAAACTCGAGCATGGCAGTGACAGCCTAGTGGCCCCGACGCCCGCGGCGCGCGCCCGACGTCACAAAATCCGGTCGATGACATATTCTTGGGGCTCACGGGGGTGGTCTCTGCGCCTGAATTCGCGACCGATTGACCAGCATGCGCGGCTGCCTTGGCCGCTGATCGCCCTTTTCCTGGTCACGCATTCGCAAGATGCGGCCGGGCAGTCGCTGCTATCGGGCGATGAGCAGAACGTCATCAACTTCGCGTTCGCGACGCAACTGGGCTCGGGCGTGTATTCGGTCTCCGGGAGGACGCTCCAGATCTATCGGCTGCCGTTCCGATACGACCTGAAACCCATGGGCGACTCCGGCGTCGGAGTTGCCCTCACGCTGCCCGTAACTTTCGGCTTCTTCGATTTCGAGCTGCAGGACGTCGCGAACGGCGACATTCCCACCGACGTGGATGCGCTGAGCTTCGTGCCCGGCCTGGCACTGACGTTCGAGACGGCGACCGGCTGGTTCCTCGAGCCCTACGCCGAAGCCGGGATCTCGAAAGCCCGCGACGTGGATGCCGACTCGACCGTGTACTCGAGCGGGTTGGTGAGCCTTTACGAATTCGGAGGCCAGGGCTTCGACTGGCAGCTGCGCAATGACCTCGGCTTTGCGGGAGTCGACGTGCACGGCGCGGAGGGCTCCGATCACTTCACGCGATTCCAGAGCGTGCTGACCGCACGCCGGCCTCTCAGCCGCGGATCACGAATCGACTACCTGGTCTACGCATTGAACGACTACTACCTGGATCAACCGGACGGTCCGGTCGACAGCGCCGAGCGGCGCGCGGGCTCGCTGCAGTACGAGATCGGCATCACGCTGGGGTTTCCCGAGACGCGCCGCATCTGGCGCATTCCATTGCCTCGGATGGGCATCGGCTATCGCTTCGGCTCGAACATCGACGCGTGGCGCATCGTGTTCGGCACGCCTTATTGACCAGGGCTCGGAGCGGAGTGCGCGGATGTCGGCGGCACCGCCTCGAGCAGCAGCTCCAGGGCACGCGCCAGCGCCTTCTCGCCGTGAACCTCACCCTTGTAATGCCCGAGCCGAGCGACCACCAGGTCATGCGTCGGGATGATGATCGTGAACTGCCCGCCGGCACCGGACATGTAGAAGGCGTCTTCGGGCACCGGCCACGTGCGGGTCCGGTTCAGCCAGAAGAGACCGCCATACTCGGGTCGATCCCAGGCGGGGGCCGGCGTGCGCACGAATTCCACCCAGCCTGCGGGCAACAGGCGCTCACCGTTCCATACGCCGTCCTGGAGATAAAGCATGCCGAGGCGCAGCCAGTCGCGCGCCGAACCCAGGTCATAACCTGTCAGGACGAAATTACCGTACGGGTCGGTTTCCAGGACCATATTGCGAATGCCGAGGCGGTCGAACAGGTGCCGCTGCGGCCATGAGAAGTATTCCTCGCCGCGCGCATGGACCGCCGCCTTGATGAGGTGGTTGAGGACCAGCGGATCCGAGTTGCGGTAGCGTCCGACCGTGCCGGGCGGCCATTGCGGCGGGCGCGTCAACGCCCAGCGGAACGTGTCGATCGCGCCCGTATAGATGAAGTCGTGGTCGGGATAGCCGCGGGCAGGATCGTAGTCGGGGTCGGAGGCGGAGACGAAGCGCAGTCCACCGGACATGCGCAGAAGGTCTGCGATCCGGATGGCGCCGCGCGGGTCATCCTTGCCTTGCCATTCCGCGATTGGCGCCGGCTCCCAGAGGTCGTAGGTTCCGTCGAGCACGAGTTGCCCGATGAGCGTGGCGGTGAGGCTCTTGCCCATCGACCAGCTCGGCAGGCGGGTCGAGAGATTGATTCCGCTGGCGTAGCGCTCGGCAATTATCCGGCCGCGCCACGACACGACGAAGGCCGCGGTGAGCGCCTCGGGGGGATCGAACGCAGCCGCAGCAGCCTGGACGAGCTTCCTTGCGTCGATGTCCGCCGGCAGTGGCGTCGAGGGCAGCAGGTCGCCCATGGGCCAGGGCTGCGTCGAGGGATCCGGCAGTGCGGATTGAACCCGTCGCGGAGTGAAGTACACATCGTCCCGCCCGCGCGGCAGGATCACGCAACCCTGGTCGGGAAATTCCCTCGCGGTGCGGGTAATGCCGTTCGGTAGCGTGAGGCTGACGCTGCGCGCGTCCCGGTCGACATTGGCTGCCTGCGCCGCGCGCCGCGCGTCCGGGACCTCGACGAAGGAACCGTCTTCCTCGATCGCTTCGGCGAGGCTGCGCCCGGTGATGAACACGACCGAGCAGAGCAACTTGGCGAAACCCGCGGTCTCCAGCTCAACCGGATCGCCGGGCGGAATTTCCCACCGGGTCGGGTATTCCGCCGGAGGCGCCGCGTGCGCGCCGCCGACGGCCAGGCTGGCGCTCGCGGCCAGCCATGCGACCAGGCGCTGCGCGCCGCGCACCGTCAGGGGACGGTCGCCGCTGATTTCACTTCCACTGCAATCACCCTGCCGGCACCCGCAAGCGCTTCCCACGAGTGCACACCGCCTTTCTCGAACCAGAGCACCTGCGCGGGGCTGAAGTCGTGGATGACGGTCTTGCCATCGGGCAAGGTGAGCTTGAGCCGCATCCAGTCGAGGCTGACATACACCGACGGCGGATGGGAATGCATCGGGCTCTTGCGCCCCGCGGACGTGCGGCCCTCGAACACGCGCACGTGTGGATTCTCGAACAGCACGTGGTGCGCCTCCGGATCCACGGCGACCGCATCATCAGGCTTGCGCACAGGTGCTGGCGGCACGCGTCCTTCCTTCGCCGACTTGATCTCGATTCCGATGGCGTGGAGCTCACCGGCAAGCAGCTCCCAGGAGTGATGCGCACCCTCGACCCACATGGCCTGCCCGGGATTGAGGTCGAAGATGCTGGTCTTGCCGTCCGCCAGCGTCATCCGGAACCGGGTCTTGCCGAGGCTGACGAGCACCATGGGCGGGTGCGTGTGAAGGGGTCCTTTCGTTCCCGTCGATGCACGCGCATCGAAGACGCGGACAAATTCGTTTTCCAGGATGACCTTGTGAACGTCGGGATCGACGCTTACGGCGTCGTTCGAAGCTTGCGCTGACGAGACCATCGGAATCGCGGCGAGCAGCGGCGCCGCGAGGCGGGCGTAAATTTTCATGGAATCCCCCTGCGCGCAGTTGCGCGGGGCATGCTATGCCCGGACGCGGCGTCGGGTCAATCAGGAGGAAGGCTGAAGACCGCCCCGTGCGGAATGCCCTTGGCATTCCCGCCATGCGGCCAGGTCTTGTCGTCCATGCGGAATCCGGGCTCGGACGCGCCTTCCTCGCGGAATCGCTCGTCCATCGTCAGCCTGCCGCTCGCCGGATCGAACCGTGCGATCAACGCGCGGTGCTGCAACGCCTCGTAGCCCGTGATGACGACGCGCCGCTGGTCCGGCGAGATTGCGATCCAGTGCGGGACGTCCTCCGGCGCGAGCGTCAGCCGGCTGACCTCCCTGGGTGACGAGGGGTCGCTGATGTCGAGGCTCACCACGGCGCTCCAGGCCGGCACCGTGACGAGGTAGTAGTGACCGGCGATCACCGGGATCGCGCAGAAGGTATCGGGCTTCCGCGGAAACGATGCAACGAGTCGGGCGGACGGCGTTTCACCATCCAGTCCTTCCATCAGGTACAACCCGCAGCTGAACGTCGATACCAGCACGGTCCTTCCGTCCGGCATCAACCGCGGTTCCGCGGTGAGCGCGCCTTCATTTCCTGCGGGCCCATCCGGCAGGGGAAACGTGCGCAGGAGGGCGAGGTCGGACAGGCGCCACACCTGGAGATTCCTGGAAGCCGGGTCGTCCTTGTGCATGTCCGTCGTCGTCGTCACGAGCCGGTCGAATGCGGGGACGACCTGGCCGCTATAGACGCGCAAGCCGGCGTCCAGCCCCGGCCCGTCGGCGGAGCTCGACCGCACTTCGGCGCCTGCCGGCGTCATCTCCACGATGCCGCCGGTGCGCACGGCGCCGGACGCGGGGTCGTGGCGCATCTGGAATGTCGCCAGTACGTTGCCGTTCGGCAGCCGCAGGAAGGAATGCGGGTGCGAGTAGCCGTCGACGTCGCCGAACTGCCGCACGATGCGCGGCGCCGCCGGGTTCGTCAGGTCGAAGACGAAACTCTGTCCCGACGTGAAGCCGTTGGCGAAGAGTTGACGGTCCGGCGGCATCTCGTGCTCGGTATGGTGCGGGCCATTGCCCCGCCCCGGCACCGGCAGGGTCGTGACCAGCCGTCCGTATCGATCGTCATGTTCCGTGATGTCGAGGACCGCCAGGAAGTCGGGCTGCGTGGCGTCGGCTGACGCGGTCCAGAGGTAGAGGTATTGGGCGTCAGTCCTTGCGGGCCCGGCAGCACCGGCCGGAAATGTGGCTGCCGCCAGGATCGCAAGCAACCACGCGTAAAGGTGGGAGTGGCCGGTCGGCATGGCGCGGTCTCCGGGGCTCAAGTAGGCCGCATCTTACCCGCGGGGAAGGCGCACAAAGAAGGCCGGGAGGGATCCGGGAATTTTCCCGGATCGGCCTCCCGGCCGCTGACGAACGGCGTCGTCAGGCGCTCAGTCGGTCAGCAACTCGTAGCCGAGGATAGCGGCAACGACCGCTCCGGCGATCAGCCACTCGTCGTTGACGCCTTCGATGATGTTTCCATCGCCGTCGTTCTTGCGGCCGTACTTGCTGCGGCCGTAGTAACCGTCCTCGTATCCGCGCTCGAAGCCCTGGCGGAAGTAATGGTTGTACTCGTCCTGCGCCACGTAGCGGCCGTCATAGCCGTAGTTGGCGTCGCGGTACCCGAAGGCCGAGCGGGGATCGTAGCGCCACCGGTCCTCGCGGTCGGCCCGGCCGGCCTTGAAGCCCTCGTTGTAGCCGGCCTGCAAGGCGCGCTCGAGCTGCCGGATCCCGTACTGGTTGGTCTGGTAGTAACGGCCGTCGCGGACGTAGCGGTAGTTTGGCGCGGTGTAATAGTACGGATCGTTGTAGTAGTCGTACCGCGCCTGGGTCAGCTGTGCGCGCTGCGCGCGCAGCTTCGCTTCGTACTGCTCCTGCAGCTGCATCTGGCGGATACGGTTCTGCTGGCGCAGTATCTGCCGGTCGCGCTCGGCCAATTCCTCCTGCATCGCGATCTTCTGCTTGTAGGCCGCGATCTGCTGCTGCTGCCGCTGGATGCGCGCCTGCTGCTCCTGCTGCGTGACGCGTCGCTGCTTCTGCTGGAGCTGGCGCTCCTGCTGCTCGCGCCGGGCCCGGATTTCGCGGTCCTGCTGCTTCTGCTGTTCGACCTGGCGCTTCTTCTCCGCCTCGCTCGGCTGACGCTGGTCCGCGGGCGGGGGCGGGCGGTCGGCGGGCGGTCGGTCCGCAGGCGGACGGTCCGCAGGCGGCCGCTGCTGTTCCTGCTGTTGCTGCTTCTTCTTCTGCTCCTGCTGCTGTTTCTGCTCCTCCTCCTGTTTCTTCTTCTTCTTTTTCTCCTTCTCTTCTTCCGTTTCCTCCTGGTCCTGCTGCCCGACGGCCTGCGCCTGCGGCGGGGGCGACTGGCCTCCCGCCACGGGCAACGCGGAAATTGCAAGCAGGCCCACGAGGAGGGCCATGAATACGAGCGTGCGGTCAGTGTTCATCGTCGACACCTGTGCTGGGGGCTGGTGAGGCCATTGAGCAATGCTCCGCCTGAATTGCGCCTGAACGCAGCAGTTGAAAAACCCTAAGCGCCGACGGATTCTTCCGACATCTGCCTACGGCGGCCTGGGGAGACGTCAGATGAGCACACGCCGAAATTTCCTGGCCGGTCTCGCGGCGCCCGGATTGATGCTGGGCGTGGCTCCTGCGGCGCAAGCGCTGACGGATGCTGCGCCATTCGCGCCCGACGCGGCGTCCGACGACGCGGCGTTGTTCGCGGCGGCGCGCGCACAGTTCCTGATTCCGGCGGGCGTCGCCTATTGCAACACCGGCACGCTGGGCGCGTCGCCGCGGGAGGTCGTGGACGCAGTAACAGAAGGAGTCCGCCGCCTCGAGACGGATCTCGCCGCCTGGCCCTACGAGAAGCCCGAGGGCGAGCCGTTGACGGGCTACCAGCAGCTGCTGGAAGTACGCGCGGCGGCGGGACGGTTCGTCAACGCCTCGGCTTCCGAGATCGCGCTGACGCAGAACGCGACGATGGGGATGAACTTCCTCGCCAACGGACTCGACCTTGCCGCGGGCGACGAGGTCGTCAGCACCGACCAGGAGCATGGGGGCGGCATCTCGCCCTGGCGCATGCTCGCGAAACGCCGAGGCATCGTGGTCAGGGAGCTGAAGCTCGAGCCGGTGTTCACCGAGGGGCCGGAGGGGATCCTGAAACTCTTCGAGACCGCCATGACGCCGCGCACGAGGGTCGTGATGTTCAGCCACATCACGAGCGGCCTCGGCGCGCTCCTGCCGGCGCGCGAGCTGTGCGCGCTGGCGCGCAGCCGCGGTGCGCTCGCAATCGTGGACGGCGCGCAGGCCGTGGGGCAGATCCGGGTGGACGTGAACGCCATGGGTTGCGACGCCTACGTCGCCAGCCCGCACAAGTGGATGCTGGCGCCCAAGGGCACCGGCTTCATGTACCTGCGGCGCGACGTGCAGGACCGCTTCTGGACGACCCTTGCGAGCTACCAGTGGGACAATCACGCGGACGGCGCATTCCGGTTCATGCAGTACGGCACGGGCAGCGTGCCGCTCGTGGAAGGATTCACGTCCGCGATGGCATTCATCGGGAAGATCGGGATGTCCCGCATCGAGCGCTGGGACGCCGCCCTGACGAAGCGGTTGCGCGAAGGACTCGCAGGGATTCCGAGGGTGCGCATGGCATCGCCCGCCGACCCGCGCCTCGGAGCGGCCATCACGACGTTCCGCGTGGACGGCGTGAAGGCGAAGGCGCTGCAGGATGCCTTGTGGGCGAGGCGCGTGCGCGTGCGGGCGCAGAACGACGAGCGCGGCGTCCGGCTGTCAGCCCATATCTACGTCGCCCCGGCGGACGTGGACGCCGTCCTCGACGTCACACGCGAGGTTGCAGCGCGCGCCTAGAAGCTCATTTCTGGCCGGCGTCCTGCGCGGCGGAAGTTCAGCCGAGCGGCGTCCCACGCACCGGGTATTGGGCTGGGCCGCGATTCGGGATACAGTGCCGCGAAATCGTGGAAAAGAGAGAGATACCGCCCGACGTGCTGCAGTTCATCGCGCGGGAGATCGACACGGTGCCTCACCTGGAGGCCCTTCTCCTGCTGTTCGAGAACTCCGCCGAGCACTGGACCGTCGAGCGCGCGGCAGCCCGACTCTACGTGGCGCCCGATCGCGCGCGCGACATCCTCGCGGATCTCGAGCGGCGCAAGCTCGTGCGGCTCGTACCCGGCGCAGCGCGCGCCGAATACGCCTATGACCCGAGCCGCGACGACACGGGGCCGTTGATGGACAGGGTCGCGTCCACCTACCGGCGGCAGTTGTCGGCAGTCGCGGCTTTCATTCACTCGAAGGCTTCCCGCTCGGTGCGGGAATTCGCCCGCGCCTTCGAGCTCAAGAAGGATCGTTGAGCATGGCGGAAGCGGTATATGTCCTAGGTGTCCTGGTCACGGCCGTGTGCGCCTGGCTGCTGCTGCGCGCGTACGCCGGCTCGGGCCGGCGCCTCCTGCTGTGGAGCGGCCTGTGTTTCGCGGGCCTCACGGTCTCGAACGTCCTGCTGTTCGTCGACCTCGTCATACTGGGGGAGGATGCCAGCCTGTATACCTGGCGCCTTTCCACGGCCGCGGTTTCCATGCTGCTCCTCGTCTACGGGCTCATCATGGAAAGCGACTGAGCCATGGAGGTCATCCACGGGTTCCTGCTCGGCATCATCGCCACCGCATCGCTCGCGGCCGGCGGGTTTTTCCTGAAATTCTGGCGCCAGACACGCGACGTCTTTTTCCTCGCATTCGGCGCGGCTTTCATCATCGAGGGGCTGAACCGGACGAGTTTCCTGCTGCTGGAGCGCCCGTACGAAGGGAATCCCTCCATCTACGTCGTGAGACTCCTGGCGTTCCTGCTGATCCTCGCGGCGATCATCAACAAGAACCGGCGCTGACCGGCGCTGCGGCCAGGTGCTATCTTCGCGCACGGGTTCCGGACTGGGGGGGTGGCCGTGAGTGACTGGTTCCGAAAATACCTGCTGCCGGGCTTCGTCTTCGAGGCGGCGGTCATCGCGGGAGGCTATGCCACCGGTCGCGAACTCGTGGAGTTCTTCCTTCCGGCCGGCGCCTGGGGCGGCCTGCTGGGGATGGTCGTCAGCATGCTCTTCTGGAGCGCGGTGCTGATGATCAGCTTCGAGCTCGCGCGGCGCACCCAGTCCTACGATTACCGGTCCTTCTTCAAGCTCCTGCTCGGGCCCGGCTGGTTCCTGTTCGAGATCTGCTATCTCCTGCTTCTGGTCATCATATTCGCGGTGATGGGCGCAGCGGCCGGCGAGATCACGCACAGCCTCTTCGGGCTGCCGAAGCTGGTCGGCTCGCTCAGCATGATCCTGCTGACGGGGCTCGTGCTCTACTACAGCAGCACGGTCATCGAGCGCTTCCTGGCGTGGTCGGTGGCTTATCTCTACCTCGTTTACGTCGTGTTCGTCGTCTGGTGCATTGCGGTTTTCGGCGACCGAATCGGCGAGTCGCTCGCAAGCGACCCGGTGGACGGCGGCTGGTTCAAGGCCGGCATCACCTACGCGGGGTACAACGTGGCGACACTGCCCGCAGTGCTGTTCTGCATCCGGTACCTGACGCGGCCGCGCGAGACACTGGTCGCCGGGTTCCTGGCAGGGCCGCTCGGCATGCTGCCCGGGGTGCTCTTCTACATCGCGATGATCGGCTACTCGCAGGATATCGCGGACGTCGCGCTGCCGTCGGCCTTCCTGCTCGGGAAGCTGGGCGCGCCATGGTTCGAGTACGCGTTCCAGTTCGCGGTGCTGCTGACGCTCATCGACACCGGCGTCGCGATCCTGCACGCGGTCAACGAGCGGGTGGCGAAGATCTACGAGGAGGGCGACCGGCCCATGCCGCAGATCCTGCGTCCGGCGCTCGCAATCACGATCATGGTCATCTCGGTCTATGCCGCGTCCGCCATCGGGCTCGTGGACCTGATCGCCAAGGGATATGGCTACCTGACGTACGCGTTCATCGTGCTGCTCATCATCCCGGTGCTGACCATCGGACTCTGGCGGCTGCTCCGCTCCTGATGGCCGGCGTGCGCCGGCCGTCCATCGGCACGCTCGCCGCCCTGGCGGCGGCTGCGTTCGCGGTGTGGCTGTTCCTCGAGCTGGCAGACGACGTCATGGAGGGCGAGACGAGGGATTTCGACGAGTCCGTGCTGCTCGCCTTTCGCGAGGACGCGAACCATGACGATCCGCTCGGCCCGCGCTGGCTCGAGGAGATGGCGCGCGATGTCACGGCCCTGGGGGGCACGGTCGTCCTGACGTTCACGACGATCGCCGTGACCGGGTTCTTCCTGCTCCAGCGCAAGTGGCACCTCGCGATATACGTCGCAGCGGCCGTGGTCACGGGCCTCGCCGCGAGCTCCCTGCTGAAAGCCGGCTTCGACCGGCCGCGGCCGGACCTCG
Organism: Steroidobacteraceae bacterium; assembly: GCA_035281265.1. Classification (GTDB taxonomy): domain Bacteria; phylum Pseudomonadota; class Gammaproteobacteria; order Steroidobacterales; family Steroidobacteraceae; genus SCUD01. Next base: position 13,870 of record DATEEF010000046.1, read on the forward strand.
TCGACCACGGCCAGGTCGTCTATACGGCGAGCTTTCCGAGCGGTCACTCGATGCTGTCGGCCGTCGCTTTCCTCACGCTCGGTGCGCTGGTGGCGGGCGCGCAGACGGACAGGTCGATGCGCGTCTACATCCTGACGCTTGCGGCGATCGTGACCGTGGCCGTCGGCGTCAGCCGGGTTTACCTCGGCGTGCACTGGCCCAGCGACGTCCTCGGCGGCTGGGCGGCAGGCACGGGCTGGGCGCTGGCCTGCTGGGCTGTCTCGCAGCAGCTGCGCAAGCGCGGACAGATCGAATGACGGGGCTGTCGATGGCAGCTGCCGCGGTCTAACATGCGGCAGACCTGAATCGACGCGTGAGCGGCATGGCAACACCAAAGACCGGCAGGACGAAGGCGGGCGCGGCCAAGCGCGGCGGCGGACGGAAGGGCCTCGCCCCCAGCAAGGACAGCCGCGGGCTCAGCGCCGCGGACATCGCGCTGCCGATCGACGACGAGCGCATCGCGGGGCTCGCGGCCCAGGTGCGCGAGCGGGGCGGCGCGCCCATCGGCGCCTACCGCGAGCCGCTGTCCGGCAGCACGGTGCTGGTCGCCGCATTGCCGCTGTCGGCCGTGCAGCCGACGCCCTTCCAGCGCGACCTCTCGCCGACCCACACGAAGCGCCTCGCACAGAAGATCGACGAGGCCGGATCCTTCCTCGACCCGATCATCGTGGTGCGGGACGAGAAGGGCGAGTTCTGCACGCCGAACGGCCGCCACCGGCTCGCCGCGGCGAAGGTGCTCGGGCTCAGGCAGATCACCGCCCTGATCTCGCCGGACGAGGGGCTCGCGTTCCGCATCCTCGCGCTCAATACGGAGAAGGCGCACAACGTCAAGGATCGCAGCCTCGAGGTCATCCGCATGGCGCGCGCGCTGGCGCGCCGCGAGCCGCGCGCGAAGGAGTCCGATTACTCGGCGCAGTTCGAGGCGCCGGAATTCCTGACGCTCGGCGTGCTCTACGCCAAGGACGGGCGCTTCGCGGGCGGGGCTTACAGCTCTTTCCTGAAGAAGGTGGACCGGTTCTCGGACCGCACGCTGGCGGTGAGCCTGCGCGAGCGCGAGGGCTATGCCGCGCGGCTGCGCGACATCGACACGCAGGTGCGCAAGATCATCAAGTCGCTGGAGGCGCGCGGCTTCAAGTCGCCGTACCTGCGCGCCTTCGTCGTCGCGCGCATCAATCCGGTGCGCTTCCACCGCAGCAAGCCGGGCGACAGGAGGCCGGCGATGCCGATCGCGGCGGCCCTCACCCGCATGACGGCCGCGGCCCGCGGCTTCGACGTCGGCAAGGTGCGGCCGGCGGACCTCGCCCTGGTCGCGGCGCTGTCGGGCGACTGACGCGCATGGCGGGCGCCTGGCGTTACGCCGCGGCGGCCGTCGCACTCGCCGCTTTCGCGGCGAAGGCGCAGCCGGGTTACGCCGCGGATGCGGCGGCGCACGTCGAGCGCAACGTCGCCGTCCCGATGCGCGACGGCGTCGTCCTGCGCGCGGACCTCTACCGGCCGGCGGCGAGCGGCCGCTTTCCCGTCCTCGTCTTTCGCACGCCCTACGACAAGCAGGCTGCCTCCAGCAGCGATGGCATCCACCTCAAGGCGGTCGAGCGCGGCTATGCCGTCCTGATGCAGGACGTCCGCGGCCGCTACGCATCGGGCGGGATCTTCAACCCGTACCGGCAGGAGGGCCAGGACGGCTACGACACGATCGAATGGGCCGCGGCCCAGCCCTGGTCCGACGGCCGGGTCGGGACCTACGGCCTGTCCTATCCCGGCGCCGTGCAATGGCTGGCGGCCCTCGAGCGGCCGCCGCATCTCGTCGCCATGGCGCCCGCCATGACTTTCTCGTCGCCGCGACGCTTCTTCTACATGAACGGCCTGTTCGACCGGTCCTGGTTGCCGTGGATCTACCAGTACGTTGCGCCGGACGCGCGGCGCCGGCTCGGCATGCCGGACGAGGGCGACGCCGAAGAGAAGTGGGCGGCTGTCGCCGGCGAGTACTTCGACTGGCTGCCGTTGCGCGAGCTGCCGGAGCTGCGGCGCGAAGCGCCGTATTACTTCGAGTGGCTGGCGCACCCGCCCGAGGATCCGTGGTGGGACTGGGCGGAACTGGGAGGCCGCTACGGACGGGTGACCGCGGCCGTGCTGAACCTGAGCGGATGGTATGACGATGCATATGGCGTCGAGGGCGCCGCAACCAACTTCAACGGGTTGCGTGCCGCGAGGCGAGGCGAGCCCCGCCCGCGGACTCATTTGGTGCTCGGGCCGTGGGTTCACGGGGCCCCGTCGGTGAAGCAGAGCCGCGCGGGGGACCTGGATTTCGGGCCGGCAGCAGCATTCGATTACGACGCGCTGGTGCTCGACTTCCACGACCGCTATCTGCGCGGGCTCGACAACCGGTTCTCGCGCGAGCCGCCGGTCCGCTACTTCGTGATGGGCGAGAACGCCTGGCGGGAGTCCGACGCCTGGCCGCCGCGGGATGCGGGCGTCGAATCGCTGTTCTTCAACGGCGCGCGCAACGGAAAGTTGCGCGCGCTTGCGACGCAATACCCGGAGTCTTCGGAGGCGATCAGCCGCTTCGTGGCAGATCCCCGCCGGCCGGTGACCGATCCGCACGACTCGCCCGGCGCGCACGACTATCGCGCACTCGCCGAGCGCGACGATGTGTTGACCTTCGAAACCTCGCCCCTCGAAGACGACTGGACCATCGCCGGCAACCTCGAGGCGCAGGTGTTCGCGTCCTGCGACTGCCGCGACTTCGACCTGTGGGTGCGTGTCCAGGATGTATATCCCGACGGGCGGGCGATCAACGTCACCAGTCCCGGCAACGACGTCGTCCGCGCGAGCTATCGGGATCCCGGGGCAGGGCGCCAGCCCGTCGAGGCGGGCCGCATTTACGAGTTGCACCTGGCGCAGGCCCTGTCGGCAATCCGCTTCGGCAAGGGGCACCGAATCCGCGTCCAGGTGTCCGCCTCGTTCGACCCGCACCTGTCCCGTAACCTCCAGACCGGAGCTTCCGAGGTGGACTCGGCCGAAACCCGTGCGGCTACGGTCACGATCCACCACGGACCTGCATATCCATCCCGCCTGTCCCTGCCCCGGCTGGACGCCCGGTCGCAAAGCCGCGGCTGAGGCTGCCCGTAAGGGCAGCTTCGTCCGGCGCAACGAATCCATAGAATCCCGGTCTCAATCATCTCCGGTCAAACGGGAGAAACGGTCATGCGAGCATGGAATGCGAATGGGTGGCGCGGGATCGGCTTGCTGGCGGCGCTGCTGCTGACTCCGGCGGCATTCGCCCAGTCAGCCGACCGCGCGGGGACCTGGGAGACGCGCCTCGACATCGTCTATACGAATTCCTCGGACTGGGACTTCGCCGGCGGCACCACCGCCGACATCGACAGCGACACGAGCTTCCTCGTCGGAGTCGGCTATCACCTGAACGACAACCTCGAGCTCGGCGGCAACTTCGTTTTCGGACAGACCGACTACGAAGCGGACATCGTCGGGGACGGTAATAACGACCAGGTTCCAGACTCGGTATTCTCGGTACGTGGCGAATACGAATACACGTCGCTGCTGTTCGACGCGACCTGGAACTTCCTGCCCGGCGCGTTCTCGCCCTTCGTTTCGGCGAGCGCGGGCTGGAGCTGGGTCGACACCAACATCGCGACCGGACCACCGCAGACCGGCTGCTGGTGGGATCCCTGGTGGGGTTACGTCTGCACGACCTTCCAGGACACCAAGTCGCTCGACGGCTTTGCCTACGGCTTCGACGTCGGCGCGCGCTATGACTTCAGCGACTCCTTCGCGGTTCACGCGAGCTACCGCATGATGTGGGTGGACCTCGACAACGCCGACGGAACGCCCGACATGGACGGCTTCCGTCTCGGGATCGGCTGGAAGTTCTGAGCGGACACCCGGCGCGGCCAGTTCGGCTGGCCGTGCCGGGTCGTCGTCCCATCGCATCGCCCCTGGCCGCGCGCGCCGCGGGCCCTAGCATGCTGCGCCAGGGCTTTCTCAGCGAGGGCGATCGCGTGGCATCCACCGGACTTTCCCTGGGGCGTTTCCGCTCGCTGGCCGCCGCGGCCGCGATGTTCTCACTCTTCGCCGCCGCGGAATCGCGGGCGGCGGACCCCTTCGACATGCAATGGCGCGAGCTGGCGAGCGGTGTCTGGGTGGGCGAGCGCCCGGTCTCTTACCGCTCGCCCGTGATGACCAACACGACCGTCGTCATCGGGAAGACGGGCGTGCTCGTGTTCGACGCCGCGGGCCTCGCCGTCCAGGGCGAGCGGCTGGTCGCGAAGCTCGCCGAGCTGACGGACAGGCCGATCACGCACATCGCCATCAGCCACTGGCACGGCGACCACAGCATGGGGGACTACGCCGTCCTCGAGAAATTTCCCGCCGCGGAGGTGATCTCGCACGAGTTCACGGCGCGCTACATCGCGAGCCCCAACGGGGACCGCGTCGAGCCACGCGACCTCAAGGCGGAAGCGGAATACAAGGCGCGGGTCGAGAAAGCGCTCGAAACCGGCGTGCGCTCCGACGGCACGCCGGTCACGCCGGGGATGCGGGCGTTCTACAGCGGCCTCCTCGCGGATTTCGACATCGTCAACCGCGAGATCGAGCGCCGCGAGGTCACGCGCCCCACGCGGACGATGACGGACCGCCTGGTGCTCGACCTCGGTGGCAGGACGGCGGAGCTGCGCCACATCGCGCCCGGCAATACGAAGGGCGACATGTTCCTCTGGCTCCCCGCAGAGAAAATTCTCGCGACCGGCGACATCGTGGTCCGCCCGACGCCCTACGGCTTCTTCAGCTATCCGCGGAGCTGGGCCGGCGTGCTGCGCGAGCTCAAGACGCTCGGCGCGACGCAGATCGTGCCCGGCCACGGTGAGATCATGAACGACACCGCGTACCTCGATCTCCTGGCGGAGACGATGGATCTCGTGGCGACGCAGGTGGATGCGGCCGTGAAGGCAGGCAAGACGCTCGACGAGACGCGCGCGGCGATGGACTGGTCCACCGTCGGAAGCCGCTTCACCGGCGGTGACGACGGGATGCTGCCGGTCCTGTTCGACATCTGGTTCAAGACCCCGATCGTCGAGGCCCAGTACAACCTGTCGAGCGGCAAGGACAACGAGTCGCTCGAGGCATCCGAGCCTCCCGCGACCTAGCACGCCCGCGATTCGGCTAGACTCCCCCGGCACGTCCGGGCAGGGGGGTCATTGCATGAGTCCGATTGCAGCGTCGATGCGCATGGTGGCGGCGGCCGCAATCCTCTGGGGGTCGATCGGGACGGGCGGTGCGCAGGCGATCCCGCCGGACGAGGCGGCCTTCCGCGCGATCTACAAGGAACTGATCGAGATCAACACGACCCGCTCGGCGGGCAATTGCACGCAGGCGGCGGAAGCCATGCGTGCGCACCTGTCGGCCGCGGGCTATCCGCCGGAGGACATGCAGATTCTCGCGCCGGCCGAGGCTCCGAAGGACGGGGCGCTCGTCGCCGTGCTGCGCGGCCGCGAGCCTGAACTCGAGCCGATCCTGCTGCTCGCGCACATCGACGTGGTGGAAGCGAAGCGCGAGGACTGGGTGCGCGACCCGTTCAAGCTGGTCGAGGAAAACGGCTGGTTCTACGCGCGCGGCGCGAGCGACGACAAGTCGATGGCGGCGATCTTCACGGACAGCCTCGTGCGCTACCGGCAGGAGGGTTATCGTCCGCGCCGCAGCATCAAGCTCGCGCTCACCTGCGGCGAGGAGACGGCCGGCGCGGGATATTTCGACAGCGTGCGCTGGCTCGTCCAGACACGGCCGGACGTGCTCGCCGCCGAGTTCGCGATCAACGAAGGGGCGGGGGGCGAGCTCGACCGGCAGGGCAAGCCCGTCGCGCTGCAGATCCAGGCCGGCGAGAAGGTCTACCAGGACTTCACGCTGGAGCTGACCGACCCCGGCGGCCACAGCTCGCTGCCCAAGGCGAACAACGCGATCGTGCGCCTCGGCGCCGCGCTCACCAGGCTGGGCGCGCACCGGTTCGCGGTCGCAATCAACCCGGTGACGCGTGCCTATTTCGAGGAGATGTCGAAGCATGCGGCACCGGAGATCGCTGCAGACATGCGTGCCGTATTGCGGTCCCCGCCGGACGATGCGGCCGCCGCCAGGCTGTGGGCCGCCAACCCGCTGTGGAATGCCATGCTGCGCACCACCTGCATCGTCAGCCTCATCGACGGCGGCCACGCCCCGAATGCGCTGCCCCAGCACGTGAAGGCCAACGTCAACTGCCGCATCCTGCCGGACGTGCCCGTGGCGGCCGTGCAGGCCGAGATCGTGCGGGTGCTCGCGGATGACGCGATCAGGGTGACCCCGACGGGCGAGGGCGGCGTGCAGTCGCCGATCCCGCCGCTGACGGAACGAATCCTCGAGCCCGCGCGCCGCGTCGCCGCCACGATCTGGCCAGGCGTCGCGATCGTGCCGACGATGTTGCCCGGCTATACGGACGGCAAGTACCTCAACCCGGCCGGCGTGCCGACGTATGGGCTATCGGGCCTGTTCGACGATCCCGAGGGCAACTACGAGCATGGCCTCAACGAGCGCATGCGCGTGAAGTCGCTCATGGACGGCCGCCGGTTCCTGCACGAGGTGGTCAAGCTGTACGCGGATGGCCCGTAGCGGCCGTGCTGCGGCCCGGCTGGCGTTCTGCGCCTGCCTCGTCGCGACGGGCTTCGCCGGGGCGGCCGATGCACCGTGGTGCGAGGCCGCCGCGAATGCCGCGTCCGGCCTCGAGCGCGTCGACGTCGGCAGCGACTGGTTCCAGGTTTTCGCCGTCGTGCCCGGCGTCTTTGCGATCTCCGAGCCGCGGCAGTACGAGGGCGTCACTTCCTTCCTCATCGTGGGCACCGGGCGCGCCTTGCTGTTCGACACGGGCCTCGGCGTCGCGCGCATCGGGGACGTCGTGCGCCGGCTGACGGACCGGCCCGTGACCGTCCTGAATTCCCACACGCATTTCGATCACGTGGGCGGCAACGGCGAGTTCGGGGACATCCGGAACCTCGACTCGCCCTACAGCCGCGCGAGTGCGCGCGGCGAAGTGCCGGAGTCCGTCGCCGGCTACGCGCGCGGGACGCTGGCGCAGGACCGGGTGTGCGGGCCGCTGCCCTCCGGCGTCGAGAGCCGCGAGTTCCCGCTTCCCCGATGGCAGTCGACCGGCCACGTCGTGGATGGGGAACAGCTCGATCTCGGCGGCCGGATGCTCGAAGTCATCGTGACGCCGGGTCACACGCCCGATTCGATCTGCCTCCTCGACCGCACGAACGGCCTGCTGTTCACCGGTGACACCTACTACTCAGGCGAGATCTATCTCTGGTCCGCGGAAACGAACGTTGCCAAATACGCGGCATCGATCGACAGGATCGCCGCGCTCGCGCCGGGCCTGAAGACGCTGTTGCCGGCGCATGGCGCGCCGGTTGCCGAACCGCAGCGGCTGCGCGACCTGCAGCAAGCACTCGCGGACATCCGGGCTGGCGCGTCCCGTCCGGAAGCGGCCGCCGACGACCGGCTGCTCCACCGCTTCGAGCACTTCACGATCCTCATGGCGCGCCCGCCGCCGCGATGAGGCTGTTGTAGGACAGCTCGCCACGCCGGGCCTGCCGTGCGCTGACTGGCGCGGGGATGTCGAGGCCCTATGTTGGTGAAGTGCGTAATGGCCTGCACTCGCCCGCGAGTGGCAGATGATCGGAAAGCTTCGACCAGGCCCGTGCACGGACCGCCACGGGCCGGTGCTCGAGGTTGCGCACGTAGATCCGGTCGAGCCGCAGCCAGGGCGCACGCGCGGGAAACGTGCGTGCAGGCCGGCCGCTCACGGCGGCGTGCACTTCAGTCAACCCGCCGTCGTCGACCAGCCGGCGATGCGAGTGCGTGCGCCAGTCGTTGAAGTCGCCGGCGACCACGACCGGCGCGCCGCGGGGAATCTCCTCGGCGAGGAATTGGAGGAGCCGTGTCACCTGCCTGCGGCGATGCGACTCGCGCAGTGCAAGATGCAGGCAGATCGTGTGCAAGGGCTCGCGCGCGCCGGGCAGGCCGACCGCGGCATACAGGAGCCCGCGCGGCTCGGCCTTGCCGACCGACGCGTCGATGTTGCGCCAGTTTGCGATCGGGAACTTCGAGAGGAGGGCGTTGCCATGGTGCCCGCCTGTTGCGACGGCATTCCGCCCGTAGGCGTACTGCCTCCAGACGCCGTCGGCGAGGACCTCGTACTGCAGCGAGGCCGCGGCGGATCCGGCGGCCGCGCCGATCTCCTGCAGGAAGACCAGGTCCGCACGAGACCGTCGCAGTGCCTCGCGGATGCGCAGCAGGGCCTCGTGACGGCGATGCGCGTGGAATCCCTGGTGCGCATTCAGCGTCAGCACCCGGATCCAGGGCATTCCATCGCCACTGCGCGCATCCATCATCCTCCTACGCTATACCCGGACGGCTGAAATGGGTGCACTGGTCATTCCGACAGGCGTCCTCGTGTCGGCGATCGTCGGCACGCTCGGCTTCATCGTCCTGCTGGTCTGGTCCATCAAGAGGCACCGCGACCCGACGCTGACGGTCGACTGCGACACGCCGATCGAGGAGCTGATGCCGTCGCTGTCGGGGCTCGCGCTCGGCACGGTCGTGGAAGGCAACAGCGTCGAGGTGCTCGAGGACTGCGGGTTCTTCGACGCGCTGATCGAGGAGATCTCGAAGGCGCGACGCTCGGTGCATTTCGAGACCTTCCTCTGGAAGGCAGGCGCGGTCGGCACGCGGCTCGCCGAAGCCTGCATCGAGCGGGCCCGGGCCGGCATTCCCGTGCGGCTGCTGCTGGATGCGACCGGCACGCGGCAGATGGGCAAGGACGTCGAGGCGCGCCTGCGTGAGGCCGGTTGCCGCATCAGGAAGTTCCACCGCTGGACCCTCGCGAACATCGGCGTCCTCAACGAGCGCGACCACCGGAAGCTGGCGGTGATCGACGGCCGCGTCGCCTTTGTCGGCGGGCACTGCATCGTGGACACCTGGAATGCCCCGCCGCACGCAAAGGACAGGGTTGCCGACGTCAGCCTGCGCCTGCGCGGGCCGATCGTGCACAGCATCCAGTCCGCATTCAGCGAGAACTGGGTCGGGCGCACGGGCGAGCTCTTCATGGGCGCGGGGGTGTTCCCGCCGCTCGAGCGCGCGGGCGACATCGCGATCCATGCGGTGTTCGCGAAGCCGGAGGGCTCGGCGCCCGCGGTCAAGATCCTCCACCACGCGGCCATATGCTGCGCGAAAAAGCGCATCTGGATCCAGAACCCGTATTTCCTGCCCGAGCCGGATGCGATCGACGCGCTCGGCGAAGCGGTGAAGCGGGGCGTCGACGTCCGCGTGCTGATGCCGTCCACGTCCGGCTCGGACAACCCGATGGTGCAGCACGCCGGGCACCGGAACTTCGAGAAGCTCCTGCGCTGCGGAGTCAGGCTCATCGAATATCCGTCGGCGCTGCTGCACCAGAAGATCATGACCATCGACGGGATCTGGTGCGCGGTGGGCTCCTCCAACTTCGACGACCGGTCCTTCGAGACCAATGACGAGATCATGGTCGCCTTCACCGACGCGGCGACGGCGAAGCGGCTGGACGGGATTTTCGAGCATTACGCCGCGGAAGGGGCGGAAATCGAGCTCGAGCGCTGGAGCAGGCGAGGCTGGGCGCACAAGGCGGTGGACCAGCTCTATTACCTGTTCAATGAGCTATTCTGAGTCTCCGAATTCATGCGCAAGGTACTCGCCTGACGGTTTCCGCGAGCGCAGCGATGTGGCGCGGCCCCACGCGGCAGCAGCCGCCGACGAAGCCTGCCCCCGCGGCGATCCATCCGGTCGCGAGGGCGGCGAGGCTGTCCCTGCCCGGGGCGCCGTGCCAGGACTCGTCGCCGGCATCCCAGCGCTCGCCCGAGTTCGGATAGACGACGATCGGTTTCCCGGTCCCGGCTCTGAGGGCGCGGATCGCCGTGGCGACGATTTCCGGCCTGACGCAGTTGACGCCGACTGCGATCACGCCGTCGACGGCTTCCGCGAGACGGGCGCCCTCGACCAGCAACTCGCCGTGCGACGTGCGCTCGCCGTCCGGCGAAGTGAAGCTGAGCCACGCCCGCGTGCCCGGGTGCCCGGCGAGCAACTTCGCGTATGCGCGGGCCTCGTCGAGCACGGGAATCGTCTCGCAGGCGAGGAGATCTGCGCCGGCATGGGCCAGCACGCCGAAGCGGCGCGCGTGGAAGGCCGCCAGCGCGTCCACCGACAGGCCGTAATCGCCGCGGTACTCGGCGCCGTCGTGCGAGATTGCGCCATACGGACCGACGGATGCCGCGACGAGGAGTTCGCGGCGGTCGAGCGGATTCTCGCGACGGTAGCGCGCGCGCGCCTCGCATGCCAGTTCCACGGAGCGCCGGAGCAGTCGCGTGGTCTCGTCCGCGTCGATGCCGATCGCGGCGAAGCCCTCGTAGCTCGCCTGGTAGCTCGCCGTGATCGCGACGCTGGCACCGGCCGCGTAGTAGTCGTAGTGCAGCCGCTCGATCTCCTGCGGCTGCTCGCGCAGCACGCGCGCGGACCAGAGGCTTCCCGAGATGTCGCAGCCGCGCTCCTCGAGCTCGGTGGCGAGCCCGCCGTCCAGCACGACCGGTCCGTCTTCGAACAGCGGCTTCGGAGTATGATTCACGGCTCCAACATGATCGCATTCCTCGAAGCCCGCAAGGCGGGGCTGTTTCGCCGGAGCGAGATCTGGCGAAACGTCGTCGCGGGCGTCGTCGTCGGCATCGTCGCGCTGCCGCTTGCGATGGCCTTCGCGATCGCCTCGGGCGCCGAGCCGGAACAGGGCCTCTACACGGCGATCGTCGCGGGGCTCGCGACCTCGATCCTCGGCGGCACGCGGGTCCAGATCTCGGGTCCCACCGGCGCCTTCATCGCGGTGCTGGCCGGCATCACGGCGCAGTACGGCATCGCGGGCCTGCAGGCAGCGACGCTGATGGCGGGGTTCATGCTGCTCGCCATGGGCTTCCTCCAGCTCGGCAGCGTCATCCGCTTCATCCCGAATCCCGTGATCGTCGGCTTCACCTCCGGCATCGCGGTGATCATTTTCGTCGGCCAGTGGCAGTATTTCTTCGGGCTGCCGCCGGTCGATGCCGGCGCGCACTTCCACGAGAAGCTCGTCGCGCTCGCGGGCGCGCTCCCGCAGCTTCACCCGGCGACGACCGGGATCGCCGTCCTCGCGCTCGGGATCGTCGTCGCCGGCAACCGGCTGCTCGACCGCATTCCGGGTCTCGGCCGCGTGCCCGCGCCGCTCGTCGCCATGCTCGCCGCGACGGCCGTGCAGGCGGCCTGGCAGTTCCCGGGCGTCGCCACGATCGGCACGGCGTTCGGCGGCATTCCGCGCGAGCTGCCCGCCCTGCACTGGCCGGAGATCAGCTTCACGGCGGTCATCCAGCTCGTCGGGCCTGCCTTCGCGATCGCGCTGCTCGGCGCGATCGAGTCGCTCCTGACGGCCGTCGTGGCGGACGGCATGACCGGCACGCGACACAACCCGAACCAGGAGCTGATCGGGCAGGGCGCCGCCAACATGCTGGCGCCCGTTTTCGGCGGCTTCGCCGCCACCGGCGCCATCGCGCGCACGGCGACCAGCGTCCGGAACGGCGCGACGAGCCCGCTCGCGGGTATCGTCCACGCGGTCTTCCTCGTGCTCGTCATCGTGCTGTTCGCGCCGTTCGCGGCGCACGTACCGCTGGCCGCGCTCGCGGCGATCCTCTTCTTCGTCGCCTGGACGATGTCCGACGTCCGCCACTTCGGGCGGCTGCTCGGCAGGGCGCCGCGATCCGACAGGATCGTGTTGCTCGTGACCTTCGGGCTCACGGTCTTCGTGGACCTCGTCGTCGCCGTCAATGTCGGCGTCGTCATCGCGGCGCTCCTGTTCATGCGCCGCATGGCCGAGTCGGTGAGCGTGCAGCAGGAGGTCTTCGGCGGGCCCGAGGCGCCCGGCGAGGCGGGCGACGCCGTGCCGGCGGTGCCGCCGAGCGTGCTCGTCTACCGCATCGACGGACCGTTCTTCTTCGGCGCGGCCGAGAAGCTGGAGGCGACCGTCGAGCGCGCGCAGCTGCACGTCGAGTCGGTGGTGATCCGGCTCGGCAGGGTCCCGTTCATGGATGCGACCGGGATGCACACCCTCGCGGAGATCATCGAGCGCTTCCATCGTCGCGGAATCCGCGTGCTGCTCGTCGAGATCCAGGCGCGGCTCGAGCGCGCGCTCGCGCGCGCCGGCGTCCTCGAGCTCGCTGGCCCGCGCAACGTGCACCCGGACCTCGACGCGGCGCTGCGCGCGCTCGGCAGCGGGAATCCCGGCGCACGCTGACGGCCGCCATCAGCCCGCGCCGGCCGCATCCGCCATGGCCCGACCCGGACGGGGCGGCAGCCTACGCCCCGTCGGCGCCCGCTCCGACGGTGCGGCAGGGGCGCCGCATGGGACATATGCCTGCCCGGCAAGGAGGCCGTTACCATGCGTATTGTCACTTCATTCCCGGCGGTCCTGCTCGCGGCTGCTTTCGTGTCGCCTGCGCACGCCCAGGACCTCGCGGGCGACAGGGCGGTCGGCGAGCTGTCCTTCAGCGACGACACGATGCAGGTCCGTTACCGCGATGCCGGCAGGAACGTCGACGTGGGGCGCGGAAGCCGCGCATCCGCCGCGATGTTCGTGAGCGAGGCGAGGGACCTCGTATTCTTCGGCGACATCCTGTTTCCCGCGGACTTCGGGTCGGAGCTGCTGCAGCTGAACTTCGGCCCGCGCATGTACGCGGCGCTGCTGGAGGACGAGAACAACGACGTGCTGTCGCTCAGCCTCGGCGGGGAAGCCCGGTTCGAGCTGACTTCCAGCCTCGCCGTCTCCGCGCAGGCGTTCTACGCGCCGGACATCCTGACGTTCGGAACGGCGGACAGCCTGACCGACCTCAGCGCCCGCCTCGAGTTCCAGCTTCAGGACCGGCTGACGGTCTTCGGCGGCATGCGCTGGTTCGAGTTCGAGCTCATCGACGACATCGACGGCAACGACGAGCGCACGCTCCAGGAGGAGCTGTTCGCCGGGCTCGCCTGGAAATTCTAGGCTTCAGGGTCCTGGGGCAGCGCCTTCCGCGTACAGCGGCCGGCGGCGCACGCGGAAAGGCGCATCGAGCGCCGCGGCCCATTTTGCATCCTGACCGTACAGGTCGCGGCGGAAATTCATGCGGCCCTCGCGGTCGACCCAGGCCGTCCAGTAGGCGAGCAGCACCGGTACCTTGTGCTTCAGCGTCACGTTCTGGAGCTTTCCGCCCGCGATCACCGCGTCGATGCTCTGCGCGTTCCACTGCGGGTCGTCGAGCACGACGGCGGCGAGCTCCAGCGCACGCTCCACCCGAACGCAGCCCGAGCTGAACGCGCGCTCGGCGCGGTCGAAGAGCGCCTGCGACGGCGTATCGTGCAGGTACACGAAGTACGGATTCGGGAACATCAGCTTGACGCGTCCCAGGGCGTTGTTCGGGCCGGGGTCCTGGCGCAGCGTGTACGGGATGTGCCCGCCCGAGTAGCGCGACCAGTCGACGGAGGCCGGATTCACCTCCCGCCCGCGGGAGTCGAGCACCTTGAGTCCCTTGCGAGTGATCGAGGCGGGGTCCGCCTTCGCAGCGGGCAGGATGTCCCTCGCGATGATGCCGGGCGGAACGGTCCAGGTCGGATTGAAGACCAGGTAGTTGATCTCGGAGCGGAAGAGCGGCGTCTTGCGATATGGCTTGCCGACCTGCACGCGCGTGCTCCAGACGATGTCCTGTCCTTTCACGACGTACGCGGCGTAGCCGGCGATGTTCACGACGACGAACTTCTCCGGCAGGTCGTGCAGCAGCACGCGGCCCCGGTCGAGATTGACGCGCAGCTGCCGGATGCGTTCCGCCAGGGGCACGTTCAGCTCCGCGATCGTGCCGGCGCCGGCGACGCCGTCGCTCTCGAGGCCCATGCGAGCCTGGAAGCGACGCAACGCGGCCTCGACCGCCGCGTCGTACACCGCCGGGTCCGGCGCCGATGCGGCGGCATCGAGATCGCCGCTCGCGGCGAGTCGCGCACGCAGCAGCGGAACGCGCGCATCGGTCGCGCCCGGCTTGAGGGCCAGGCCCGCGGGGATCGGCGCGGGCCCGTCGCTGCGCCCGGCAGCACGATAGCGCGCAAGTTCCTTCTTGAGGCCGACATACAGACGATGTGTCGGCTTGAGCGCCTCGATGCGCCCGTAGATGTCCTCGGCGGCCAGCGCCTCCTCGATCTCCCGTGCGATGTCGCGATGCTCCAGCGTGCGGCCGAAGTTCCATTGCGGGTCGAAGCTCTCGGCATCCACTTTCCCGAACGAGAGGTGGTAGCCGAGGCGCAGCAGCGCCTCCGTCAGCAGGATGTCGTACTGCGCGCGCAGGTCGTTCGTCGCGGCGGGCCCTTCAAGCTCACGCGCCAGCGAGTCGAGGAGCTGCAGCTCGTAGTCCGCCGGGTCGAGGCCGTCGGCGGCACTGTCCGCGATTGCGCGTCGCAGCTCCGCGGCATTGCGCGCATTGCCCCAGGCCGGCCGGAAGTCGCGCCGCGCGTAGAAAGACTGCAGCATTTCCTGCAGCGCGATGTGGACGCCGTGGATCGGCGCGGGCTCGGGGCTCATCAGCGCCTCGAGCTCCGTCGCGATCGCCGCGGCAGTCGGGTCCCCGGCCGCGGCTTGCTGCGACCCGGCCGGCGCGAAGGTGAGCGCGGCGAGCAGGACGGCGGCCAGTGTCCGCGCGACGATGCTCATGCCCGGCGGAAGTATCAGGAGACCGCCTTGGCGCTCTCGACGTCCTTCATGTGCTCCACGACCATCTGGTAGGCGAGATAGTACTTGTAGATGTTGGAGACGTACTGGACGGTCTCGCGCCCGATGCTCTCGGCCGCGACGACTTCCACGTTGTTGAACCACTTGTTCGGGTCGAGGCCGCGCGCCGCCGCCTTCTGGCGCAGGCCGCGGATCCGCGCCGGCCCCGCGTTGTAGGAAGCGAAGGCGAACAGGCCCTTGTTGAGGTCGTCCATCGGCTCGTTCGCGTAGTAGTGGTCCATCATGAACCGGATGTATTTGACGCCTGCGTGGATGTTCGGCTCGAGCTGCCGTACGTCGCCCACTTTCATCTCGGCGCCCGTCTTCGGCATCACCTGCATCACGCCGATCGCGCCGACCTGGCTGCGCCTCGTGTGGTCGAGGCCGGACTCCTGGTAGCCCTGCGCGGCGACGAGCAGGTAATCGAGGCCGTACTGGTCACCGTACTTGCGCAGGAACCCGACGACCTCGCGGAACCGTTTCATGTCCTCCTCGGAAGTCGCGCTCTTTGCGTACTTCACGTTCTTCAGGTACTTCTGCAGGAGCACGTTCCGCGTGAGCGATCCCTGCGGGTAGCGGGCGAGGAATTCGTTCAGCTCGGCGAGGAGCTGGGGGCTTCCCTTGCGCACCATCATGCCGGCCTGCCCGTCGGTCTTCACGGCGGCACCCGGGTTCAGCACGAGCCCGGGCAGGATCTGCTTCCAGAATTCGGCGATATCGTCATTGACGAGCGTGACCTGCACGAGTCCGGCGTTGACCATCTCGAGCATGTCCTCGTCCGCGAGGACCTCCGGCGCGGCCCGCACGCGAACGGGCGGCTTGCCGGCTTTGGCCAGGTCGGCATTGAATCGCTCGACCGCGCTGCCGGATACATCCGACTTGCGCAGGTAGATCTCCCGCCCTGCCAGGTCCTGCACGCCGGCGACGGGAGGCACGCCCGGCGCCGTGACCGGAATTACCGAGATCCCCGTACGGGTCGGGTTCGTGAAATCCACGGCCTCCTTGCGCCAGTCGCTGATCAAGGTGCCTGCCGCGACGATATCGCCCCGGCCCTGGAGGAGGGCGGGCACGAGCTCGTCGTGGGCGACCGGGATGAAGACGACCTGCACCCGCAGGTGCTTGTTCTTGAGCCGCTTGTTGAGGTCGTCCTCGAACAGCTTGAAGGCATCCGGGACGAGGCCGCGCTGCGTGCCCTGGTCGATGAAGAAATGCGTCTTGGAATAGGTCGTGAGCACGCGGATGAGGCGTCGCTCGATCATGCCGTCGAGGTCGCCCTTCCAGGGCGCGAGGGCCTGGGCCGCGACGCCCTCGTCCGGAAGGTCGAGCTGGGCCTCGGGCGCCGCTTCCATGGCCTGGGGGGCATCTGCTGCCGGACCTCGAGCGTCCGCGCTTGGCGCGTCGTCGCGGCCGCAGGCACCGAGTCCGCCGGCCAACATGACGAGCAGGGCGCACAGCCCGGGATTCCTGTGTCGCATGTGCAAATTCCGAGAGTGAGATGGCGCGCATTTTGCTCCCGGCCAGGAGGGACCGGGCGCAGACATGCCCTAAAGGGCTCCTGTTCCCGCGCCTGGATGTAAATAATTCGCATTCCCATCGACAGGCCGCCCATGTTGGGCTAGCATTTGAGAATCATTCTCATTTAGCGGGAGCCTGCTGCCATGTGCCTGCGTTTCGCGATCGTCACCATCCTGTCCACGACGGCCGTGCAGGGAGCGATGGCCGACGATGCCGCCGCGAGTGCGCCGACGCCGCTGCCGAAGGTGACGGTCGTCGCCGAGCACGAGTCCGACGGCTATCTCGTCGCCGGCAGCCGGTCGGCCACGAAGACGGACACGGCGCTCATCGATGTGCCGCAGTCCGTCTCGGTGGTGACGCGGGACCTGATGCAGGACCAGGCGATGCAGAGCCTCATGGACGTCGCGCGCTACGTGCCCGGCGCGGGCATGGCACAGGGCGAGGGCAACCGCGACACGATCATCCTGCGCGGCAACAGCTCCACCAGCGACTTCTTCCTCGACGGCGTCCGCGACGACGTCGAGTACTACCGCGATCTCTACAACCTCGACCGGGTCGAGATCCTGAAGGGGCCGAATGCCATGATCTTCGGCCGCGGCGGTGCCGGCGGCGTGGTCAACCGCGTCACGCGCCAGGCGAGCTGGGAGCCCGTGCGCGAGCTGTCGCTGCAGGGCGGGTCCTGGGACAACCGGCGCGCGACCTTCGATTTCGGCGATGCCATCACCGACGGCGTCGCCGCCCGCATCACCGGCGTTTACGAGGACTCGGAGAGCTACCGCGACGGGTTCGAGCTCGAGCGCAAGGGCATCAATCCCACGGCCGCCTTCGCGATCGGCGAGGCGACGGTGCTGCGCGTCTCCTACGAGCACTACGACTACGATCGCGTTGCCGACCGCGGCATCCCCTCGCTCGCCGCGCCGACGGCCGTCGACCGGCCGTTCCGGACCGACGAGTCGACGTTCTTCGGCGACCCGGGGCAGAGCCCGACCTCCGCCACGGTGAACCAGGGCTCGATCACGATCGACCACGCCTTCAACGACGACGTCCACCTGCGCAACCGCACGGTCTATGCGGACTACGACAAGTTCTACCAGAACGTCTACGCGGGCGGCGCAGTCGACCCCGCCACGAACCTCGTGCCAC
Source organism: Steroidobacteraceae bacterium (assembly GCA_035281265.1). Taxonomy (GTDB): domain Bacteria; phylum Pseudomonadota; class Gammaproteobacteria; order Steroidobacterales; family Steroidobacteraceae; genus SCUD01. The sequence goes on from DATEEF010000046.1 coordinate 31,427, forward strand.
TCGCGGCCTACAACAACCAGCAGCTGCGCGAGAATTTCTTCAACCAGACCGACCTGACTTTCTCGGCACGGACGGGCCCGGTTGGGCACGAGTTCCTCGCGGGCATGGAGCTCGGCGAGCAGACCACCGACAACGTCCGCATGACGGGGCTCTTCAACGGGACCGATGCCGCATTGCTGGTGCCCGCCGACGATCCCAGGGTCCCGGTGCCGGTGACCTTTGCGCCCACCGAGACCGACAATACCAATCACGGCACGGCGACGATTGCCGCCCTGTACGTACAGGACCAGATGCGGCTGTCGCCGGACTGGCTCGCCATCGTCGGCCTGCGCTACGACAGCTTCGAGATGGACTTCCGCGACCGCCGCGGCGCGGGCCTGGACCTCGATTCGTCGGACGACCTCCTGTCGCCGCGCGGCGGGCTGATCTACAAGCCGGCGGAGAACGTCTCGCTGTACGCGAGCTACAGCATGACCTACGTGCCGCGGGCGGGCTCGCAGCTGGCATCGCTGGCCCCGACCAATGCGGCCCTGGACCCGGAAGAGTTCGAGAACATCGAGGTCGGCGCGAAGTGGGACCTGAACCCGTCGCTCGCGCTGACCGCCGCGCTGTTCCAGCTCGACCGCCGCAACGTCGCCATTCCCGACCCGAACGACCCGACCGTCTCGATCCTGGTCGACGGCCAGCGCACCGAGGGGCTCGAGGTCGGCGTCAGCGGGCGGATCAGCGAGTCCTGGAGCATCCAGGGCGGCTACGCGTACCAGGACGGCGAGCTGACCGACCGCGCGGGCGGCACGACGCTCGCACAGCTGCCGAAGCACGTGGCCTCCCTGTGGAACCGCTACGACTTCACGCCGGCCTGGGGCGTCGGCCTCGGCGTCGTCTACCAGACCGAGATGTTCGCGGCGTCCGACAACCTCGTGGAACTGCCGGAGTTCATGCGCGTGGACGCCGGCGTCTTCTACACGCCGAACGAGCGGCTGCGGATGCAGGTCAACGTCGAGAACCTCCTCGACGAGCGCTACTACCCGAACGCCCACAACAACAACAACATCACGCCCGGGTCGCCGCCGGCAGTCCGCGCCACGGTGACCGCAAGCTTCTGAGGATGCAGCGCGCCGCATGATGCCGGGCGGGGGCCGCCGCGTGCGGCCCTGTCTTATTGCGCGCGAACAGGATTATCATCGCGCCACGTCCGATACCGGATAGGGGGTTTCGCAGTGCACAAGAAGAACCTGGCGCTCCTCGCGGGCGCCGTGCAAGCCGTGTGCCTGGGCGCCGTGCAGGCGGCCGTGGCGCAGGAAACGACGGTCTTCGAGCCCGTCATCGTGACGGCGCAGAAACGCGAGCAGAACATCTACGAAGTGCCGGTCGCGATCAGCGCGTTCACGGCCGAAACGATGGAGCGGCAGGGCATCAACGACCTGACCGACATCGGCAAGTTCGTCCCGAACCTCAACGTCACGGGCTTCTCGGCCGGCCACACGTCCTCGGTGAATCCGTTCATCCGCGGCATCGGCCTGCAGGACCACCTGATCACGACCGACCCGGGTGTCGGCGTCTACGTGGACGGCGTCTACCTCGGCCGCCAGGTCGGGCAGAACTGGAGCCTCGCCAACATCGAGCGCGTGGAGGTGCTGCGCGGCCCGCAGGGCACCCTGTACGGGCGAAATTCGATCGGCGGCGCGATCAACCTCATCACGCGCCAGCCCGGCGACGAGGAGGGCGGGCGTGTCTCGTTCACGGCCGGGTCCCGCGGCCGCATGAACGCCGACTTCTACGCGAACATGCGGCTGGGCGACCAGCTCGCGATGTCGTTCACGGGCGCGTACCAGCACCGCGACGGCCTCGGCCGCTTCGTGAACATCGAGAACCCGCGCAAGAAGGTGGGCGAGACCGACGACGTTTCCGGGCGCGTCGCGATCAAGTGGTCGCCCACCGACCGACTCTCGTTCCTGCTCGCGGCCGACGGCAACGACGGCGAGGGCGGATTGCGGCCCTACGACACGCTGATCGACGAGGTTCCGACGGGCGGCGTGTACGCCGCCGGCTACCGCAACTCGGACACCGCGACGAACCCCTACAACAACAACACCGGCCAGGAATCGCAGATCGCGGTCACGAACGAGGCGCGGGGCGTTTCGCTGACCGTCGACTACGACATCACGGACACGATGGCCGCCAAGCTGATCGTCAGCGACCGCCACTCGGAGTACAAGGCCGGCCTCGACGACGACGGCTTCTTCGACGACTTCCTGAGCTTCCCCGAGGACGGCGAAGCTGACCAGCAGTCCGCGGAGCTCCAGCTGACCGGCGAGTTCGGGCAGTTCGACTACGTCGCCGGCCTCTACTGGTTCGAGGAGGAAGGCGAGAACAGCCAGGACCCGACCATCTTCCTCGGCGGCCCGGGCGACTTCCTGCTCTCGCAGGAGATGGACAGCCAGGCCATCTACGGCAACGTCGGATACCACGTATCGGACCAGCTCAGGATTTCCGCGGGCGTGCGCTATACGCAGGACGACAAGACCGCCGGCACCAACATCAACAGCGGGCTGGTCGTCGACACCTCCTCGCGGGACTGGTCCGAGGTGAGCTGGGACCTGTCGGCGAACTACCAGATGAACGACCGGATGAACGTGTACGGCACGATCCAGAGCGGCTACCAGTCGGGCCAGTTCCCGGCGCGCCCTTTCTGCCTGTTCGGGTTCGTCGACTTCTCGCAGAATCCGCCGCTCCTGAACCCGGTCAACTGCTTCGAGGCCAACGACAACGTCACCGCGCTCAACTACGAGGTCGGCCTGAAGGGCCAGCCGCTGGACAGCCTGCAGATGAGCATCGCCGTGTTCTACACGGACTATTCCGACCTGCCGTACCAGGTCAGCGAAACGCTGCCGGGCGCCGGTTTCGACACCCGCAACATCCTCGTGGACCAGACCTCGGTGGGCGTCGAGTGGGAAGGCATCTGGCAGGTCACCGAGGCCTTCCGAATCCATTCGACCCTCGGCTACATCGACACCAGCGCGGACGAGCAGGTCACCGACCCGGACAACCCGCCGCCGCAGGCCGTCGCCCCGCTCACGCCCGAGCTCACGTTCTCGATCAGCCCGGAGTACAGTTTCGCGCTGGGCGAGGGCAACCTCACGCTGCGCGCCGACTATTCGTTCCGCGACGACATGTACGGCGAGCCGAGCGCGGACCCCGGCCGGTTCACGCAGATCGACAGCCGCGACCTGGTCAACTTCGACATCACCTACGAGCCGGTGGACGGCAACTGGTCGGTCTCCGCGTACGGCAAGAACGTCACGGACGAGCGCTACGACAACGCGAGGCTCAACACGGGCGACTACGTCCTCGTGATCCTCTCGAACGACGCGAGCGAGTTCGGCGTGCGCGTGACGAAGGACTTCTGAGGCGCGGGCTTGCCGGATTTTCGCGCCGTTGTCCTACATGGCGTCCGCCGGCAGAATGAAAGCCTATGCAGGTGCGCGGGCTCATCCTTGCCGCCCTCGGCGTGGCAGCGGCGGCCCTCGGGCCGCCGCTTTCCGCGGCTGAAAGCGACTACCTGGGCCTCCTGCGCGCGCGCGACCTGACGACATTCGGCTTCCTGCGCCTCGACATGCGGCCCGCCCACGCCGTGCACTCGGCACCGGGCACCTGGGCGATCGAGACGGAGCTCGCGCACCAGAACACCTGGGCCCTGAGCTCCGGCGCGCGCGACTACCTCGACCACCTGCCGGGCCGGCGCGTGCTCGGCCCCGAGGAAGTCGAGGCGATCAAGTCATTGCCCGGCGAGAACTACCTGTTCGACATGGAGCTCGCCGAGCTCGACGTGACCCTGCACTACAAGTTCACGAATCGCTGGGGCGCCTACCTCGTGATGAGCGGGGTGAACTACAGCGGCGGATTCCTGGACGGCGCGATCGAAGGCTTCCATGACGCAATGGGCTTCGACAACAACGGCCGGCCGGCCGTCAGCCGCAACGACATCAACCTGATCGCGGACCTCAAGTCCGCCGACCTCACGTTCCTCGACGCGCCGACGCGGGGCGGCATGCTCGACCCCACGATAGGAATCCGCTACTCCTCGCCCCGGCAGGTCAAGGGCTGGAACTTCGTCGTCGAAGCGGCCGTCAAGGTCCCGTTGCGCGGCCAGGAGGACTTTCTCTCGACCGGCCACACCGACGTCGGCATGCAGGCGACGCTGCAGCGCTTCCAGGACCACCATGCCTGGTACGTGAGCGCCTCGGGCGTCCACTACGACGGCAAGAACGCCCTGACCCCGACCGACGCGCGCATCGTCCCGACGATCGTGGCCGGCTACGAGCGCAAGCTCAGCGAGCGCACGCACCTGGTCCTGCAGGGCTACGTCAGCGACAGCGTGTACTCGGAGGAGGACACCGACCTCGACGAGCTGCTGGACACCAAGATACAGCTGAGCCTCGGCGTCTACCGCCGGTACGGCCGCGGCGTGCTGTCCTTCGCGATCACCGAGAACCTGCAGAACTTCAACAACACGCCCGACGTAGGCCTGCAGCTCGGCTGGGCCTACAGCCCGGCGCTCGCCAATACCAGCGACTGATCAGGCGGGCACGACGTTCGCGTTCAGCCTGAACAGGTTCTTCGGGTCGTACTTGCGCTTCACTTCGCGCATGCGCGCGAGATTGCCCTGGTAGTTCTCGTCCACGACCGACTGGGCTTCGTCGGC
>DATEEF010000047.1:0-9409 GCA_035281265.1 Steroidobacteraceae bacterium
CGTTCGCCTGCCAGAGCTGGCCGCCGCCGCCGGCGCGGCCGCGCGCGCGGCGGAGATCGGGCCCGCCGATCCGCCCGTGCTGGTGACGGCGCTCGAGCGCAGCCATGCCGCCCCGGGGCGCGAGCGGCGCCAGGTCGCGGCACCGGCCACGCACGTGATCCAGGGCGGGCGGGCGCATGCGATCGGCGAGGACGCACTCGAGATCGGCTTCGGTCCCGGCAACGGCCGGCGGATCTCGCTCGGCGGGGCCGGGGAAGGGATCTCGCGCCGGCACTGCAGCCTCGCAAGGGTGGGCGGGAGGGCGCTGGTGCGCGACCATAGCCGCTACGGCACGTTCGTGAACGGCGAACGGGTCCAGGGCGAGGCGGAGCTCGGTGCCGGCGACCGCCTGCGCGTCGGCACGCCCGGCGTCGTCCTCGAGCTGGTCGCGGTGGACTGAGGGCGACGACGATGGCGCGGCGCCAGACCACGACGTTCAGCATGTCCTTCCTGGACGTCATCTCCTGCGGCTTCGGGGCGGTCGTGCTGTTCTACACCATCATCAGCGCCCAGGCCGGGCTGTACCGGATCAAGGAGAACACCGAGCTGAATGCGGAGGCGAAGCGGCTCGAGCAGGAGGTGCTCGACGGCTACAAGCACCTCGCGGAGCTGCGCACCGCGCTCGACACGACGGAAGACAAGAAGATCCGCGCCGCCGGGCTCTCGGCCGAGATGCAGGACAAGCTGCGCGCAACCGAGGAAGAGCTCGCGCGCTTCGAGCACGACACGCTCGCGCGCCGCGAGGCCCTCGAGCGCCTCAAGGCGGACCTCAAGTCGCTGGAGGAAAGCACGCGCCGGCTGAAGGCGGCGGCGCCTCCGACCGAGATGCAGTCCCGCACGCCGGTCCTCGACCGCCAGCAGCTCGTGACGCTCCGCGTCGACGGCAGGCGCGTGCTCATCCTGGTGGACGCATCGGCCAGCATGCTCGACGAGACGCTCGTGAACATCATCCGGCTGAGGAACATGCCGCCGGAGCGGCGCATCGCCTCGTCGAAATGGCAGCAGGCGATCAACACCGTCGAGTGGGTCGCCGCGCGGCTGCCCGAGGCCACGCAATTCCAGATTTACGCGTTCGACACCGCCCCGCGCCCGCTCGTCGAGGGCACGGGCGGGCGCTGGATGAGTGCCGGTGACGCGGGCCAGGTCGAGAAGGCCCTGGCCGCGCTCCGCGACACCGCGCCGACCGGCGGCTCGAGCCTGCAGAACGCCTTCGCGGTGGTCCGGTCGCTCGACCCGGCGCCCGACAACGTGATTCTCGTGACCGACGGGCTGCCGACCCAGGGCGAAAAGCCGCCGCTCGTGCGCACGCTGGTGACCGCGGAACAGCGCGAGGACCTCATGCAGGACGCGGTGAAATCGCTGCCTCCGTCGCCGCCGCCCTTCAGCGTCGTGCTGCTGCCCATGGAAGGCGACCCGTCCGCGCCGATCTATTTCTGGCGGCTCGCCCGGGCGACGGGCGGCGCTTTCCTGAGCCCGGCGAAGGACTGGCCATGAAGCGCCGCACGCGCCGCGACACCGAGACCTTCAGCATGTCGTTCCTCGACTGCATCTGCTGCGGGTTCGGCGCGATCATCCTGCTGCTGGTGCTGAACGAATTCGGCGAGCCGATCCAGCTCGAGCAGTCGCAGGTGGATCTCGAGGGCCAGATCGTGAAGATGAAGGCCGAGGTGTTCGACATCCGCGGCCTCGCGGTCGTGCTGGAGCGGCAGCTGCGCGAGCGCATCGAGGAGCTGACGGAAGAGCAGCGGCGGCTCGCCCGCCTGCGCGGCGACCTGTCGGAGGTGGAGGGCGCGCACAAGGCGAGCACCGAGGAAGAGGAAGCGCTGGAGAAGCTGAAGTCGACTCTCACCGAGACCCGCAAGGCGATGATCGACGAGTCGCGCGAGCTGCGGCAGATGAGCCGGCAGCAGGTCTACGAGCAGCCGGTCGCGGGCGTGCCCATCGACAGCGAGTACGTCATCTTCATCGTCGACACCTCGGGCTCGATGCAGTCGCAGAACTGGCGCTACGCGGAGCGCAAGCTCGGGGAGGTGCTGAACATCTACCCGAAGCTGAAGGGCATCCAGGTGATGGACGACGAGGGCGGCTACATGTTCTCGGAGTACCGCGGCAAGTGGATACCGGACTCGCCCGCGCGCCGCAAGGCGATACTCGACCGCTTCCGCGGCTGGCAGGCCTTCTCCAACTCGAGCCCGTCGGAGGGCATCATTGCGGCCGTGCGCACCTTCTGGACCAAGGACCACCCGATCAGCATCTACGTGTTCGGCGACGAGTTCACGGGGCCGTCGATCCAGGAAGTCGTCGACACCGTGGACCGCATCAACCGCTCGCGCGGCAGCGGCGAGCGCCTGGTGCGCATCCATTCGCTCGGGTTCCCGATCCCGGGCCAGTATCCCCAGCACACGAGCATGCGTTACGCCACGCTGATGCGCATCCTGTCCGCGCGCAACGGCGGCGTGTTCGTGGGCCTGCCCGAGGGGCAGGCGGCGGCGATGAGACGGAGCAACTGATGACGGTGACCCTCCTGCGCGCGGCGCTCGCCGCCACCTGCCTCGGGCTGCTCGCGGCCTGCACCACGACCAGCCTCGAGACCAAGGCGGCGCTGCCGCCGCCGCTCCTCGAGCAGCTGCCGGTCCGCGTCGGCGTCCACTACTCGGACGAGTTCCGCAACTACGTCCACAAGGAGACGCGCGGTTCCATCGACTACGAGGTGACGCTGGGGGCGGCGCACGTCGTCAACCTCGACTGGCTGCTGAAGGCGATGTTCCGCGAGATCGTCCACGTCGACGACCCGTCGCGCGTCGGGGGCATCACGCCGCCGCTCGCCTTCGTGCTCGAGCCCAAGTTCGAGGAATACTCGTTCCTGACGCCGAAGGACGTCGCGGGCGAGGCCTTCATCGTGACGATCCGCTACCTGCTCACGCTCTACGACAGCGGCGGGGCGCGCGTCGACTCGTTCACCTTCACGGGCTACGGGCGGGAGAAGGCGCACACGCTCGCGAGCAAGGAGCCGCTCGCCGTGGCGACCCAGCGCGCGATGCGCGATGCCGGGGCGAAGGTGGCGGTCGAGCTGACCGACCAGGACGCCGTGCGGCTCCTGCTGCGCGGCGCGGGCAGCCCGCTGCCCGCGTCGCCGCCCCAGCCGCCCGAAGTGCTGAAGGCGCCCTCGGAGCAACCCTCGGCGCCCGGCGCGAGCGCTCCACCCGGAGCGCAGCCCGCCGTTACGACGCCGCCGGATTCGAAGCCCGAGGAAAAGCCGTCCGCGGTGGAGCCGCCGCCGGAAGGCGAGCAGTCGCCTGTAGGAGAATCGTCGGCCGACGATGAGCCGCCGACCGGGGAAGAGCGGCCGGCCGAGGAAAAACCGCCGCCGTCAGGCTCAGCCGCCTGAGGCCGGCTTTTTCTCCTCGGGTTCCGGCTCGGGCGCCGGCTCCGCGGGAGTCGTGGAGACCGGCTTCGCGTCGGGCGGCGCCGATTCCGGGTCGTATTCCTGGTACCACTCGCTCGTGAACGTGACGCCGGCCGTCGAGACCGGCTGGCCGTCGTCGAAGCGGGGGCTGTAGATCGCCTTGCCGACAGCGCGGCGCGACTGCGAGAGCTGACCCTCTTCCATGTTCGACGAGACGACGTTGATGTCGATCGGCACGCCCGTTTCGGAAACCGCGAAGCTGAAGACCGTCTTGCGGATCACGTACTGGCCGGAGAGGGTGTTGAGTCCACGGCTCGCCGACAGCGGCGGGCGGTAGAACACCATGCGCGGCGCCTTGAGCGGGTGACCCGCGAGCGGGTCCGCCGCCGTCTGCGCGTCGAAGATCGCGGCGGCCTCGGCGTAGTACGGCATCGCGATGGTCGGCCGCGACGTCGCCTGGAACCAGTCGCCGAGCTCGATCAGCGTCTCGGTCATGAGGTCGGGAGGCGGGTTGGGTGTCGACCGCAGCAGGTCCAGCGCGGTCTGGGCGGCCTTGAGTCCCGTGCGGTCCGCCGCGGGCGGCGGCACGCGGCCCTCCTTGTAGACCTTGCCGATCATCTCGCCCGTCACCTCGTCGCGTGCCGGCTGCTGGCTCTCGAGCGTGTCCGGGTCCATCGTGTACTGGAGTCGATGGGTGCGCGCGATGCCGCAGAGCGCCTTGACCGCGTGCGGGTCGTAGACGCCCGGCTTCAGCGAGACGTCGCGCGCGCGCATGTACATGTTCCGCGCGGCGACGAACTCGCGCAGGCCCTCGTAGAAGACGCCGAGATCGAGCAGGGCCGGGAGCGTGCGCGCATCGCCGTAGCCGTAGTTCTGCTCGGCGACCTTCAGCGCGTACATGTGCTCGCGCTCGGCGCCGCCGAAGTCGCTGATCGCGTAACGGCTGTCCGCCGCCTGCTCGAGCAGGGGCAGCTGCTGGAGGTTGAACAGGCCGTCGGCGCGCCGGCTCACGGCGAGGGCACGGTCGAACAGCTCCGCCGCGATCGCGTGCTCGTCCTTCGCCGCGTACACCGCGCCGAGGCCGGCGAGCGGAACCACCAGCCGGCGCGACGATATGCCCTGCGTGCTCTCGAGCAGCTCGAGCGACGTGCGGTAGCTGACCTCGGCGCCCGCGTAATCGGCGAGCTGGTACTGGGTCGCGCCGAGGTTGTTGTAGGCGATCGGCAGCTGGTAATCGCGGTCGGCGTCGGCCTCGGACAGCTCGACGACGCGCTTCGCGTACGGCAGCGCCTCGTCGAAGCGCGCGAGCTCGTATAGCTTGCGGAATTCCTGGTACGCCTCCATCCGCGTGTCCTGCGGCAGGATGCGCAACTGCTGGCGGTGCGCTGCCGGCCTCGCCTGTTGCGGGCCGGTCGCTTCCGGCAGAGGTGCGTCCGCGGGAGGCGGGGCCTCGGCCTCCGGCTGGCTGGCAGTCGACTGCGGCACCGGTGCCGGCGCCGGCACGGCCTGGCCCTCGGCCTGGGCGGCGGCGAACAGGAGTACGGCGAGCGCGGGCGTCATGCGTGGACGATAGACCATCCCGCCGGGGACGTGTTCCCGGTCCTACGCCCTCGACTCAGGCCGGGTTATCCCGCTCGAAAACCGCGATCAGTCCGCCCGCGCAGACCGCGAGCAGCGGGTCGGTGATTTCGGCGGTCTGGCCCGGCAGCCAGGTCTGCAGGAGCTCGACGGCGAAGATCGCGCCCGCCCCGGCGCCCGTCGCGGCGAGCGCGGGCAGGCCGGCCTGGAACAGCAGCCAGACGAGCGCGCCATTCATGAAACAGCGCAGGAACATGTCGGCGAGGTTGGCCGCGCGGTACTGCGTCAGCGACTCCCCGAAGGGCAGCAGCGCGAACCGGTCCTGTGCGAGCTGGAAATCGAAGGGCGCGAGTCCCTGCCAGGCGATCAGCGCGAGGAGCGCCACCGCCAGCAGCCAGGCTGCGCGCGGGCGGGCAAGCCGGGAGACAGGCAGCGCGAGCAGCAGCGCACCCGCCATGCCCGCGACCTCGGCCGCTTCGAGGCCGAGTCCGGCGAACAGCACGCGTCCTGCTAGCACCATGGCCATCGAGACGGCCGCGAGCGCGACCGCGCGCGCCGGTGCCAGGCGCTCGGCGAGGAACAGCACGACGAGCCATGCGAGCAGGTGGACGAGCGCCTCGGCGGGCGCGGGCCAGCCGCCGGTCCGCAGCGCCGCGACGGAGACGGCCCATTCCGCGGTGTCGAGCACCGGCGCGAAGGGCGCCAGGCGATAGCCGATCCAGGAGAAGAGCAGGGCGGTGGCCACGGGGTACCGCAGGAGCCCCGCGAACGGCGAATCCTGCAGGCGGCTGCGCGTGCGCGCGATCGCGAGCGCGAGCAGGGCGCCGAGGAACGCCCCGGTCGCGTTGGACGCGAGGTCCGCGAGGCTCGCGACGCGGCGTGTCTCGTAGAGCTGGGCGAACTCGATCGCGAAGGAAAAGGCAGCCGCGAGGAGCGTCGCGCCGAGGACGGCGAGAGCGGCCCCGCGGCGTGCGTGGATCAGCCAGGCGAGGCAGGCCCCGAGCGGAAGGTACAGCAGGATGTTCGCGGCGACGTCGCTGCGCGTCGTGCCGGCGCGCGGCAGCTCCGCGAGGCGCTCGAGGGGCCCCGCGCCCGCGAGCGAGAAGCTGAACGGGTACAGGCAGCCGAACGCCACCAGCAGGACGATCGCGGCGAGCAGCCAGCCGGCGATGCGCCGGTCCTTTTCGATCACGCGTTCACCCGAGGCGGACCGAGCGCCGCAGGGCCAGGATCTCCTCGCCGCGCAGCGCGCGGAAATGCCCGCGCGGCAGGCGCCCGAGCTCGAGCGAGCCGAGCGCGACGCGCTCGAGGCTCCTCACCTTGACGCCGACGCGCGCGAACAGCCGGCGGATCTCGCGGTTCCGGCCCTCCGTCAGCGTCACGGAGACGAGGGACAGGTCGCCCTCGCGGCGGTTCCGCACGCGCTTGAGGACGCGGACGTCCTTCATGCGCGCCCGCCGTGCGCCGCCCGCGGGCGAGTCCCGGTCGGCGAGGAACATGCCCTTCGCGAGCTGTGCCAGCGCGGCGGGCGACAGCGCGCCCTGCACGGCGACGCGGTATTCCTTCTCGACGCGCGAGCTCGGGTGCGCGAGGCGGTGCGCGAGCTCGCCGTCGTTCGTCAGCAGCACCAGGCCCGTGGAGTCGGCGTCGAGCCGGCCGACCGGGTACACGCGCTCGCCGGCGGGCACGGCCGCGCGCACCATGTCGACGACGTTCGCGCGCCCGCCCGGGTCGCGCGCGGTCGAGATCACGCCCTTCGGCTTGTGCAGCATGAGGTAGATCCGCTCGCGCGGTTTCGCGCCGCGCGCGCCGCGCAGGTCGACGATCTCGCCGTCGAGCTCGACCAGGTCGCGTGCGGGCTCGACCAGGCACGGCAGCTCGGTCACGCGGCGGCCGTTCAGCCGCACGCGCCCGGCGCGGATCGCGAATTCGGCATCGCGGCGCGAAAAGACGCCGGCGTCCGCGAGCGCCTTCTCCAGGCGCGTGCCCTCGGCCCGCGGGGGCGGCGCGCGGTGGATGTCGCGGAATCGGGGATCCTGCATGGTCCTCGCGGTCGGGGCGATGGCCCCGCCGCGATCATAGGAAATCGTGCGCGCCTCGGCACGGGCAAGACGGCCGAGGCGCGTCAGCGCGCGTGCGAGCCGTCGCGGGACCCCGGAGCGAGCGAATGTCCGATCTTCTGAGCGAGCGGAGGCGGTCCCGCCGGCGAAGTACGCGCGCTAGCGCCTAGTCTGGCTTGCGCGGAGCTCAGCCGACCTTGGCGCCCGGCTTCAGCACCCAGACCTTGCACCAGCCCGCGGCGGCGACGTCCTTGCCCGGGAAGATGTTGCAGGGCCCGGCCGTGCTGCCGGCCTTGCCGGTGTACTGCATGCAGTTCGCGCAGTGCTGGCCCGGCTTGTAGTTCGGGTTGGCCTTCGGGTCGACCTTCTTGGCGTCGGCCACGTAGCCGAGCGACTTCGCGGTCGCATCGGCCTCCGACAGCATCTCGGCCCCGGCGCCCTGCGCCACGAGCGCGGCGGCGGGCACGGCGGCGAGTCCTGCGATCGCGGTCCGCAGCAGCTGCCTGCGTGAAAGCTTTTCGTCCTTCATGGAAAGCTCCTGGATTCCTTCCGGCTGGGTGTCCGCGATTCTGGCAAGTTCGGGCCGGCGTTGCCACCGAATGAGAACGATTCCTAACGGGACTCGGCGCGTGTAAGTTTGCGCTGCGGCGCGATTGCGCCCGGGGAGGACCGCTTGCCGTACAAGTTCCTGTTCGTCTCCTATGACGGCCTCATCGGCGACATCGCCTGGCAGGTGATCAAGGAAGGCCACGCCGCGAAGTACTACATCGAGCACGAGGAGGAGCGCGAGATTACCGCGGGGTTCGTGCCGCAGACGACCGACTGGCGCGCCGAGGTCGACTGGGCGGATGTCGTCGTCTTCGACGACGTGCTCGGGCACGGCACGCTCGCGGCCGGGCTGCGCGCCGGGGGCAAGCTCGTGGTCGGCGGCACCCCCTACACCGACCGGCTCGAGGACGACCGCGGCTTCGGCCAGTCCGAGCTCAAGGCCGCCGGCGTCAACATCATCCCGCAGCAGGATTTCACGTCATTCGACGACGCGATCGCCTTCGTGCGCTCGAGCCCGAATCGCTACGTCATCAAGCCGAGCGGCGAGGCGCAGAACATGAAGGGCCTGCTCTTCGTCGGCGAGGAGGAGGACGGGCGCGACGTGATCGAGGTCCTCGAGGACTACAAGCGCGCCTGGGCAAACCAGGTGCTGAGCTTCCAGCTGCAGCGGCGCGTCCTCGGCGTCGAGGTCGCGACGGGGGCGTTCTTCAACGGCCGCGAGTTCGTGTACCCGATCTGCGTCAACTTCGAGCACAAGCGGCTATTTCCCGGCGACATCGGGCCGTCGACCGGCGAGATGGGCACGGCGATGTTCTGGAGCGAGCCGAACAAGGTCTTCAACCAGACGCTGCGCCGCATGGAGCCGGCGCTCGCGCGCGAGGGCTACGTCGGCTACATCGACGTCAACTGCATCGTGAACGCGAACGGCGTGTACCCGCTCGAGTTCACCGCGCGCTTCGGCTACCCGACGATCAGCATCCAGCAGGAGGGCCTGCTGACGCCGATGGGCGAGCTGCTGCAGGGGCTCGCCGCCGGGACGCTCACGCGCGTGCGCGCGCGCACCGGCTACCAGGTCGGCGTGCGCGTCGTCGTCCCGCCGTTCCCCTACACCGACCCGCAGCGCTTCGAGACCAGCAGCAAGGACGCGGTGATCCTGTTCAAGACCAAGTCGCGCGAGGGCTTCCACCTCGAGGACGTCAAGCTCGTGAACGGTGAATGGCTCGTCACCGGCACCTCGGGCGTGGTGCTGATCGTTTGCGGCACCGGGCCCAGCATGCGGCACGCCCAGAAGCAGGCGTACAACCGCGTGCGGAACGTGATGATCCCGAACATGTACTACCGCGAGGACATCGGCGACCGCTGGATCGAGGAGGACAGCGACCGCCTGCACGCCTGGGGCTGCCTGCGCGAGTGAATGCCCCCGCCCGGCCTGCTTGCTAGACTCCTGCCGGGCCTGTAGCTCAGTGGTTAGAGCAGGGGACTCATCTTTCAAAAAGGTGCCCCGGTCCCGGAAGGGGTCGGGTGGACGGGACGAATTCAGGGAAACCTTCCAGCGCCCTGGGCGGCTGATGGCAATCCTGAGCCGAGCCGGCGGTGCACCGCCGGAAGGTGCAGAGACTACCTGGGGGCTTCGAGTGCCCTTGATGACAGGCGAGAGCGTCCCGCACCCGAAGCGGCCGCGCCGGCCGCGGGTGAAGAGATAGTCCGCGCCCGCCGGAAACGGCGGGGTGACGCGAATCCCTTGGTCCTGGGTTCGAATCCCAGCGGGCCCACTAAA
>DATEEF010000048.1:0-4018 GCA_035281265.1 Steroidobacteraceae bacterium
ACGTCGGCGGCGCCGTCCGCGATGCGCGGGCTCGGCCGCGCCAGCAGGTCTCCCCGCGACTGGTAGACGTTGCCCCGCGCCACCGCCGGCACCTGCGCAAAGCGGGCCCAGTACGGCGCCGGCGCGTCGGTATCGGTCGACAGGATCACCTCCGGCGCGCGTGCGAGGACGGCCTCCAGGTCGACCGGCAGCGCCTGTGCATCCGCTTCCGCGAACACGTTCTCGCCGCCGCACAAGCCGAGGATCTCGCTGATCAGGTGCGGGCCGCCGACCGTGTAGAGCGGCACGTCGTCGATCTGCACGAAGACGCGCAGCACCGGACGGCCGCGGTACTGCTCGCGCAGCGCTGCGATGCGCGCGCGGAAATCCCGCGCTGCGGCCTCCGCGACCGGCCGCGTGCCGGCGAGCTCGCCGAGTGCGACCAGGCCAGTCGCGATGTCATCGAGCCGGCGGGTCGGGATGCCGACCACGCGGATGCCGAGCGCCTGCAGGCGCTCGGCGACGCCGGCCGGCGTGCCCGTCTCCCACACGACGGCGACGGTCGGCGCGAGCGCGACGATGCGCTCGTAGTCGAGGCGGAAGGCATCGCCGACCTGCGGCAGGCGCGTGGCGGCCTCCGGGTAGTCGCTGAAGGCGCTCACCGCGACCACCTGCTCGGCGGCACCGGCGGCGAACAGCATCTCCGTGAGGTTCGGCGCGACGCTCACGATGCGCTCGGCGGCCGGCGGCGGCTCGCGCGACGCGCAGGCGGCGAGCGCGAGCGCGGCGAGCAGCAGCAGGCGTTTCAGGCGAGCACCTCGCGGCGGAACGCCGCGCCGCGCGCGCGCAGCTCCCGCTCGAGGCGCCGCCAGTCGAAGGCGGGGCCAGGATCGGTCTTGCGCCCGGGCGCGATGTCGCTGTGGCCGGCAATCCAGCCCTCGGCGAGCGACGGGTAGGCCCGCTGCAGCGCCGCGACGAGATCGGCGAGCGCCGCGTACTGCCGGTCGTCGTAGGGTTCGTCGTCCGTGCCCTCGAGCTCGACACCGATCGAAAAGTCGTTGCAGCCGTCCCGGCCGCGCCAGTGCGAGGTGCCGGCGTGCCAGGCGCGCCGGCCGAAAGGCACGTACTGCGTGAGGCTGCCGTCGCGCGCGATCAGCACATGCGAAGACACGCGCAGGTGCTGGATCGTTTCGAAATACGGGTCCTCCCCAGCCGGCAGCAGGTTCGTGAACAGCGCGTCGATCCACGGCCCGCCGTAGCGTCCCGGAGGCAGGCTGATGCCATGCACCACGATCAGCTCGGGTTCCAGCCTGCCGGGCCGCGCATCGCAGTTCGGCGAGTCGACGACGCGCGCGCCTGCGAGGAGGCCCATCGACACGGTCAGGACCGACATTGCGGAAGCTTAGCCCGCGCCATTCCCCGCTTCCAATCGCATACACTCGACGCATGGGCGCGCCGCCGACCAACGCCGCGATCGCCGCGCGCGACCTCGCGGTGGTATGGCATCCCTGCACGCAGATGCACGACCACGAGCGGCTGCCGCTCGTCCCGATCGAGCGCGGCGAGGGCGTGTGGCTCTACGACTTCGAGGGCCGCCGCTACCTCGACGGCATCAGCTCCTGGTGGGTGAACCTGTTCGGCCACGCCAACCCGCGCATCAACGCGGCACTCGCCGCGCAGGCGTCCAGGCTCGAGCACGTGCTGCTCGCGGGCTTCACGCACCAGCCTGCGCTCGAGCTCGCCGAAGCGCTCACCGCGATCGCGCCCGCGGGGCTTGCGCGCTGCTTCTTCGCCGACAACGGCTCGGCCGCGATCGAGGTCGCGGTCAAGATGAGCTTCCACTACTGGCAGAACCTAGGCCGCCCGGGGAAGCGCCGGTTCGTCACCCTCTCCAACAGCTACCACGGTGAGACGCTCGGCGCGCTCGCCGTCGGCGACGTCGAGCTCTACAAGAAGGTGTACCAGCCGCTCCTGATGGACGTGATCACGGTGCCCTCGCCCGACTGCCACGGGCGCGAACCCGGCGAGTCCTGGGAGGCGCACAGCCGGCGCATGTTCGCCCACATGGAGGCGACCCTCGCGGAGCGCGCGGACGAGATCGCGGCCGTCATCGTCGAGCCGCTCGTGCAGTGCGCGGGCTCGATGCGCATGTACCACCCGGTGTACCTGGAGCTCCTGCGCGCGGCCTGCGACCGCCACGGAGTCCTCCTCATCGTGGACGAGATCGCGGTCGGCTTCGGCCGCACCGGGACGCTCTTCGCCTGCGAGCAGGCGGGCATCCGCCCGGACTTCATGTGCCTCTCGAAGGGACTGACGGCTGGATACCTGCCGCTGTCCGTCGTGCTGACGACCGACACCGTCTATCGCGCGTTCTACGACGACTACGTCAAGCTGACGGCCTTCCTCCACTCGCACAGCTACACGGGCAATGCGCTCGCCTGCGCCGTCGCCCTCGAGACGCTGCGCATCTTCCGCGACGACGACGTGATCGCGCGTAACCGCGTCCTCGCGCGCCGCATGGCGGCCGCGCTCGCCCCGCTCGCGGACCACCCGCAGGTCGCCGAGGTGCGCCAGACCGGCATGATCGCCGCGGTCGAGTTCGTGAAGGACCGCGCGACCGGCGAGCGCTTCGACTGGCGCGAGCGACGGGGGCTGTTGGCCTACCAGTACGCGCTCGACAACGGCGCGCTGCTGCGCCCTGTCGGCAACGTCGTCTACCTGATGCCGCCCTACGTGATCACGCCGGACGAGGTGGAATGGCTCGCCGGCGTCGCGGCCGGCGCCGTGGACGCCGCGTGCGCCTGATCCGCATGCACGTGGAGGCCGCGCTCGCCGAGGGCGCGCGCGTCACGGTCGCGGGACCCGCGGCCGCCCACGCGCGGCGCGTGCTGCGGCTCGAGCCCGGCGACCCGCTCACGCTCTTCAACGGCGACGGCGGCGATTACCCGTCGCGCATCACCGGCTTCGGGCGCGGGACGCTCGAGATGGAGGTGGAGGCTCGCCGCGCGGCGCGCGCGGAGTCGCCGCTCGCGGTCACGCTGGTCCAGGGCATCGCGCGCGGAGAGCGCATGGACCTCGTGGTGCAGAAAGCGACCGAGCTCGGCGTTGCTGCCATCGTCCCCGTCGTCACGGCGCGCAGCGTCGTGCGCCTCGACGCCGGCACCCGCGAGCGCAAGCTCGCGCACTGGCGCGGCATTGCCGTGGCCGCCTGCGAGCAGTGCGGGCGTGCGCGCATCCCGGCGATTGCCGACCCCGTACCGCTAGCGGAACGGCTGCGCGCGCCCGGCGCGGGCGCGCGCCTGCTGCTGTCTCCCGACGCGGAGCGGTCGCTCGCCGTCGCCGCGCAGGGCCTCGGATCGGTGGAGATGCTGGTCGGGCCGGAAGGCGGCCTCGAGGACGGCGAACGCGAGGCGGCGCTGGCGGCCGGCTACCGAGCCTGCCGGTTGGGCCCGCGCGTGCTGCGCAGCGAAACCGCCGCCATCGCGGCTCTCGCAGTCCTGCAGGCGATCGCGGGAGATCTCGGAGGGGTCTGACCCCTTCAGCGAACGGCTTTCCCGGATGAAATGACGGCGTGGCGCTGAAGGGGTCAGACCCCTTCGCATCCGGTCACGCGGCCGTGACCGTGGTCTCGTCCGCGATCATCTCCTCGAGCCGCTCGAGGTCCGGGATCAGCGGCAGCTCGTTCACCATGCGCACCTGGCACAGTACCGGCGAACGCTCCGGGAAGGCGCGCGAGCCGTCGGCCGCGATCACCTGAGGGCTCACGCGCACGAGCTGCGGGAAGCCCTGCGTCGCGATGCCGAAGTGCCCGGCCGGCAGCTTCTGGCCGAGGCAGGTGAAGATCACGATGCGCGTGCGGCCGCCGACCACGGGAATCCGCTTGCCGCAGGCGCCCTCAAAGGACACGACCGGCACGCCGCGGCCGTTCCAGGCCTGGATGCCGAGGTACCAGGGCGGCGCGCCCGGCATTTCCTGCAGCGGCTGGAAGCTCGTCACTTCCGCGACGCAGGCGCGCGGCACGAGCAGCCGCTCGTCGAGG
>DATEEF010000049.1:0-24293 GCA_035281265.1 Steroidobacteraceae bacterium
CCTCCGCGCGGAAACCGAGCATCAGCGAGCGCGGAAACGGCCACGGCTGCGACGACTGGTAGGTCATCGTGCCGGTCTCGATGCCGGTCTCCTCGAGAACCTCCCGGCGCACGGCATCCTCGAGGCTCTCGCCCGGTTCGACGAATCCGGCGATAGTCGAGTAGCGTCCGGCAGGCCAGCCGGGCTGGCGACCGAGCAGCGCGCGGTCGCCGTCCGTGACGAGCACGATCACCGCCGGGTCGACGCGAGGGAAGAACTCCGTCGCGCAGGCCTCGCGCGCGCAGGTCATCACGCGGCCGTTGTTGCGCGGCAGCGTCGGGGCGCCGCAGCTGCCGCAGAAGCGGTGGCGATGCCGGAAGGAGATCATCGCGCGCGCGTACGCGACGAGGCCGGCCTCGTCGTGCGGAAGGAGCGCGGCGGCGAGCCGCAGGTCCGCGAATTCCGCGCCGCCCTCGAGGTCCGGCGCGTCCGCGGACTCGACCTCGGCCGTGAAGACCGCGAGCCCGCGGTACTCGCCGAGCAGGACCAGCTCGTCGACGTCGATGCCCGCGAAGGGGCCGCTGTCGAGGCGGAGCAGGCAGGCGGCGGGGCTGGGCTGCCGCACGACGGGGCAGCGGGACTTCCAGACCGGGATCAGCCGCGCGGAACCCTCCGCGATCGCGCGTGCAACGGACTCGGCGTCGGCATGGGCGAACTTGAGTCGATCGACATGCGGCCCGGCAAAGACGTTGGGGCGCATTCCTTCCCGTTCCTGGCAGGCGAAGGATGCATTCTAGCAGTCGCCTACCGAGAGCCCGGGACGCGCCGGCGGCCGGCTGGCAGCGCAGAATTCGCAGGCCTTGGGCCGCTCCGCGTAACGCATGACGACGAGGAGGCTCCCGCAGGCCTCGCAGTCGTCGAGGCAGATCTCGTTCTGCTTCTCCAGGGAGCGGAGGAGGTGGCAGGCATGCTCGAAGGAGATCTGGGGGTGCCCGTTCAGGCTGACGAACGTCTCGTAGGCCTCGCAGAAGCTCTCGCCCCAGCGCAGGTGCTCGACCGCGCCCGGCGCCGCAGCGCTGTCCCGCTTCAGGAGGCCGAGGATGCAGAGCAGCGTGGCGAGGCCCGCGGCTTCACGGCGAACGACGGGATTGCGCATGAAGAATGCGCTCTGCCGGGGACTCTTGCCGCGGTGCCGGCGGACGTCGCGGCGGCCGGCATCGGCGACATAGGACCGGTAGAGCTTGCGGATGCGGTCATCCGTGAGCCCCGTCCAGCTGCGGATCGTGCGCGTGCGCGCCTCGTGACGGATGAGCCGCAGGGCGAGGTCCAGCCGCAGCCGGTCGCGCGTGTATCGGTCGTCGGTGATGCGCATGTCGGTCGCCTTGACGCTCCGGAATGGTACTGGTAGTTTTATACCAGTCAATGCCAGGCCGGTCCCAGAGCCGGCGACATGAAAAATGGCGTGACTACGGGGAGAAATGCCATGCATCGCCAGCAGCCACTCGCGCTCGCGCCGCCCGCGGGCGGCGCCGACTGGTCGGAACGGAGCCTGCTCGACGCCGCGACGCGGCGCGCGCTCCAGTCCATCAACCTCGCGTTCCTGGAGCTCGCGGGCGAGCTCTGCGAGGAGGGCCGCCTCAAGCAGATCCCGGGCCTTCCGCCGCGCGCGATCGACGCGCTGATCGGCCTCGAGGCCGGCCCGCGCCTGTGCGAACGCCTGCCGTTCGCGCTCTTCGACCTGCGGTTCGCCGACGGTGCGTACTGGTCCGCGGAGGCCGCCGCCGCGGGCGGCGTGCAGGACGCGACCGCGATGCCCGCGGTCGACGAGCGCATCGTCGCCTTCACGCGAGCGGCGGTCATGGTCGTGTGGCACCTCGCGCAGACGCGCGCCGCCTGCGCCCGCCTGGTGTTCGGCGCCTCGCCCGCGACGATTTCCGCGATCGCGGGCCTGCCGGCCTCCGCGGCCGAGCGGCTCGCGCGACGCGTGGCCGCGGCGCTGTCGGCGCGCTTCGGCGCGCGCACGCGCTTCTGGATGCAGTTCGAGGGCTGCGCCGCCCGGCCCGATGCGCGATCCGTGGAGGCGCTGCGACAACTCGGCCTCCAGATCCACGGCGCGGAAAGCGCCCGTGGCCAGTCCCTGCAACGGCGACACCGGCGCAACGTCGCATGAGATAATCCCGCGCCTGATGCAGGCGCTCTCGATCCGCGGGCTGACCAAGACCTACTCGAACGGCGTGCAGGCGCTGCGCGGCATCGACCTCGACGTCGCCGAGGGCGACTTCTTCGCCCTGCTCGGGCCCAACGGCGCCGGCAAGACGACCACCATCGGCATCGTCATGTCCCTCGTCTCCAAGTCCGGCGGCACCGTGTCGGTCTACGGCCACGACATCGACCGCGCGCTCGACCGGGCGAAGACCTGCATCGGCCTCGTGCCGCAGGAGATCAACTTCAACCAGTTCGAGAAGGTGCACACGATCATCGTGAACCAGGCCGGCTTCTACGGCATCCCGCGCCGCGTGGCCGTCGAGCGCGCAGAGAAGTACCTGAAGCAGCTGCAGCTGTGGGACAAGCGGGAGCACGTCGCGCGCTCGCTGTCGGGCGGCATGAAGCGCCGCCTCATGATCGCGCGCGCCCTCGTGCACGAGCCGCGCCTGCTCATCCTCGACGAGCCGACCGCGGGGGTCGACATCGAGATCCGCCGCAGCATGTGGGGGTTCCTGCGCGGCATCAACCAGCAGGGCACCACGATCATCCTGACGACGCATTACCTCGAGGAGGCGGAGAGCCTCTGCCGTCACATCGCGATCATCGACGGCGGCCGGATCATCGAGCACGACACGATGGCCGGCGTGATCCGCAAGCTGAGCCAGGAGACGTTCGTGCTCAACTTCCGCTCGCCCGCGGCGTCGCCGCCCGAGCTGCCGGGCTACGTGTTCCGCATGACCGACGACCACACGATCGAGGTGGACGTCCGCAAGGAGCAGGGCCTCAACGACATCTTCACGCGCCTGTCGCAGCAGGGCCTCGAGGTCGTCAGCATGCGCAACAAGGTGAACCGCCTCGAGGAGCTGTTCATGCGCCTCGTCGAGCGCAAGGAAGCCGCGGCCGGCGGGGCGGCCTGACGTGCAGGAAGAATCGCTCGCCCGGATCCGGCGCATCGGCTTCCAGACCATCATCCGGCGCGAGTACGGGCGGATCATGCGCATCTGGGGGCAGACGCTGGTGCCGCCGGCGGTGACGGCGGCGCTCTACTTCCTGATATTCGGCAGCCTCATCGGGCAGCGCATCGGCCGGATGGACGGCGTCGATTACATGCAGTACATCGCGCCGGGCCTCATCATGATGGCGGTCATCAGCAACTCGTACGGCAACGTCGTCTCGAGCTTCTTCGGCGCCAAGTTCGGCAAGCACATCGAGGAGCTGCTGGTCGCGCCGCTGCCGAACTGGCTGATCGTGCTCGGCTACGTGGCCGGGGGCCTCGTGCGCGGGCTGCTCGTGGGCGTCGTCGTCACGATCGTCGCGCTCTTCTTCACGCACGTGCCGGTCGCGCACCCGCTGCTCGTCGCGGGTTCGGTCGTCCTCACCTCGGTCGTGTTCTCGCTCGGCGGCTTCTTCAACGCGATCTTCGCGAAGAACTTCGACCAGATCTCGTGGTTCCCCACGTTCGTGCTGACGCCGCTCATCTACCTGGGCGGCGTCTTCTACTCCGTCACCCTGCTTCCCGGCTGGGCCGAGAAGCTTTCCTACGTGAACCCGATCCTCTACATGGTGAACGCGTTCCGGCACGGTTTCCTCGGCACCAGCGACGTGGACCCGGGCGTCGCACTGCTGATCATGGCTGCCTTCGCCGCGGTCATGTACGTCGTCGTCGTGGTTCTGATGAACCGCGGCACCGGCATCCGCGAGTAGCAGAAGAGCCATGTGCGGCCGTTACGCCTTCTACTCTCCCGCCGAGGCGGTCCGGCGCACGTTCATGCTCGACGACGTGCCGGCCCTCGAGCCGCGCTACAACGTCGCGCCCACCCAGGACGTGCCGGCGATCCGGGCCGGGGAGGAGGGCGCGCGATCGTTCGCGATGCTGCACTGGGGCCTCGTGCCGAAATGGGCCAAGGAACGCGCGATCGGCAACCGCATGATCAACGCGCGCGCGGAGACGGTCGCCGAGAAGCCGGCCTTCCGCGACGCCTTCAGGAGGCGCCGCTGCCTCGTGCTGACTGACGGCTGGTACGAATGGCAGGTCGCGCCCGGCGGGAAGCAGCCGTGGTTCATCCGCACGGAGTCGGCGCAGCCATTCGCGTTCGCCGGGCTCTGGGAGCGCTGGAAGGACCCGGCGAACGGCGCGGTGCTCGAGTCCTGCACGATCGTGACGACCGATGCCGCGGCGCCGATCCGCAAGATCCACGAGCGCATGCCCGTGGTGCTGGCCGAAGCCGACTGGGATCGCTGGCTCGACACCGCGTTCTCGGATGCCGACACGCTGTCGGGGCTGCTGAAGCCTTACTCGGCGGGCGGGCTCGAGGCCTGGCCGGTGAGCCGCCAGGTGAATGCGCCGAGGAACCAGGGACCCGCGCTGATCGAGCGGACCGGCTGAGCTACTTCTTCGTCCAGTCCCCCGACTTCGACTTGTAGTGCCAGCCCGCGCGCGCGTTCGCGATCCAGCGCTCGGCGAAGGTGCTGCGGATGTCCGCCTCCCATTCGGGGTGGCCGTTTGCGCTCGCGATCTCGCGGTAGAGCGAATTGCGGTCGGCGTTGTCGTCGGCGACGAGCTTGCGCAGCTTGTTGCGGTCGGCGAGGGGGACGGAATTCGCGTCGCGCACCTCGACCAGGCCGTCCGAGGTGAGGCCGATCGCGCCGGAGCTGAAGAACGGCTCGAGCTGTCCCGCGCGGCCCTTCATGGACGCGGTCAGCGCGCGGATCGCCGGGCTCGAGATGTCGATGTCCGCCTGGGCATGCGCCGCCGGGATCACGAAGTCGAGCGCGGCCACGAGGATGTCGCCCGCCGCATGGCCCAGGGACGACTGCTCGTTGCCGGCGGGCTTCGGCTGCTGCCCGGGTCCCCAGATGTCCTCGATGATGCGGTCCGCCGCCTTTTCCGCGGCGGCGGCCGGGAAATAGACGTTGATCGTCACGCACGCGGCGAGCGCGAGGCAGAAGGCGGCTACACTTGCGGTGATCCAGCGCGTCATGGGCGTCATCTTAAAACCTCCCCGGCTGAACGGCTACTGAACGACGATTTCGGATTCCATGATGGAGCCGAGCTGCCGCACGAGCGTGGTCCAGGCGACCCGCGACTGGCTGCCGATCACGTTGATGCGCGGCAGTCCCGCGCCCTTCACGATGTAGTAGCCGCCCGGCGCCGGCATCACGCCGCCCATCACGCAGACGTCGTTGGCGAGCCGGCAGCTGAGCCCGAGGCGGTCGTAGCCGAAGTCGTCGAAGAAGCGCAGGAAGCCGCCCTGCAGCGCCGCAGCCACGCCGCCGCCGCTGCCGCCGCCGATCGAGGACAGATTCGTCACGGCGCGCTGGCTGATGCGGTGCCGCGAGCGGTCGTCGGGCGGCGTGTAGAGGAATGCATCGAAAGCCTCGGGCATCCAGTCGAAGGTCTCGAGTTCCGAGACGTAGCCGGAGAGACGGCCGGTGATGGAACCGAACTCGAAGGTCCGCGTGACGAGCTCGAGGTCGAGGTTCTGGATGCCGAGGTTCGCGAACAGCCGGGGGTACTTGCCGAGCGGCTCGCTGAGGCGCAGGTCACGGACCGCGACGCGCCCGTCGAAGACGCGCGCTTCCAGCGCGCCGTCGAGCGTCACCACGCCCTCGCGCAGCTGCAGGCCCGGGATCTCGCCCTCGAGCGAGCCCTGGAACTCCGGCCAGCCGAATGCGCGGGAGAGCAGCGAGACGCTGATCGGGCGGATGGCCGCGTCGAACCGCACGTACATCTCCGGCGAGCCCGCGTGGCGTACGCGCAGCGTGTCGATCGCGAGGCCGCCGTCGAAGATGGGGATCGTCGTCGGCCCCAGCAACCGGAAATGGCGCCCGGTCGTCGCGAACGGCAGTTCCGTCGCGCCGAGCTCGAGTCCCCAGAGGCGGCCCGATTCCCAGGAGAGCCGGGACTCGAAGAGGGCGTCGTCGATGCTGCCGGCGAGCGTGCTGCGCGCGGCGTCGTCGAACCAGTTGAAGCTGCCGCGAAGTCCCGCGAGCGACACGGCGGCCGTCGCGCTCCCGATCGTGACGTCCTCGAGCGTGAGCGCGGCGCGGACCGGCAACGCATCGTGCATCTCGACTTCTCCGCGCACGATGCCGTCGCCCGCAACATCCCGGAAAGCGCCGTCGATCAGGAATGGCTGCGCGTAGACGGGCAGGGCGCCGCCAAGGTCCAGCGACTCGATCGCGACGCGCGCCTCCTGAAGCAGGGCGCCTTCGCCGAAATCTAGGGTGGCGGCGCCGTGCGCGCGCAGGATCCCGGCGTGGTCCAGCGTGAACTCGCGCGCATCGAGGCGCAGCGACGCCGTGTCAAAGCGGCCCGTGAAGCCGATGGCTGCGGCATTCGCCGCGAAGTCGAGGAATACGGGGTCGCTGTAGGCCTGGCCACCGGTCAGGGCGACGTCGCCGCGTGTCGTGAGCGCGGCGGCGCCGTCCGCGCCAGCCTCGACCGTGAGCGATCCCGCGACCCGCTCGCCGGCCAGGGTGCCGGCCGCGTCCGCGAAGTTCAGGTTCTGGAACTGCGCGTCGGCGCCGGCCGATCGCAATGCATCGCCGTCGCCGGCGGCACGGAAGTCGCCAGACAGCGCGCCGGAAACGGTGAAGCCTTCCGGAAGTGCGAACCAGGGCTGCAGTACGGCTGCTGCCTCCGCGATGTCGAGACCCGCGAGCCCGGCGGTCGCGTTCCAGCGCGTGCCCGCGATGTCCAGCTCGACCCGGCCTCGGCCGCCCGCGACCGCGACGGAATCGAGCCTGACGGCCAGGCGGCCGTCCGCCGCGCGGCGCGCCGTGAATCGCGTGTCCTGCGTGCCCAGCGAGCCGAGCGATCCCGCGAGGCGGCCGCCTTCGCAGGAGAGCTCGTCGCCCGTGATGCTGAGCGAGGCGCAGTCGAGAGCGAATGACGACAGCGGTCCGGTCTCGGCGATGCCGCGCACGCGGGCGGCGCGCAGGCGGAGGCCGCCGTTCGCGCCGGTGGTCGGCGCCCACGCCGCTTCGAGGCCCTCGACCTCGAGGCCGGCGAAATCGGCCTGGCCGGCCGACAGGCTGACGCGCCCCGCCGCGCCCGCGCCGGCGGCGAGTGCCGACAGCGCAAGCGCGGCGGCGATCCGTCTCATGGGGACATTGTCGCCTGCGTCCCGCCTTCATGGCCCCCGTCATTCATTAACAGCGGCTGGTCGCGCGCCGCGAGCGGTTTTCGACAGGCGGCGCATCCTCGCGCTCCAGCTCGTTGCGCAGCCGCGCGAGGAGGCCCGCGGCGTTCGCGGCATAGGGCCCGATCCAGCGCTCGTGGATGTCCATGATGGGCATGACGTTCAGGACGTTCCAGCGCAGGCGTCCCTGGGTGCGGGGCACGACGAGGTCGGCGCGCTCCAGCACGCCGAGATGCTGCATCACCGTGCAGCGATCGAGCCGCGGAAACGCCGCGCAGACCTCGCCGGTCGTCCGCGGCCCGGAGCGCAGCAGGTCGAGGATCTCGCGGCGCGTGGCGTGGCCGAGCGCCCGGAACACGCGATCCTGGTTGTCGAGCCTTCGAATCATGTTATAATTTTATAACATCAGGGGACGACATGCGAGGCCCGCCATGGCATTCAGGTTCGAGGTCTACGGAAAGATTGCGCGGCCGGTCGCGGAGGTGTTCAACGCGGTCACCGACCCGAAGGAGCTGTCGTCGTACTTCACGACGGGCGGCGCGAGCGGCCAGTTGCGGGAAGGCGCCACGGTCACCTGGAATTTCGCCGATTTCCCCGGCGCTTTCCCCGTCAAGGTGACGAGGGTCGTGCCCAACGAGCGCATCGAGCTCACCTGGGAAGCGGCGGAGAAGGGATACGACACCGAGGTCGTCATGACCTTCGAAGCTGTCGACGCCGGCACGACGCTCGTGCGCATCGCGGAATCCGGCTGGCGCGACACGGCAGAAGGCCAGGAAAGCTCCTACGGCAACTGCTTCGGCTGGACGCAGATGCTCTGCTGCCTCAAAGTCTGGGTGGAGCATCGCATCAACCTGCGCAAGGGATTCTTCTAGGGAATTCAGGCGCTTCCGGGAATCGCGGAGGGCGTGTCGAATCGGGCGCCATCCGGACGACTATTGGTTGTCATGAACCCGGCATATATGGTCGCCGCAGCGCTCTCGGCTTTCGGGCCGGGGCGTGCGCGCGTTCCCCAGGAGGACCTGATGCAGTACCTGTGCCTGATCTACGAGGACGAGAAGGCGTTCGAGAAACTGCCGCCCGCGGAATTCTCGAAGATCCTCGACGAATTCCACGCCTACACCGAATCCGTCAAGAAGAGCGGACACTATGTCGGCGGCAATGCGCTCGCGCCCACGCACACCGCGACCACGGTGCGCGTGAGGCAGGGGAAACTGGCGACGACGGACGGTCCCTTCGCCGAGACGAAGGAACAGCTCGGCGGCTACTACCTCCTGAAGGCGCGCGACCTCAACGAGGCGATCCAGCTCGCCGCGCGCATTCCGGGCGCGCGTTTCGGCAGCGTCGAGGTGCGGCCCGTCGCGGAGATGGTGGGACAGCCATGAAATTCATCTGCCTGGGATGCATGGACAAGGAAGCCTGGGGCCGCCTCAGCCCGGCGGAGCAGGCGGCGCTCGTCGTGGAATGCACGAACTTCGACCAGGAGCTGGCTGCGAAGGGCCACTTCGCCGCGGGTTACGCGCTGCAGGATTCAGCGACCGCGACGACGGTTCGCTGGACGGAGGGCAAGGCCTCGCGCGTCGACGGGCCGTTTGCCGAGACGAAGGAGATGCTCGGTGGCATCCTGATCCTCGAGGCCAGGGACAAGGCGGAAGCGGTCGCGATCATCAGCCGCCACCCGGGAATCCGCATCGGGCCCTTCGAGGTGCGGCCGGCGAACGAGGAGTTCATGGCCCAGCACCCGATACTCAGGAAGCAACAGGAGAGATAAATGAGCTACGTGGACGGATACGTACTGCCGGTGCCGCGCAGGAATCTCGCGGCCTACCGGCGCATGGCGAAGGAGGCGGGCAAGGTGTGGAAGAAATTCGGAGCGCTGCAGTACGTCGAATCGGTGGCGGACGACGTCGACGTCGGCAAGCGGACGTCGTTTCCGCGCAGCGTGAAGCTCGAGCGCGGCGAGGTCGTCGTGTTCTCCTTCATCGTCTATCGCTCGCGCGGCCAGCGCGACAGCATCAACAAGCGCGTCATGAAGCACTTCATGTCGGACCCCAAGTGGAAGAAGTACATGGACCCGAAGAACATGCCTTTCGACGGCAAGCGCATGTTCTGGGGCGGCTTCAAGCCGATCGTCGAGCTCTGACATGCAGGCGATGCTCATGTGCTGCATCGACGAGAGCCGCTGGCTCGCGTTGACCGACGGCGAGCGCGACCAGGTCATGAAGGACTACGGCGCCTGGGTCGCGGACCTCGAGCGCTCCGGGCAGCACCGGGCGACCGAGAAGCTCGCCTGGAGCCCGGCGGCGCGGACGCTGCGGCTGCGCGGCGGCAAGCCCGTCGTGACCGACGGCCCGTACGCCGAGACCAAGGAGCAGTTCGGCGGCTTCCACATCGTCGAGTGCAGGGACATGGACGAGGCGCTCGCGATCGCCGCCCGCATCCCGACGCTGCGCGTCGGCGGCACCATCGAGGTGCGCCCGGTGGAGCCGCGCATCTGAGCGCCGGCGCCGCGGGCGATGCGCAGGCGCGCATCGAGGCGGTCTGGCGCGAGGAATCGCGGCGCGTGCTGGCGACCCTGATCCGCCTGCTCGGCGACTTCGACCGCGCCGAGGAAGCGATGCAGGAAGCCTTCGCGGCGGCCATCGAGCAGTGGCCGCGCGATGGCGTGCCCGACAACCCGCGCGCCTGGCTCGTCTCGGCCGCGCGGTTCAAGGGGATCGACGCGATGCGCAAGGGCTCCCGGATCGGCGGCTCCTACGACACGGTCGAGGACCTGCAGGCCGAGGACTCCGGCGATCCCGCGAGCCTGGCGGAGGATTCCGTCGAGGACGACCGGCTGCGGCTGGTCTTCACCTGCTGCCATCCCGCGCTCGCTCCCGACACGCAGGTCGCGATGACGCTGCGCGAGGTCTGCGGCCTCACGACCGAGGAGATCGCGAGTGCCTACCTCGTGCCGGCGCCGACGCTCGCGCAGCGGATCGTGCGCGCCAAGGCGAAGATCCGCGACGCGCGAATTCCCTACGAGGTGCCGGGCGCCGCGGAGCTGCCGGCGCGGCTCGACGCCGTGCTGCGCGTCGTGTACCTCGTGTTCAACGAGGGCTACGCCGCCTCGACGGGCGATGTGCTCGTGCGCGCTGACCTCGCCGCCGAGGCGATCCGCCTCGGCCGGCTGCTGGTCGAGCTCCTGCCGGAGCCCGAGGCCGAGGGACTGCTCGCGCTGATGCTGCTGCAGGATTCGCGGGGCGCGGCCCGCGCTTCCGCGGCGGGCGACATCGTGCTGCTCGACGAGCAGGATCGCTCGCTCTGGAACCGCGAGTCGATCGCCGAGGGCCTCGCGCTCGCGCGCCGGGCGCTCGCGTCGCGGCGCTTCGGGCCGTACACCCTGCAGGCCGCCATCGCCGCCGTGCACGCCGAGGCGCCGACGCCGGAAGCGACGGACTGGGGGCGTATCGTCGCGACCTACGACATCCTGCTCCAGGCAGAGCCGTCCCCGGTGATCGAGCTGAACCGCGCGGCCGCCATCTCCATGCGCGACGGGCCGGCCGCGGGGCTCGCGCTCGTGGACGCTCTCTTCGAGCGCGGCGACCTCGCGGACTACCAGCCGGCGCACGCGGCCCGCGCCGACCTGTGCCGCCGGCTCGGCCGCGCGGGCGAGGCGCGCGAATCGTATCGCCGGGCCCTGGACCTGACGCAGCAGGGACCGGCGCGGCGCTTCCTCGAGCGGCGGCTCGCGGAGCTTCCACCGGCATAGATAGAATGCGCCGATGGCTGCCGCCATCTCGATCTCCGAACTGACCAAGACCTACGCGACCGGGCAGCACGCCCTGAAGGGCGTGTCCCTCGACATCCGTCCCGGCGAGATCTTCGCCCTGCTCGGGCCGAACGGGGCGGGCAAGACGACGCTGATCAGCATCGTCTGCGGCATCGTGCGGCGCACCTCCGGCAGCGTCCTCGTCGAGGGCCACGACATCGAGCGCAACTACCGCGCGGCCCGCGAGCGCATCGGCCTCGTGCCGCAGGAGCTCGCGATCGAGGCGTTCGAGACGGTGCGCGCGGCCTGCGCGTTCAGCCGCGGGCTCTTCGGCCGCGCGCCCGACCCCGCGCACATCGAGCGCGTCCTGCGCGACCTGTCGCTGTGGGACCGCCGCGACGACACGCTGATGACGCTTTCCGGGGGCATGAAGCGGCGCGTGATGATTGCGAAGGCGCTGGCGCACGAGCCGCGCATCCTGTTCCTCGACGAGCCGACCGCGGGCGTGGACGTCGAGCTGCGCCGCGACATGTGGGCGCTGGTCAGGCGCCTGCGCGACCAGGGCGTGACGATCATCCTGACCACCCATTACATCGACGAGGCCGAGGAGATGGCGGACCGCATCGGCGTCGTGAACCACGGCGAGCTCATCGTCGTGGACGAGAAGAAGGCGCTGATGAAGAAGCTCGGCAAGCGCCAGCTCACGCTGACGCTCCAGGAGCCGCTCGCCGCGCTGCCGCCGGGGCTTGCCGACTGGAAGCTCGAGCTCGGCGGGAGCGGGCACGAGCTGCAGCTCACCTACGACGCGGCGCTGGAGCACACCGGCATCTCGCCGCTGCTGCGGCGCCTCGAGCAGCTCGGGATCAACTGGCGCGACCTCAACACGCGCGAAAGCTCGCTCGAGGAGATCTTCGTGAGCCTCGTGGGCAGGGGGCAGCGGGCATGAGCGTCGGCGCGTTCAACGGCCACGGCGTCTGGGCCATCTACCGGTTCGAGATGGCGCGCTTCCTGCGCACGCTCCTGCAGAGCGTGCTGACGCCCGTCATCACGACGTCGCTGTTCGTGATCGTGTTCGGAGCCGCCATCGGCTCGCGCATGGCCGAGGTCGACGGCGTGAGCTACGGCGCCTTCATCGTGCCGGGCCTCATCATGCTGTCGCTGTTCACCGAGAGCATCTCGAACGCCTCGTTCGGGATCCATTTCCCGAAATTCACCGGGACGATCTTCGAGATCCTGTCGGCGCCGGTCGCGGCCTTCGAGATCGTGCTCGGCTACGTGGGCGCCGCGGCGACCAAGTCCGTGCTGCTCGGCCTCATCATCCTGGCGACGGCGGCCTTCTTCGTGCCGTTCTCAATCCTGCACCCGCTGTGGATGGTCACGTTCATGGTGCTCACCGCGGTCACCTTCAGCCTGTTCGGGTTCATCGTCGGCATCTGGGCGAGGAACTGGGAGCAGATGCAGCTCGTGCCCATGCTGATCGTCACGCCGCTGACCTTCCTGGGCGGCGCGTTCTACTCGATCGACATGCTGCCGCCGGGCTGGCGCACGGTCGCGCTGTTCAACCCGGTCGTGTACCTGATCAGCGGCTTCCGCTGGAGCTTCTACGGCAAGGCGGACGTGGACGTCGCGACGAGCCTCGGCATGACCTTCCTGTTCCTGCTCGCATGCGTCGCGGTCATCGCGTGGATGTTCCGGACGGGCTACCGGATGAAGCAGTAAGTCACAATATGGTTGTCGCAGGCTGCGATACACTTCGGCAGGCAAGGAGAGCCGCATGATCCCGGGCAAGCGAGCGCTGGTCGTCGACGATTCCAGGTCCGCGCGGGTCGTGCTGTCGCGCATGCTCGAGCGCTACGGGATCCTCGTGGACTCGGCGGAGTCGGCCGAGGCCGCGCTCGAGTACCTCAAGAACGGACGGCCCGACGTGATCTTCATGGATCACCTGATGCCCGGCATGGACGGACTGACGGCCGTGCGCGAGATCAAGGCGAACCCCGAGCTCTCGACGATCCCGATCATGATGTACACGTCGCAGGAGGGCGAGATCTACAGCGGCCAGGCGCGCGCGTCCGGCGCCGTCGGCGTGCTGCCGAAGTCGATCCGGCCCATCGACGTCACGAAGGCGCTCTACCAGCTGCAGCTGCTGCCGGACCGGCGCGACGGCGAGCCGTCGGCGCTCGAGTCGATAGGCGGCCCGCCGCCGCGCGACGGCGTGTCGGCCGAATCCGCGGCCGCGATGCAGCCGGTCGAGGCCCTCCTCAAGGAACAGAACCTCGAGCTGCGGCGCTTCATCGTCTCGACGATGGACGCCTGGACGCACCGCGTCGTCGCGGAGCTGCGACCGAAAGACCCGGCAATCGCCGGCGAGGATGCGGCTGCGGCACCGAAAGCCGGATCGCGGACCTGGCCCTGGGTGCTGGCGACCGCCTCCGCGGTCGCGGCCCTCGCGGTCGTCGGTTTCCTCTACTGGCAGGCGCGCGTCACGGCGGAACAGGCCGAGCGCGCGTTCCAGGCCGTCACGGCCTCGAACGAGACCCTGACGAAGGCCATCGAGAAGTGGCGCATCGCCGGAGAGGCCGCATCCGACAGCGCGGGGCAGGCGGGATTCAGGCCGCTCGTGCTCGCCGTGCCCTTCGGCGAGCAGGCACTCAACCCCTCTCGACTCGAATCCGTGCGAACGCTCGTCGCGCAGCTGGAACGCGCCGCGATCAGCGGCGTCGTGCGCATCGAGAGCTTCAACGGCAGCTTCTGCCTCGCCAGCGCCGGACAGGACGGCTACACGCTGGAGGCGCCCACGGCGCCCGCGTCGCAGTGCGACCAGGTCGGCAATCCCTTCGCCGACTCCATGACCCCGGCATCCCGCCAGCCGATCGCATTCGCGAACCTCGCGTCGTCCGTGCGGCAGCGCACCGGCGGCGCCATCGCACTCGAGCTGGCCGCGGGTCCGCGCGACCGGCTCGCGGTCGCCTATCCGCCGATCGAGCAGGCGACGGCCGGCCAGTGGAATGCGGCGGCGCAGTCCAACAACCGGATCGAGATCAGCATCGTCGAACGATGACCGAGTTCCGGCCGCCGGCCTGGCTCGCCAACCGGCACGTGCAATCGATCTTTCCCAGCTTTCCGCTGCGCCGGCCCGCAGTCGAGCGGCGCGCTCGCGCGGTCATCGCCGCGAGCAGGCCGCTCGTGCTGGAATGCGGCGACGGCGTGCGCCTCTTGGGGTGGCACGCGGAGCCGCCGCCCGGCGCGGCCGCCGACCCGCCGCGCATCGCGGTGCTGCTGCACGGCTGGGAGGGGAGCGCCGACTCCCTCTACCTGCTGTCGCTTGCGCAGCTCCTGCACGCGCGTGGCGTCGGCGTCATCCGGCTCAACCTGCGCGACCACGGCGGCACGCACGCACTGAACCGCGAGCTGTTCCACTCCTGCCGGCTGCCCGAGGTGGTCGGTGCCGTCGCGCGCGTGCAGGCGCTGTTTCCCGCGCATCGCCTGCTGCTCGCCGGCTATTCGCTCGGCGGCAACTTCTGCCTGCGCGTCGGCGCGCGCGGGCCGTCGGCCGGCATCCGCATCGCGCGAATCGTGGCGGTGTGCCCGGTCCTGGACCCGGCGACCACGCTCGAGGCGCTCGAGCGCGGACCCTCCGTGTACCGCAACTATTTCCTGTTCAAATGGCGCAGGTCGCTGCAGCTCAAGCAGGCCGCATGGCCCGGCGACTACGACTTCGGCGACATGATCCGGGACCCGTCGCTCACCGCGATGACGGAGCGGATGGTGCTGAAGTACACGGACTTCCCCGACCTCGCGACCTACCTGCGTGGCTACGCGATCACGGGAAACGTGCTCGAGTCGCTCGAGGCGCCGGCGCACCTGCTGACGTCGAAGGACGACCCGATGATCCTCACGCACGACCTCGATGCCGTCGCCCGGCCGCGCTCGCTCGAGATCACGATCACGTCCCGCGGCGGGCATTGCGGTTACATGGACGCGTTCAGCGGGCCGAGCTGGATCGATCGCCGGATCGCCGACGAGCTCGCGAGCGCCTGATCAGTGCCCCGCCGCCTCGCGCATCAGGGCCAGCCACTTGAGGTAGCGCGCGAGGAGCTGCTGGTCGGGCTCGGGCTCGATACGTTCGACCGGCGGCGCGGTGAATTCCGCCGGCATGCCCGCGACCTGGAAGGCGAGGCCCCGCGAGGTGGCCTCGCGATCGCTGCCGCGGTCCACCGGCGCGCCAGCGAGCGCCGCCAGCATGCGGCACAGCAGGCGGTTCTCCGCGAGGCCGCCGCTCGCGACGAGCCGCTCGGGCGGCGGCCGGTGCCCGTCCATCTCGTCGAGGTTGGCCTTGATCAGGAAGGCGACGCTCTCCAGCACCGCGCGACATTGCTGCAGGTCGCTGCCGTCGCCGACGAAGCGCGTCTCGAAATCCGGCCGCCAGAACGGCGAGGCGAGGCCGGAGACGCCGTTCAGGAAGAACGGGGCGCCGTCGTCGGCGAGCACGGCGTCGTCGAGCAGCGCGAGCAGGCGGTCCGCGGCCGCGCCCTGGTGGCGCTCGAACCAGGCGAGGGCCGCTCCCGCGCCGTTGACCGATCCCTCGAGCACGAAGTCCGCATGCTCGTCGTCGGCGCGGATGAGGCTCGTGAGGAGGGGCGGTGCGTGCAGCGGCTCCGCAGTCGGCCGCAGCACGAATGCCCCCGTGCCGAGGTTGACGTAGGCGGCGTCGAAATCGAGCGGGCCCGCCGCGTAGGGCACGACGGACTGGTCGCCGTTGCAGACGACCAGGGGCAGGCGCGTGCCGCCGAATGCCAGGGTGCCGAAGCCGTGGGAGGTACCGGCGACGCGGGGCAGCACGGCGCGCGGGATGCCGAACAGGTCGAGCAGTTCATCCGACCAGTCACGCTCGAATGGCGACCAGAGGAGCGTGCGGGCAGCCGTGGACGAGTCCGCGACGAACGGCCGCTCCTCGAGCAGCCGGTGGAGGAGATACGCGGCGAGCGGACCCGCGGCGAGTCGCGACTGCGCGGCCGCCGTCCTGACCTGCGGGAGGTGATCGAGGCACCAGCGCAGCTTGCTCGCGCCGTAGTGCGGCGATAGCTGCAGTCCCGTCAGGCGCTGCACGTCCTCGGCGCGGCGTGCCATTCCACGCAGCCAGGCTGCGCCACGCGTGTCCTGCCAGGAGATGACCGGGGAGAGGGCGCGGCCGTCGCTCGCATCCCAGCAGACGAGGCTCGAGCGCTGCACGGCGAGGCCCGCCGCGGTCCAGCGCGACGGCTCGACGAGCCGGGCGAGCTCGGCGAGCGCGGTGTCGACGCTCGCCACGAGCTCCACGGGATCGTGCTCGACGTGGCCCAGGGCGTTCAGCTGCGTCGCGATGGTGACGAGCGCCGCGCCCTCGAGATCGCCGCCGGCGGAATAGGCGCTCGCGCGCGTCGCATGGCCGCCCTGGTCGATGGCGACCCAGACGCCGCCGGTCATGCGGAGACCGCGCCCAACGCGGTGATCTCCGCCGCGAGCCGGACGGGCGCCATCGACTCGACCATCGCCACGCCCCGGCCCGCGAGCTCCAGCGCGAGTGCCGCGTCCGTGACCTCGTAGGCGACCCAGGTCCAGCTGCCCGCCGGCGGTGCGCGGCCGGAGGGCAGGCGGCGGTGGTCGCAGAACACGAACTCGGGGGTCATGAGGTCGAGCAGCGGACGCAGCTGCGCGGGATCGCCATCCAGCACCCAGCCGATCCGCACCTGGGCGACGGTCCGCGCCAGCCGCACGGCGTCGGCATCGAAGGAGATCACGACGCAGCGGTCGAGCACGGGCGCGATCGCCGCGAGCACGCGCTCGATGCAGTGCGCGCGCCCGTGGTGGACGAGGCTCGCCCGCTTCACCTCGACGAAAGCCTGCGCGTCCGGCATGCGCGCCATGAGGTCGGCGACGGCGGAGAGCCGCGGCAGCGCGGTGCCTGCATGCGTGCAGCCGAAGCGTGCCGGCTCCCCGGCGTCGACCCCGTCCAGCTGTCCCGACATCGTGAGCCGCACGTCGCCGGCGCAGCGGGTCGTGCGCGCGAGGCTCGCGTCATGGATGACGAAGGGCACGCCGTCCGCGGAGACCTGGACGTCGAACTCGACGAGGGTGATCCCGCGGCGCCAGGCGGCCTCGAGGGCGGGCAGGGTGTTCTCCGGAAAGTGTTCCGCGTCACCGCGGTGTGCGACGATCGCCGGCAGCATGCGCGGGATTATAGTCGCGACGTGGTTGCTGGCCGTCCTGTTCTGCGCGTCCTGCAGCCGCCAGGAAAGCGCCTGGACTGCGGCGCGGCGCGAGAACTCGGCCGCGGCGTACGAGGACTACCTCTCGCGTTACCCTGCGGGCCCGCGCGCGGCAGAAGCCCGTACCGCCATCGCGGCCATCCGGGAGGCGCAGGCGTGGTCGAGGGCCGAGCGGCTCGCTACGCCCGAAGCCTGGCAGCGATACCTCGGCGAGTTTCCCGACGGCGATCATGCGGAGGGCGCGCGGCAGCGCCTGATCGCGTTCATACCGCCGGGGCCGCCGCCTGCGTCCGGCCTGTACGTCGTCCAGGTCGGCGCCTACTCCACCGAAGCCGCCGCGAAGGCAGGCCTTGCGCGCGCGGCCGCGGAATACGGCACGGAGCTCGCAGGCAGCGGGCTCGAGGTCGTCCCGCCCCGCGTCCCCGGGGAAGCGATATGGCGGCTCCGCACGCTTTCCCTGCCGGAAGGCATGGCGCGGGAGACGTGCGGGAGGCTGCGCGCGGCAGGCGTCGATTGCGTGCCGCTGCCGGACGATTCAGCCGGTCAGCCGGCGCCATAGCGCACGGCCGACGAGCCGTGCCTGGTCGGCGAGCCCGAAGCGCTTGAGGTTCGTGCGGATGACGCCCTCGGTGAATCGCGTGCGCTTCGAGTAGTCGATCCGCACGTCGACGACCACCGGCTCGCCGCGATCCGCCGAATCCAGCGCCTCGGCGACCACGCGCTCGACTTCCGTGTCGTCCCGCATCGCCAGGAAGCGCACGCGGTTCGCGCGCGCGAGGCCCTCGACATCGAGCTCCGGCAGCACCGTGCAGGTCTTGCGGTTGTAAGGCGTCGCCTGGGCCTGGGCGATCTGCGCGAGCTCGCCGTCGCTGAACACGAACCAGGCCACCCCGACCCCGAGCGCGACCGCGGTCGCCATCTCGAGGCCGGTCATGCGCGCGGCGCCGTCGCCGACGATGCCGACCACGGAGCGCTCCGGGCGCGCGAGCTTCGCCCCGATGACGGCCGGGATGCAGTAGCCCATGGAGTTGAAGTCCGACGGGGAGAAATAGGCACGCGGGGCATGGATGGGCATGAGCTCCGCCACCAGGAACGTGTGGTTGCCGTCGTCCGCGACCACGATGCCGTCGTCCGGCAGGCGGGCCCGCAGCGCGCTGAAGAAGCGCTGCGGGTTGACGCGGCCCTTCGGGTCGTGGGCCAGCCATTCCTCGCGGTAGGCGCGCTTGTCCGCGGCGATCGCCGCGGCGACGGCATCGGCTCGCGCGCGCGCGGCCGTGCCGTCGAGAGCGTCGCGCAGCGCGGCGAGCACCGGGCGTGCGTCTCCCTCGAGCGCGACCGCCGCCGGATAGTTCGCGTTGAACACGCGCGGGTTGATGTCTATGTGGACGAGGTCCTGCGGCGGCGTCCAGCCGTAGCTGCCGGTCGGGATTTCGGCGAAGCGCGTGCCGGCCGCGAGCAGCGCGTCGCAGTCCCGGAATGCGTTCTCGACCGCGGGCACGGCCGCGGGCCCGAGCGCGAACCCTGCGTGCAGGCGGTGGTTGCCGGGGAACGCGGACAGCCCCTGGAGCGTCGTCGAGACGGGGGCGCCGAGGAGCTCCGCGATGGCGATGAGCTCCGCGGCCGCATCGACCGCGCCCCAGCCGCAGAAGATCGCAGGGCGCTTCGCGGCGCGCAGGATCCCTGCCGCGCGCGCGATCTCGGCTGCCGGTGCCGCATGCCCGGCGGGAGGAGCGGACTTGAACGCGGGGCGCTCGCCGGCATCGCCGGGCTTGAGCTGCAGGTCGACGGGAATCTCGACGAAAACCGGCCCCGGCTCGCCGCTCGTCGCGACGCGCCAGGCCTCGTGCAGAACCGGCATCACGTCCGCGTGCCTCTCGATGCGCCAGCGCGCCTTCGTGATCGGCGCGAGCAGCGCGTGCTGGTCCATGTCGTGCAGCTGGTAGGCGCGGCCGAGGTCGCGGCGCACGCCGCCGGAGATGACGAGCATCGGGATGCCGTCGAGGAAGGCCTCGCCGATGCCGCTCGCCGCGTGCGTCACGCCCGCCGCGGGCACGACGACCAGCGCGCCGACGCCGGCGCCGGTGCGGCTGACGGCGTCCGCCATGAATGCGCCGCCGCACTCGTGCGCGACGAGCACGGGCGTGATGGTCTCGGAGGCGCCGAGCTCGTCATAGAGCTCGGTGTTGTGCACGCCGGGGATGCCGAAGGTGTAGCGGATCCCCAGCTGTTCGAGCGCTTCCCGGGCGAGCCTCGCCGCCGTCTTCTGCATGCTGCCTCCCTCGAGGGAGCAGCGTAGCGCATCCGGCGGCGAGGCTGCGGGACGGGAATCAGGGAGTCATCAGGCCTTGATCATGCGCCAGTCGCCCTCGCCGTAGCGACAGGCATTGCCCTCTTTCGACACGCGGCGGCCGTCGACTTCGCGCAGCAGCGTGAAGTGGCGGCAGACGCGGCCGTCGCGCTCGAACCGCCGATCGGGCGTCAGCGTGTACGACATGCCGCTCTTCGAGCCGGCCCAGACGACCTTGTGACCGTCCTCGAGCAGCTCGAGCGAGTGGCCGAAGCAGGCGCGGTCCTTGTCGTCCATGTTGTCGCCGATCTCGTGGCCGATCACGGCGCCGATCGTCGCGCCCGCGAGGATCGCGATGAGGCGGTCGTCGCCGTCGCTGACGGCGGCGCCGATTGCTCCGCCGACGACCGCGCCGATCGCGGCACCGGCACGGTCGCGATCGCAGCGTCCCTCGCGGACGCCGTAGTCGTCGGCCCAGTGGCGGCCGGTGTAGCCGACATAATAAGGATCGTTCTTCTTGCGCCAGCCGTGTGCCGGCGCGTGCGACGGCGGGTCCGCCGCGGCGGGCAGGGCGAGGCCTGCGACGATGACGGCGAGCAGGGCGGCGGTCGCGGATTTCACGGATTTCACAATAAGCCCTCCCTTGGAATGGGATGGGGCAGTCTAGGCGCGGCGGCATGAACGCCGCGTGAACCGGTCGTCAGAACGCGTTGATGCCCGTGAGCTCGCGGCCGATCGTGAGCTGGTGGATGGTCTCCGTGCCCTCGTAGGTTATGACGCTTTCGAGGTTCAGCGCGTGCCGGATCGGCACGTATTCGGCGCTGATGCCGGAGCCGCCCAGCATGTCGCGCGCGTCGCGCGCGACGTCTAGCGCGATGCGGCAGTTGTTCCACTTGGCGAGGGAGACCTGCGACGGGTGCAGCCTGCCGGCGTCCTTGAGGCGGCCGAGCTGCAGCGACATCAGCTGTGCGCCCGTGATGCCGCGGGCCATCGCGGCGAGCCGGATCTGGATGGCCTGGTTCGCGGCGAGCGGGCGGCCGAACAGCACGCGCGTCTGCGTGTAGTCGAGGACCTGCGCGAGGCAGGCCTGCGCCGCGCCGATGACGCCCCAGGTGATGCCGAAGCGCGCCTGCGTCAGGCAGGAAAGCGGCGCCTTGAGCCCGACCGTGCTGCCGGGAAGCACGTTCTCTTCCGGGACGACGACGTCCTCGAAGTAGAGCGCGCCGGTCGCGGAGGCGCGCAGCGAGAACTTGCGCTCGATCTCGGGTGCCGCGAAGCCGCGCGCGCCCTTCTC
The DNA here is from genome assembly GCA_035281265.1 of Steroidobacteraceae bacterium. GTDB lineage: Bacteria > Pseudomonadota > Gammaproteobacteria > Steroidobacterales > Steroidobacteraceae > SCUD01. The sequence goes on from DATEEF010000049.1 coordinate 20,903, forward strand.
GACGATGAACCCGCGGATGCCTTCCTCGGTCTTCGCCCACACCACGGCGAGGTCCGCGATGGGCGCGTTCGTGATCCACATCTTCGCGCCGTTCAGCACCCAGTCCTTGCCGCGGCGCTTCGCGTGGGTCTTCATGTTGACGGGGTCGGAGCCGCCGTGCGGCTCGGTGAGGCCGAAGCACCCGATCAGCTCGCCGGTCGCCATGCGCGGCAGGTACTTCTCGCGCTGCGCCTCGCTGCCGAACGCGTGGATCGGGTACATGCACAGGCTCGACTGCACCGACACGAAGCTGCGGATTCCCGAGTCGCCGCGCTCGAGCTCCTGGCAGATGAGCCCGTAGGAAACCGAGTTCATGCCCGCGCAGCCGTAACCTTCGATCGAGCTGCCGAGCAGGCCGAGCGACGCGATCTCGGGGATCAGGTCGCGCGGGAACGTGTGGTCCTCGAAGTGCTTCTGGATGACCGGCAGGACCTTGTCGTCGACGAGGCGGGCGGTCGAGTCCCGCACCATGCGCTCGTCGTCGGAAAGCGATCCCTCGATGTCGTAAAGGTCGAGCGGGTTCAAGAAGCCGACATCCCGAGGCGGGCGACGAGGTCCTGCGCCATGCCCTCGGCCGCATGCGCCTTGTCCACGGCGCCCTCGAGGTCGCCATTTGCAAAGGCGGAGCCGGCATCCTGCCAGGCAGCCTCGGCGCTGGCGTGCGCGGCGTTCGTCTCGTCGAGCAGCTGCTTGTCCATGCCCTCCGGGAGCCGGCGCATCTTGCCGAGCTCCTCGAGGCGCCCGCCGATTCCCGCGAGCAAACCCGGGAGGCTTCCCGAGATGCGGGCCCATTCCGCGTTGAGGTCCGCGACGTGCTTGTCCTTCGCGGCCTGCGCGTCCTTCGCCAGGGCTTCGGCCGTCGCCGGCAGGTCCTTCACCGCGCCGATAGCGTCGGCGTAGCGCTCCTCGTCGAAAGCCTTGCGTGCCGTGTCGAGCTCGGCCTTAGCCGCGGCGTAGCGCTCCGGCAGGTACTTGCCGGCGTCCTCGTAGACGGCGTTCAGCGCGTTCTCGGCGGCGTCGATCGCCTCGCGGGCGGGATCCTTCTGCGAGCAGGCGGCGAGCGCGGCGACGGCCGCGAGCGCGGCCAGCAGGATGCGGATTCTCACGGGCCCGGACTCAGGAGGCCTTGACTTCCAGCTTGTCCATGATCGCCGTGATCTTCGCCTTGGCATCGCGCGCCGCGGTCACCATGCCCTCGAGATTGGCGCGCGTGCGCTCCGTCGCGGTCGCCTTGCTCCAGGCATCGCGTGCCGCATCGTATTCGGCGATGGTCTGCTTCCACTCGTCGCCGGTCATGCCCTTCGGCGCCCGGCCGCGCTGGGAGGAGATCTTCTTGTCCATGGCTTCGATCATCGGCGGCATCGACTTCATGAGCTGGTCCCACTCGTCGTCCATCGCGGCGATCGTCTGGGCCCGCTTGACGCGCGCGTCCGCCACCGCCCGCTTGAGCGCATCCTGCGCCGCGGCCGCGCCGGTGACGACGTCGCCATAATCTTCCTGCGAGAGGGAATCGCGCAGCGAGCCGACACTCGCTTCCAGCTCGGCGTAGCGCTCGGGCAGGTATTTCTGGATCTCGGGCCCGAACTCCTTGAGCTTGGCCTCGACGGCCGCGAACGCCTGCTCGGCAGGTTCTTTCTGGCTCGCGCAGGCGGCGACGCCCAGGCACAGGGCGGCGAGCGCGGCGGTCAGGAATGCCTTCGTCATGACGATACTCCCCCGGCGGTTGACGACCGCATAGGGTACCACCGATCGGGTACGATGCCGCGCGTGAAGGTCCCCGAGATCCTGATCGTCGAGACGATCCACCAGCCGGGCAGCCTCGCGAGCGTCCTGCAGGTGATCGCCGACGCCGGGCTGACGATCGACCACCTGCAGGCATTGCGGCGCGAACAGGGCCGGACGCAGTGGGAAATCACGCTGGAGATGGACGAGGAGGCCGACCGCAGCCTCTATGCCCGCATCGACGCGCTGCCCATCGCGAGATTCGTCGGCAAGTCCGACCGCGTGTTCGACCGCCACCGCGGCGGCAAGATCCGCACGGCGTCGGCGATCCCGATCACGACGCAGCAGGTGCTGCGCGACATCTACACGCCCGGCGTCGCGCGCGTCTGCCTCGCGATCCAGCGCGACCCGGCGCTCGCCTGGGAGTACACGAGCATCGGCAACTCCGTCGCGATCGTGACGAACGGAACGGCGGTCCTCGGGCTCGGCAACATCGGCGCGCTCGCGGGACTTCCGGTCATGGAAGGCAAGGCGGCCCTCTTCTCGACCCTCGCCGGCATCAACGCGGTGCCGATCCTGCTCGAGGAGACAGATCCGGGGCGCTGCGTGGACCAGGTCGCCGCGATCGCGTCGGGATTCGGCGCGATCCAGCTCGAGGACTTCGCGGCGCCGGACTGCTTTGCGATCGAGGAAGGCCTGCGATCCCGGCTCGAGAAGCCCGTGCTGCACGACGACCAGCACGGCACCGCCGTCGTGACGCTCGCCGCGATACTGAACGCGACGCGCCGGGCGGGGCGCGACCTCGGGGACTGCGTCGTCGGCCAGGTGGGCCTCTGCGCCGCCGGCATCGGCATCGTGCGCCTCCTGCAGCGCGCGGGCGCGCGGCGCGTGCTCGGCGCGGACCTGGACGGGCGCGCCCTCGCGCGGCTCGCCGGCATGGGCGGCGAGGCCTCGACGCTCGGGCAGATCATGGAGAAGGCGGACATCGTCGTCGCCACGACCGGCGTGCGCGGGCTGATCAAGCCGGAGGCGGTGCGCGCCGGGCAGATCATCCTGGCGCTCTCGAACCCGGACCCGGAGATCGAGCCCGCGGTCGCGCTCGCGCGCGGCGCGGCGATCGCCGCCGACGGCAAGGGCATCAACAACCTGCTCGGGTTCCCGGGCCTCTTCAAGGGCGCGCTGGACGCGCGCGCGAAGCGCTTCACCGACGCCATGCTGCTGGCGGCGGCGCATGCGATCGCGGAACTGGCGAAGGGGGACGACCTGGTGCCCGACCCGCTCGATCGCGGCGTGCACCAGGCCGTGGCGGCTGCCGTCAGCCGGTCATCGCAGACCGCAGCTTCGTGATAGCCGCGGCCTCGATCTGGCGGATGCGCTCGGCCGAGACTCCGTAGTCGTCCGCGAGCTCCTGCAGCGTCTTCTTGTCCTCGGCGAGCCAGCGCGCGCGGATCACCGTGCGGCTGCGCTCGTCGAGCCCTTCGAGCGCGCTCGAGAGCCGGCCCGCGACATCGCCGTCCCACTGGTCCTGCTCGACGAGCGTCGCCGGGTCCGCCCCGGGAGCAGGCAGGTAGAGCGAGGGCGAGGCGATCGACTCCTCGTCGCCGGCTTCCGGCCGCGGATCGAAGGAAAG
>DATEEF010000050.1:0-2651 GCA_035281265.1 Steroidobacteraceae bacterium
TTGCCGCAGGTCTTGCCCTGCCCCGCCGAGGCGCCACGCCCCACGCGCAGGCGCTTGCGCTTGCTGCCCGGTCCCGGCTTCAACGTGTTCAGTCGCATGTCGTCGCTCCTCAGGCCTTCTCGACCGCGAGCAGGTGCTTCGCTGCGTTGATCATGCCGCGCACGGCCGGCGTGTCCTCGACGACCCGCGAGTCGCGGATGCGCCTGAGGCCGAGCCCGTGGACCGAGGCGCGGATGTTCCGCAGCTGCCCATGGACGCTGCCGTTCAACGTGACCTTTACCTTGGATTTGCCCATATTCACAACTAGCCCGTGATCTCTTCCAGGGTCTTGCCGCGCTTCGCCGCGATGCGGTCCGGCGAAACCATCCGCTCGAAGGCGTCGAAGGTCGCGCGCACGACGTTGATCGGGTTGCGCGACCCGTAGCTCTTCGCGAGCACGTTGCGCACGCCCGCGCACTCGAACACGGCGCGCATGCCGCCTCCGGCGATGACGCCGGTGCCGTCCGAGGCCGGCTGCATGTACACGCGGGTGGTGCCGTGGCGTCCCTGCACCGCGTAGTGCAGCGTCGCGCGCGTGATCGGCACGTTCGTCATGTTCTTGCGCGCCTGCTGCATCGCCTTCGAGATCGCGACCGGCACCTCGCGCGCCTTGCCGTAGCCGAATCCGACCCGGCCTGCGCCGTCGCCGACGACCGTCAGCGCCGTGAAGCCGAACTGGCGGCCGCCCTTGACGACCTTCGCCGTGCGGTTGACCGCGACCAGCTTCTCGATCAGGTCGTCGCCGGACTGTGAACGTTCCACTCGTGCCATCGCGTTTACCTCAGAACTTCAGGCCGGCTTCGCGCGCGGCCTCGGCGAGCGCCTTCACGCGCCCGTGGTAGCGGAATCCCGAGCGGTCGAAGGCCACGGACTCGACGCCCGCCGCCTTCGCCTTCTCTGCGATCGCGCGCCCGACGGCCTTGGCCGCGGTCGCGTTGCCCGTGCCCTTGAGGTCCTTGGCGACCGCTTCCTGCACGGTCGACGCGGCGGCCAGCACCTTGGAGCCGTCCGGGGTCGTCACCTGGGCGTAGATGTGCCGCGGCGTGCGGTGCACCGTCAGGCGCGCCGTGCCGGACTCGCGGATGCTGGCGCGGGCGCGGGTCGCGCGCCGCAGGCGCCGGTCTTTCTTCGTCAGTTTCATGGCTATGCTTCGCCCCGCCTCACTTCTTCTTGCCTTCCTTCATCACGATCTTCTCGCCGGCATAGCGCACGCCCTTGCCCTTGTAGGGTTCCGGCGGGCGGTAGCCGCGGATCACCGCGGCGACCTGGCCGACCTTGTGCCGGTCCGTACCCTTCACGACGATCTCGGTCTGGCTCGGCGTCTCGATGGAGATGCCCTCCGGCACCGGGAAGTTCACCGGGTGCGAGAAGCCGAGCGTCAGGTTCAGGCTCTTGCCCTGCACCGCGGCGCGGTAGCCGACGCCGACGAGCTCGAGCTTGCGCTCGAAGCCCCTGGCGACGCCCGCCACCATGTTCGCGAGGTTGGCGCGGGTCGCGCCCGCGGCCGCGACGCGCTCGTTCGTGGCCTTGCCGTCGGCCACGGCGACGACGAGCGCCTGGTCCTTCTGCGCGACGGTCACGCCGTCGGCGAGCTTCAGCGTGAGCGCGCCCTTGGCGCCCTTCACGGTCACCGCGTCGGCCGCGACCGTGGCGCTGACGCCCTGCGGCAGCTTGACCGGCATCTTGGCGATTCTGGACATGATCCTTCTTCCTCAGGCCACGACGCAGAGCACTTCGCCGCCCTGCCCGGCGCGGCGCGCCTCGCGATCGGTCATGACGCCCTGCGGCGTCGAGACGATCGCGACGCCGAGGCCGCCCAGCACCTTCGGCAGCTCGCCCTTGCCGCGGTACGCGCGCAGCCCCGGGCGCGAGACGCGCTCGAGGCGCTCGATCACGGGCTTGCCGGCGTGGTACTTCAGCGCGACGACGAGCGACTTGCGCGCGCCATCCTTCGCGACGGCGAAGTCGGCGACGTAGCCCTCGTCCTTCAGGACGCGGACGATCGCCTCCTTAACGCGCGATGACTGCACGGAGACCTCCGCCTTGCCGGCGGCCTGGCCGTTGCGGATGCGGGTCAGGAGGTCTGCGATGGGGTCGGACATGCTCATGTTCTGTTCCTCACCAGCTCGCCTTGCGCAGGCCCGGCACGTCGCCGCGCATCGTGGCCTCGCGCAGCTTCACGCGGCCGAGCCCGAACTTGCGGTAGTTGCCGCGCGAGCGGCCCGTGATCGCGCAGCGGCTGCGGGCGCGGCTCGGGCTCGAGTCGCGCGGCAGCTTCTGCAGCGCCTCGACGGCCGACATGCGGTCCTCCTGCGAGGCCTTCGGGTCGCGGATCTGCTCCTTGAGCTTCGCGCGCTTCGCGGCGTACTTCTTCACCACCTTCGCCCGGCGCTTCTCGCGCTCGATCATGCTGGTCTTAGCCATCGGTCACTTCCTGAACGGAAAGTTGAACGCCTCGAGCAGCGCGCGGCCACGCTTGTCGTCGCCCGCCGAGGTCGTGATCGTGATGTCCATGCCCCGGACCTGGTCGATCTGGTCGTACGCGATCTCGGGGAAGATGATCTGTTCCTTGACGCCGAAGCTGTAGTTGCCCTGGCCGTCGAACGAGCGCG
>DATEEF010000051.1:0-19413 GCA_035281265.1 Steroidobacteraceae bacterium
CGACATCGCGACCGCACTCGGCGTCGACGCGGGCTCGAGCGACCTCTCCGGGCTCCGCTACCACAAGACGTGCATACTGGCGGACGCCGATTCGGACGGCGCGCACATCGCGACGCTCCTGTGCGCGCTCTTCCTGCGGCATTTCCGGCCGCTCGTGCTCGCAGGCCATGTGTTCGTGGCAATGCCGCCGCTGTTTCGAATCGATGTGGGAAAGAACGTGTATTACGCGCTCGGTCAGCACGACAAGGCGGGAGTGCTCGATCGCATCCAGGCCGAAGGCATCCGCGGCAAGCCGGTGATCACGCGCTTCAAGGGCCTCGGCGAGATGAGCCCGCTGCAGCTGCGCGAGACCACGATGGCGCCCGACACGCGCCGGCTGGTGCAGCTCACGATCGAGGCCAAGGACGGCGCCGACCAGGTCCTCGACATGCTGCTCGCGAAGAAGCGCGCCGGCGACCGGCGCGAGTGGCTGGAGACGAAGGGCAACCTGGCGACCGTCGCATGAAGTCGCAGCAGCCGGCACTCGACTTCGAGGGCATCGAGAAGCAGCCGCTCCGCGCGTTCACGGAGAAGGCCTACCTCGACTACTCGATGTATGTGATCCTCGACCGCGCGCTGCCGCAGCTCGCGGACGGGCTCAAGCCCGTGCAGCGGCGGATCATCTACGCGATGAGCGAGCTCGGCCTCGGCGCCGGCGCCAAGCACAAGAAGTCCGCGCGCACCGTCGGCGACGTGATCGGCAAGTACCACCCGCACGGCGACTCCGCCTGCTACGAGGCGATGGTGCTGATGGCGCAGGACTTCTCCTATCGTTATCCCGTCGTGGACGGGCAGGGCAACTGGGGCTCGACCGACGACCCGAAGTCCTTCGCCGCCATGCGCTACACGGAGTCGCGGCTGCGGCCGTATGCGCAGGTGCTGCTCTCGGAGCTGGGCCAGGGGACGGCCGACTGGCAGCCCAACTTCGACGGCACGCTCGAGGAGCCGAAGCTCCTGCCCGCCCGGCTGCCGAACGTGCTGTTGAACGGGACGCAGGGCATCGCCGTCGGCATGGCGACCGACATCCCGCCGCACAACCTGCGCGAGGTCACGGCCGCCTGCGTGCACCTGCTGGACGACCCGGACGCGACGCCGGCCGAGCTCGCGAAGTACGTGCAGGGCCCGGACTTCCCGACCGGCGCCGAGATCGTGACGCCGAAAGCCGAGCTGCGCGCGATGTACAAGACCGGCAACGGCACGTTCCGCGCGCGCGCCGTCTTCGAGCTGGAGGACGACGAGGTCGTGATCACGGCACTGCCGTACCAGGTCTCCGGCGCGAAGGTGCTCGAGCAGATCGCGGGACAGATGCGCGCGAAGAAGCTGCCGATGGTCGAGGACCTGCGCGACGAGAGCGACCACGAGCATCCGACGCGGCTCGTCATCACGCCGCGCTCCAACCGCGTGGACGTCGTCCAGCTGATGGCGCACCTTTTCGCGACGACGGACCTCGAGCGCAGCTACCGCGTCAACATCAACGTGATCGGGCTCGACGGCCGCCCCCGGGTGTTCGGCCTGAAGGATCTCCTCGCCGAGTGGCTCGGCTACCGCAAGGAGACGGTGAAGCGCCGCCTGCGGCACCGTCTCGACAAGGTCACCGCGCGGCTGCACATCCTCGACGGCCTGCTTGTCGCGTTCCTGAACCTCGACGAGGTGATCCGCATCGTGCGCCGCGAGGACGAGCCGAAGCCCGTGCTCATGAAGCGCTTCAAGCTCAGCGATGCCCAGGCCGAGGCCATCCTCGAGACCAAGCTGCGCCACCTCGCGAAGCTCGAGGAGATGAAGATCCGCGGGGAGCAGAAGGAGCTGGCGCAAGAGCAGGACATGCTCGAGAAGACGCTGAAGAGCGCGGCGAAGCTCGCGAAGCTCATCCGCGACGAGCTCGAGGCCGACGCGAAGGAATACGGCGACGCGCGCCGCACGAAGATCGTGGAGCGCGCCGCGGCCCAGGCGATCGCGGAGGAGGAGCTCGTGACCTCCGAGCCCGTCACGGTCGTGCTGTCGACGCTCGGCTGGGTGCGCCAGGCCCGCGGCCACGACGTCGACCCGACCGCGCTTTCCTACAAGCAGGGTGACGCCTTCCAGTCGGCGGCACGCGGGCGCAGCACGCAGCAGGCGGTGTTCATCGACTCGACGGGCCGTGCCTACTCGCTGCCGGCGCACACGCTGCCGTCGGCGCGCGGGCAGGGCGAGCCGCTCTCCGGCCGGCTCGACCCGCCGGAAGGCGCGACGTTCGCGGCCGTCGCGATCGGCGAGCCCGGCGACAAATGGCTGCTCGCCTGCGACGCGGGCCATGGATTCATCGCGCGGCTGGAGGCGCTCACCGGCCGCAACCGCGCCGGCAAGACCGTCTTCCGGCTGCCGGAGAACGCGAAAGTGCTGCCGGCGTCGCCGGTTCCGGAAGCCGCAGGCTCGCTCGTCGCGGCCGTCAACAGCGATGGCCGGCTGCTCGCGTTCCCCGTCGCCGAGCTGCCGGAGATGGACAAGGGGCGCGGGAACCTCGTCTTCGGCATCCCGGGCAAGAAGTCGCGCTCGGGCGAGGAGCTCATGGTCGCTGCGACCGTCGTCGCACCCGGACAGTCGCTCGTCGTCCATTGCGACGACCGGAAGATGACGCTGTCGTGGAAGGACCTGCAGGGGCACCTCGGCGCGCGCGGCCAGCGCGGCGCCGTGCTCTCGCGCAATTACCGGAAGGTGACGCGCCTGACCGTGGAGTAGAAAATGAAGGGGTCAGACCCCTTCATATTCGTGCGGGGTCTCCCGCTCATTGAATATGAAGGGGTCTGACCCCTTCATTTTCAGCCGATGACGACTTCCTCGGGCGCGTTGACGAAGTAGCCCTGGATGAACTCGACGCCGAGCTGCCAGAGCACCGCCATGGTGTTCGCGTCCTGCACGCGCTCGCCGATCGTGATCGCCTTGCACTTGCGTGCGAGCTCCACGACCGACTTGACGCGCGACTGCTTGTCCTGGTCCGCCGAAAGCCCCTGCATCAGCGCGCCGTGGATCTTCACGAAGTCGGGCTTCAGGTGGTTGAGCAGCTGCTCGGTGTCGCGCCCCGTGCCGAAGCCCTCGAGCGCGAACCTGAAACCGCGGTCCGCGAGCAGCCTGTGCAGCGCGACCGCTTCCTTGATCTGCTGGGCCGCGACTTCCTCGCGGACCTGGAAGACGATGCGCGCCGGCTCGATCCTGACCTTCTTGAGGTTGTCGTCGAGCCAGCCAGGGAGCGACGCGTCCGAGAGGGTGTCGTGCGAAAGCCGGACGAAAAGGGCGCCGGGTTTGCGCGCGGCGCAGAACGACATCGCGGCGCCCACGACCCAGCGGTCGATGTTCTTCATGAGGTCATTGCGCTCGGCGGCGGGCATGAATACCGAGGGCAGGACCTCCTGGCCCTGCTCGTCGAGCATCCGCACGAGCACGTCGAACATGCCGAGATCCTCGCCGACGAGGCTCGCGATCGGCTGCTGGACCAGGCGGAAGCGGTTCTCCATGAGCGCCGCCTTGATCTGCCTGACCCACAGCCGGTCCTGGTCCTGCAGCCGCAACATCGCGCCGGTGTGCTCGAGGAGCTGCACGCGGTTGCCGCCCATCTCGCGGCCCTGACGGTGCGCGTGGTAGGCGTCGTTGGCGGGCCCCTCGGGCGCGCGCACCTCGGCCGGCACCGGCCCGAGGCCGATCGTGCAGGTCGTCGACATGGATTTCGCGCCGGCCTGGAACACCTCGGTAGCGACCTTGTGCACGACGTGCTCGGACCAGGCCTCGACGTCCTGCGTGTTGCCGCGCTCGACGAGCAGCATGAAACCGTGGCCGCCGAAGCGGCCCGCGAGGTCCCCGGGCTGCAGCTGCTCGCGCAGCACGCGCGCGAAGTCGGCGAGGAAGTCCTCGGCCGCCAGGATGCCGAGCTCCTCGTGCAGGACCTCGTACTTGTCGGGCTCGACGTACGCCAGGCAGCGCACGCCGCCCTTGGCGGCTTCGCCGAGCCGCCCGCGCAGCCTCTCCACGAAGTTGCGCCGGTGCAGGAATCCGGTAGCCGGGTCGCTCTGCAGCGCCTCGCCGAGCTTGCGCTCGTACTCCCCCGCGTCGGCGACCCTGGCCGGCACGACCACCTGTACGCAGGGTTCCCCGTCGAACTCGGCGCGCACCAGCTGGAACTCGAGCGAGGGATGGTGGCCGCTCACGACGAGCGCCGACGCGTGCAGCGTGTGGCCGCTCCACTTGCCCTGCATGCAGGCTACGAGCGCGCCCTTGATGGCGGCATGGTCGTCGGGATCGAAAGCGTCCATCAGCGGCGTGCCGACGACTTCGTCCGCTTTCGAGTAGCCGAAGAGCGCGAGCCAGGCCGGGTTCGCGTCGACGATGATGCCTTCCTGAACGTGGGCGATGGCGTCCGTCGAGCCCTCGACGATGTGCTGCAGCTGCTTCTTCGCCTCGCGCGCCGAGGCGAGCGTGGAGGAGAGCGCGCGGTCGAGGCGGTAGGTGCGCAGCTCGCGCCCGACCACGAGCTGCAGGCGCTGCACGTTGCCGAGCGTCACCGCATCCTGCGCGCCGAGTGCGAGAGCCTCGGCGATCACGGCCTCGTCGACCTTGTCGCGGACGATCACGACAGGCACGTCCGGAGCGAAGCGCGCGCGGAAGTCCATGGCGCTCGCGAGGTCGACGATCCCCTCGTCCGCGAACAGCATGAGCATCTCGGAGGAGCCCTGCGTCAGCGCGTCGCCGAGATCGCGGGCGTCGGGCAGCCAGGTGACGTGGACCGGATGCCCCGCGTTCCTGAGCGCCTTGTTGATCGCCTCGACATTGTCCTGGCTGCGCGTGAGCGCAATCATCGGGACCGCGGCAATGGGCTTCAAATCAGGCTCCGGCGGCGACCTGCTGGGGCTGGCGCGGGCATAGTAACACCTTGAAAACGCCGAATTTCGCGACCCGCGTCATGCTCCGGTCCGGGGTGGTGGCCCCTGCGGGCAGCGGCTATGATACGCGCCCTTTCAGCACCATCCGCCCGGCCGCGCCGGGCGCCGACGGCGAATACGATGTCCAGCTACGACACCAGCGAGTTCCGTTCCGGCCTCAAGATCCTGCTCGACAACGACCCGTTCACGATCGTCGAGAACGAATTCGTGAAGCCGGGCAAGGGCCAGGCATTCAACCGCGTCCGCATCAAGAACCTGCGGACGGGCCGCGTCATCGAGCGGACATTCAAGTCAGGCGAGTCGGTGGAGGCGGCCGATGTCGTCGACACCGACATGCAGTTTCTCTACGCAGACGGGCAGTTCTGGCACTTCATGAACCCGGAATCCTACGAGCAGCTGGCGGCCGGAGAAACCGCGGTCGGCGACGCGGCGCAGTGGCTCAAGGACGGGACGGTTTGCATCGTGACCCTTTGGAACGGCCAGCCGCTGACCGTGACGCCGCCGGCTCACGTCGAGCTGAAGATCGTCGAGACCGACCCCGGCATGCGCGGCGACACCGTCACCGGCGGCACTAAGCCGGCGAAGCTCGAGACCGGCGCGGTCGTGAAGGTGCCGCTGTTCCTGAACGAGGGCGAGGTCATCCGCGTCGACACGCGCAGCGCCGCATACATCGCGCGGGCGAAGTAGTGCGGTCGGCCGGAGGGGTCTGACCCCTTCATGAATATGAAGGGGTCAGACCCCTTCAGTAGCCGTCGATGCCGGCGAGCCGCCAGTCGCAGGCGGCCACGAGTTTTTCGACGAGCGACTCCAGGAGCCTTGCATCCGCGGCCGTGAAACGGTCGAAGCGCGGGCTGTCGAGATCCAGGACGCCGATGAGTCGTGCGCCCTCGACGAGCGGCACGACGACCTCCGAGTTCGATGCAGCATCGCAGGCGATGTGGCCCGGGAAACGGTGCACGTCCGGCACGATCAGCGTGGAGCGCCGCTCCGCGGCGGTTCCGCAGACGCCCTGGCCGAGCGGAATGCGCACGCAGGCTACCCGGCCCTGGAACGGGCCGACCACGAGTCCGCCGCCGCGCAGGAAATAGAAACCCGCCCAGTTGAGGTCAGGCAGCCGCTCGTAGACGAGTGCGGCGGCATTCGCGGCATTGGCCCAGGGATCGCGCTCGCCGCCGAGCACGCCATCGATTAGCGCGAGGAGGTCGCCGGTGTCGCCGGGGCGTTCGTGCATGCGCCTGCCTCAGGCCCTCTCGAAGGGAAAGGCCATCGCATCCGCGAGTGACGGCAGTCGCCAGGCCGCCATCACGAGCCGGTCGAATCCGAGCGCGACGCCGGCGCAGTCCGGAAGACCGTGCGCAAGCGCGGCCAGCAGGTTGGCGTCCAGCGGATTGACCGGCTGGCCGCGTGCGCCACGCACCGCGAGGTCGCGCTCGAAGCGCCGGCGCTGCTCGGCGGCGTCGCCGAGCTCGCGGAAGCCGTTGGCGAGCTCGAGACCGTCCAGGTAGAGCTCGAATCTCTCCGCGACCTGGCTGCCATCGCGCTCCGTGCGCAGCCGCGCCAGCGCCGCCTGCGACGCCGGGTAGTCTTCGACGAAAAGCGGGCCGTCATGGCCGAGGGCCGGTCCCACAACGGCGCCCATGAGCAGGTCGAGCCAGGCGTCGAGGTCCCAGTCGCGCGCATCCGCGGGCACGATCCCGCGCCCGGACAGGACGGCCGCGACTTCGGCGGGCGTCGCATCGCGGCAGTCGACGCCGCACGCGTCACGGATGGCATCGCGGTACGTGACGCTGCGCACCGGGGGCAGGCTGCGCACATCGGCGCAAGCGACGCGCAGCACGCGGTCGACGTCGTGCTGGATCTCGGCCATGCCGAAGTCGACGCGATACCACTCGAGCATCGTGAACTCGGGGTTGTGCTGCCGGCCGGCCTCGCCGTCGCGGAACACGGGGCAGACCTGGTAGCAGTCCCCGAAACCCGCCGCGAGCAGGCGCTTCATCGGGTACTCCGGCGACGTCTGCAGGAATCGGCGTCCCCCGCGCGCGGGCGACGCCGCCACGGACTCGATGTGCGGGTCGCTCACCGCGGCAACCGAGAGCACGGGCGTGTGGACCTCGCGCACCTCCTGCGCCGCGAAGTAGGCGCGCACGCGCGCGAGCATGGCCGAGCGGCCGCGGAGGATCTCGAGCGCCGCGGCGGGCGCCCAGGCGGCGTCACTCATCGCGGACTCGCGATAGGCTCGCCGACGCGCACGCTGCGGCCCGCGGTGATGCCCTCGTGGAGCACCGGTCCCCGCGGCGGCAGCAGCACGACCACGGTCGAGCCCATGTTGAACCAGCCGAGCTCCGCGCCGCGGTCGAGCGCGATGACGGGGTCGCGGCACGGCAGGTCGCGCGGCTTGCGCGATCCGTCGGCGCGCACGCGACCGGCCCAGGCGAGGCTCATGCTGCCGACGAAGAGCGCGCCGACGAGCACGACCGCGAGCGGGCCGGACGCGGTGTCGAAGACGCAGGCGATGCGCTCGTTGCGCGTGAACAGTCCAGGCACGCTGGCCGCGGTCGTCGCATTCACGCTGAACAGGTCGCCGGGGACGAAGCGCGCGATCCTGAGCGTGCCGGCCATCGGCATGTGGACGCGGTGATAGTTGTGGGGCGCGAGGTAGACGGTCGCGAACGCGCCACCCTGGAATTCCGCCGCGAGTGCCGCATCGCCGCCGAGCAGGGCCGCCGCCGAGTAATCGATGCCCTTGGCCTGCAGCAGCGTATCGCCCGCGATGGGGCCGGCGTGGCTCACGATGCCGTCGGCCGGGCAAAGCGCGGCGCCCGGCTCGGCATCGAAGCTGCGCGCGCCGGCGCGCAGCCGGCGCGTGAAGAAGTCGTTGAAGCTCTCGTACCGGTCCGCCGAAGGCTGCGCTGCCTCGGCGAGGTCCACCGCATAACGGGACAGGAAAGCCCGGATCAGCGCGGTACGCACGAGACCCACGCGCGACGCCGCGATCCAGCCGACGATGCGGGACAGCGCATGCTGCGGCAGCAGGTACTGCATGCCGATGAACAGGCGGCCGCCGAGGTCCGAGTCGACCACCCGCGTCATCCCGGCGAGACGATGCGACGGTAGTCGCGCGCGATCGCCGCCGCGTCGTGCGGCGTGTTGAAGAGGGCGACGACGCGTGCGCGCGGGTCCACCAGGAAGATGGCCGCCGAATGATCCACCGCATAGTCGCCGTCGGCATCCGCCGCACTGACGAAGACCGCGACGCCGAGGTCCCGGGCGAGCGCCTCGAGCTGGTCGGGCGCCCCGGTGACTCCCGTGAAAGTCGGGTCGAAATGCGCGACGTATCGCGCGAGCACGGGCGGAGTATCGCGGGCGGGATCGACGCTGACGAGAGCGACCCCGGGCTGATCGCCCGCCGGCAGGTCGGCGAGCGTGCGACGCACGGCGGCGAGCGTCGCGAGCGTCGTGGGACAGATGTCGGGGCAGTTCACGAAGCCGAAGAACAGGAATGTCCATCCGCCGCGCAGCCGGGCCGGCCCGAATGCGGCGCCGAGCTGGTCGACGAGCAGGAAGTCGGGCAGCGGCCGGGGCGCCTGGTACAGCGTCGCACGCTCGAGGGTCGCCACGGCGGAATCGCGCTCGCGGAAGTACTGGTGCGCGACCGCACCGCCGAGGATGCCGGCGACGACGATGGCGGCGACGAGGACGCGACTCATGCGCGCGATTATTCCACGGCCGGGCGCGCGGCGTGCGCTGCCGGGTAGACTCGCGGCGATGGCCCGGAAGCTTCGCAGGAACCCGGCCGGCCCGCGGGTCGGCACGCTGCTCGGCCGTGCGGCGGCCCGCCTCGCGAAGGCGAGGCTGCACTACGGCCACGGAACGTCGAATGCGCGCGACGACGCGGCCGCGATCGTCTTCCATGCGCTCGGGCTCGCCCACGATTCGGCACCGGCGAGCTACCGGCTGCGCGTATCGCCGCGCGATGTCGCCCGGGTCGACGCGCTCATCGCGCGGCGCATCGAGGAAAGGCTGCCCTCGGCCTACCTGACCGGCGTCAGCTGGTTCGCGGGTCACGAGATCCGGGTGACGCCGGACGTACTGGTCCCCCGGTCGCCGATCGCCGAGCTGTGCGCCGCCGGCTTCGCGCCGTGGATCGATCCCGCGCGCGTGCAGCGGGTGCTCGACATCGGCACCGGGTCCGGCTGCATCGCCATCGCGGCGGCGCATGCCCTGCCTCGCGCGCGCGTGGACGCGAGCGACGTGTCCCGGGCCGCGCGGGCCGTCGCCCGCGACAACGTGAAGCGCCACCGCCTCGGCCGGCGCGTGCGCGTCGTCGCCGCCGACGTGTATGACGGCCTGGGGGAGCGGCGGTACGATATCGTGGTGAGCAACCCCCCGTACGTTCCGGACGCCGAGATGCGCCGGCTGCCGCAGGAGCATCGCGCCGAGCCTGCGACCTCGCTGCGCGCCGCCCGACGGGGGCTCGCCATCATCGAGCGCATCGTCGCGGGTGCGAGGCAACACCTCACCCGGCAGGGAATCCTCGTCGTCGAGGCCGGCAATTCCGCCGGCCGCGTCCGCAGGCAGTACCGCGACCTGCCGCTCGTATGGCTCGAGTTCGAGCACGGCGCGGCCGAGGTGTTCCTCCTGCGCGCCACGGACCTGCCGGGGTAGGGCGGCGATGTCCGGCAACACGATCGGGCGCTCCTTCTGCGTCACGACCTTCGGCGAGAGCCACGGCCCCGCGATCGGCGCCGTCGTCGACGGCTGCCCCCCGGGACTCGAGCTCGCGGAATCCGACATCCAGGCCGACCTCGAGCCGCGCCGCACGGGCACTTCGCAGTTCACGAGCCAGCGCCAGGAGCCGGACGCGGTGCGCATCCTGTCGGGCGTCTTCGAGGGCCGCACGACCGGCACGGCGATCGGCCTTCTCGTCGAGAACCTGGACGCGCGCGGGCGCGATTACGAGAAGATCAGGGATCGCTTCCGCCCGGGTCACGCGGACTACGCGTACCAGCAGAAATACGGCATCCGCGATTACCGCGGCGGCGGCCGCGCGTCCGCGCGAATCACCGTGGCGACGGTCGCGGCAGCTGCCATCGCGCGCAAGTGGCTGCGCGAGCGTCTCGGCCTGACCGTCGCGGGTTACCTGTCGCAGGTCGGTCCCTACCGGCTCGGTTGCGTCGACTCCGCCGCCGCGCGCAGCAATCCGTTCCACTGCGCGGACCCGGAAAAGGTTCCGCTGCTCGAGTCATTCATCCGGGACCTGCGGCGCGAAGGCGATTCCGTCGGTGCGCGGGTTACCGTCACCGCGACCCGCGTGCCGCCGGGCCTCGGCGAGCCGATGTTCGACCGGCTCGACGCCGAGATCGCCTTCGCGATGATGGGCATCAACGCCGCGAAAGCCGTGGAGATCGGCGACGGTGTCGCCGTCGCCGGTCAGCGCGGCACGGAGCACCGCGACGAGCTCACCCCGCAGGGCTTCGGGTCCAACCATGGCGGCGGGACGCTGGGCGGCATCAGCTCGGGCCAGGACGTCGTCGTGCACGTCTCCTTCAAACCGACGTCGAGCATCCCCACGCCGGGACGGACCATCGACGTGGCGGGCCAGTCCACGGAAATCGCGACCACCGGGCGTCATGACCCCTGCGTGGGCCTGCGCGCCGTGCCGATCGTCGAGGCGATGCTGCTCCTCGTGCTGATGGATCACGTGCTGCGGCATCGCGGCCAGTGCGCGGACGTGGCTTCGGCAACCCCCGACATCACGCGCTGAAGCCTCCCGAATCAACGCATTGCGCCGTGCAGCGCACGCGGGTCCAGGGACCCATAATGCGTGACGCGGTCCAAGATTTTGGTAAATACGGCGTGTAAGCTATAGTCCCAAAGGATCAGGGACTTGTGATCGGTTTCACACCCAATTCGCAAGCTCGCAGCCACATTCCGGGGGCTGCGGCCTTGGGGAGCCACGATGAGCGGTAAATTGCGCGCACTGATTTCGGCGATGTTGCTGACGCCGGCGGCGGCCCTCGGCCTCGGTCTCGGCGAGATTCGCCTGAACTCGTCGCTCAATGAGCCGCTCTCCGCCGAGATCGACCTGGTCGCCGCGACGTCCGAGGAGTTGTCGACGCTCAGCGCCGCGCTCGCATCCCCGGAAGTATTCTCGCGCTACGGACTCGATCGTCCGGCGTTCCTGAGCTCGCTGGAGTTCAACGTCGGCCGCGGCCGGGACGGACGCGCCGTGCTGCTCGTGCGTTCGCGGGATGCCATCAGCGAGCCCTTCGTCTCGTTCCTGGTCGATGTGAACTGGCCGCGCGGCCGCCTGCTTCGCGAATACACGGTCCTGCTCGACCCGCCGGCGATGCTTTCCGCGGGGGACACGCCCGCCCAGGCGCCGCTCGCGGCACCGACCACCGCGCCGCCGCCACAGCCTCAGGCTGCGCCGCCCGCGCCCACGCCCGAGCTTGCGCCTGCGCCTGCGGCGGCTGAGGCTCCCGTCGAAGCGCCCGCCGCTGCTCCCCCCACCGCGCCCGCGCAGCCCGCGGGCGCCGGATCGACCTACGAGGTCTCGCGCGGCGACACGCTGTACGGGATTGCCGGCAGCCTGGGTGCCGGAGACCGCGACGCGATCCAGCGCACGATGATCGCCCTGTTCCGCGCGAACCCGGAAGCTTTCAACGGCAGCATTCACCAGCTGCGTGCCGGCGCGATCCTGCGCGTGCCGTCGTCGGACGAGATGGCGCGTGTCTCGGCCGCCGAAGCGGCGAGCGAGGTCAGCCAGCAGAACGCAGCGTGGCGGGCGGCGGGCGGCGGTCAGGACGCAGGTCGCCTGAAGCTGGTCGCGCCCCCGGAGGGGGAGGCGGAGGGCACCGCGGCGCCGCCGTCGAGCGGCCGCGTCGAGTCGCAGATCGATGCGCTCGAACACGACATTACCGAGCAGAAGCGCCTGCTGGAGCTGCAGAACCAGGAACTCGCCGACCTGCAGAAGAAACTGGCGGACGCGCGGTCCGAAGAGGCCCGGGCAGCCGCGCCGCCGGCGCCCGCGCCGGCCGGGCCCGAAGCGCCCGCGGGCGAGGCGCCCGTGGCGCCCGAGGACGACATCGGAGCGCCGGCCGAACCGCCGCCTCCCGCGGCCGCGCCCGCACAGCCGAAGCCGAAGCCCCGGCGCGCGGCAACTCCCGCAGCAGACACGGGCCCTTCGGTCCTCGACACGCTGACCGACAACTGGGCGATGCTGCTCGGCGCGGCAGCCCTGCTGATCCTGGGCCTCCTCGGCTTCAACTTCTACCGCCGGCGCCGCGACGAGGACGTCAGCGGGGCACTCAAGGGCTTCGACCTGCCCCCGACTGCGCCGGTGCCGACGGAGACGATGCGGCTGCGCGCGCTGGCCACCGGCGATTCGACGGCCGAGATGCCGCGTCCCGCGATCTTCGACGAAGAGGACGAGGACACGGACATCATCGTCGAGGAACGGCCGATCGCCCGCCCGAAAACCGAAGCGCGACCCGCCCCGGCACACGACGAGACGATCAGCAGCGAAGCGGCGCTCAACCTCGACCAGGCAGATCCGCTCGCCGAAGCCGACTTCCACATGGCTTACGGCCTCTACGACCAGGCCGTCGATCTCGTGCGCATGGCCCTGCAGAAGGAGCCGCAGCGCAACGACCTCAAGCTCAAGCTCGCCGAGATCCATTTCGTCGCCGGCGACACGAACCAGTTCCTCACCGTCGCGCGCGAGCTGAAGAGGCAGGTCGGCGCCGGCGCGGACTGGGACCGCATCGTGATCATGGGACGCCAGCTCGCCCCGGACGAGCCGATCTTCGCGGGCGCCGTGCAGGACGCCGGCGTCGACCTCTCGCTCGAAGGCGGCGACAACCTCGTCGACCTCGACCTGCTGTCGGCCCCCGAGGGCGACGAGGGCCTCGACCTCGACCTTGGCCGGGTGGCGGCCGCGTCCGCCGATGCCGAGGAGACCGGCGAAAACACAGCGCTCGAGTTCGACATCGGCGACGGCTCGGTTTCCCTGGGCACGACTCAGGACATCGGCGGCCGGGAAGGCGGCGGCACGATTGAAATGCCGACATTGGAGCTGCCGTCCTCCGAGACCCCCACCGTCGAGTCGCCGGCGCTGAAAGCGAGCCAGCCCGCGCGCGACCGCATGCAGCCCTCGACGCCGGACTCGACGGCCGAGATGGCGATCGACGACCTGGGGCTCGACGTCGGCGACCTCGACAACCTGCCGGACATCGACGACGCCACCGCGCTCGCGACCGGCCTGCATGACGACCTCACGCAGATCGCGGAGCGCAGCGATGCGACTGCGGTGCTGCAGCGCGATGGCGACGACGGCACGGCCCTGATGCCTCGCGACGCCGGGGCGACCGCGGTCCTGCCGAAGGTCGACTTCGGCGACATCGACCTCGACATCGGCGTGCCCGACGCGGACGACGGGTCGTCGACGGCGCGCGACGCGCTCAAGACCGAGCAGATGCCGCAGCTTTCGCAGCTCGAGCCCGTGACGATGAGCGAAGTCGGCACCAAGCTCGACCTCGCGCGCGCTTACATGGATATGGGCGATCCTGACGGCGCGCGCAACATCCTGCAGGAGGTGCTCGCCGAGGGCAGCGCCTCGCAGAAGCAGGAAGCCCGGCGCCTGATCGATACCCTGCCGGGGGCGTGAGCAGGAGCGGGCCAACGCGCCGGCTCGCCGTCGGCATCGAATACGACGGCACGCGCTTCGCCGGCTGGCAACAGCAGCCGGGCCTGCTGACGGTGCAGGACGCCGTGCAGAAGGCGCTCTCGAACGTCGCCGACCATCCTGTCACGGTCACCGCGGCCGGTCGCACCGACGCAGGCGTGCATGCCTGTGCGCAGGTCGCGCATTTCGACACCCAGGCCGTGCGGCCGATTCGCGGCTGGGTGCTGGGCGCCAACAGCCACCTGCCGCCGGACGTGTCGATCCACTGGGGCATGGAGGTCGACAGGACCTTCCACGCACGCCACACCGCGCAGGGCCGCAGCTACCGGTACTGCATGCTGCGGCAGGGGACCCGCCCCGCCATCTTGCGCGACCGCGTGTGCTGGATCCGCTCGCCGCTCGACGTCGAGGCCATGCACGCGGGCGCGCAGGCGCTGGTGGGCGAGCACGACTTCACCTCCTTCCGGGCGGTGGAATGCCAGTCGACCACCGCGATGCGGCACGTGGACACCATCACGGTCCGCGGCGACGGGCCGCTCGTCGTGATCGAGATCAGCGCCAACGCCTACCTGCACCACATGGTGCGCAACATCGCGGGCTCGCTGCTGATGGTCGGCGCGGGCGAGCGGCCGCCGGGCTGGATCGCGGAGACGCTTGCGGCCCGCGACCGCACGCGCGCGGGGATCACCGCCCCGGCGAGCGGGCTCTACCTGTGGCAGGTGCGCTACCCGAAATCGCTGCAGGTGCCTGAGGCGGCGTTCACCCGTCCTTGGGCTATGATCACGGGGCTTTCCGGGGAGTCAGGGGATCCCAGATGACCTGGTTCGAGAAGATCATCCCTTCGCGGATCAAGACGGAGCGCCGCACGCGCTCGGTGCCCGAGGGCCTGTGGATGAAATGCCCGGCCTGCGACTCGGTGCTGTACCGGCCGGAGGTCGAGCGCAACCTGCAGGTCTGCCCCAAGTGCGCGCACCACATGCGCATCGGCGCGCGCGAGCGCCTGACCCAGTTCCTCGACCCGGACAGCGCGGAGGAGATCGCCGCGGACGTCGCGCCGGAGGATCCGCTGCGCTTCCGCGACACCAAGCGCTACCGCGACCGCCTGGCCGCGGCGCAGAAGGCGGTCGGCGAGCGCGACGCGCTGGTGGTGATGAGCGGCACGCTCGAGGGCATCGAGATCGTCGCCGGCGCGTTCGAGTTCTCGTTCATGGGCGGCTCGATGGGTTCCGTCGTCGGCGAGCGCTTCGTCCGCGGCGTCGAGCACGCCATCGAGCACGGCAAGCCGCTCGTCTGCTTCTCCGCGAGCGGCGGCGCGCGCATGCAGGAGGGACTGCTGTCGCTGCTGCAGATGGCCAAGACCAGCGCCGCCCTCGCCGAGCTCGCCGCGCAAGGCCTGCCCTTCATCTCGGTGCAGACCGATCCCACCACCGGCGGCGTGTCGGCAAGCCTCGCGATGCTGGGCGACGTCAACATCGCGGAACCGAAGGCGCTCATCGGTTTCGCCGGCCCGCGCGTGATCCAGCAGACCGTGCGCGAAACCCTGCCGGAGGGGTTCCAGCGCAGCGAGTTCCTGCTCGACCACGGCGCGATCGACATGATCCTGGATCGCCGCGACCTGCGCGAACGGATCGCCTCGATGCTGCGCATACTGCTGCGTCGGCCGCCGCCCGGCGGCTAGCGCCCTTCACGGGCCGGTGAGGTGCGATTCGCGAACGTCGCGGCCTGGCTCGCCTGGCAGCAGGCTGCACATCCGGTTGAGATCGACCCCGGCCTCGAGCGCGTCGGCCTCGTCTGGCAGCGGCTGCGTGTGTCCTGGCATGCGACGGTGCTGACCGTAGGCGGGACCAACGGCAAGGGCTCCGTAACCGCGTATCTGGATGCGATCCTCGCCGCCGCCGGCTACGAGACCGGCCTTTTCACCTCGCCGCACCTGGCGCGCTACAACGAGCGGATCCGCATCCACGGGCGCGAGGTGGCGGATGACGCGCTGCTCGAGGCGTTCGCCGCGATCGACGCCGCCCGGCGCGAGGTCTCGCTCACGTTCTTCGAATGGAACGCGCTGGCCGCCTTCCTCGTGTTCGCTCGCGCGGGCGTGGACGTGGCCGTGCTCGAAGTCGGCATGGGCGGGCGGCTGGATGCCGTCAACCTGCTGGATGCCGACGTCGCGGCGGTGGTCTCGGTCGGGCTCGATCATCGTGAATGGCTGGGCCAAACGATCGAGGCGATCGGCGCGGAGAAGGCCGGCATCTTCCGGGCCGGGCGGCCGGCCATCTTCGGCGGGCGGCAGCCGCCCCGCAGCCTCGTCGCGCACGCGGCAGCGATCGGCGCCCGGCTCAGGCGCATCGGCACGGACTTCGACTTCGTCGAGCGCGGCGACGGCTGGGATTACGTCGGTTTCGGCTCGCGCCGGCGCGAGCTTCCGCTGCCGGGCCTGTCCGGTGTGCCGCAGCTCGGCAACGCCGCAGTCGCGCTCGCGATGCTCGAGGCCGCGGAGCCGAAGCTTCTCGTGCCGGACGAAGCGGTCCGTTCGGGGCTCGTGCAAGTCCGCCTGCCGGGGCGATTCCAGTTGCTGCCCGGCGCGCCCGAATGGATCCTCGACGTCGCGCACAACCCGCAGGCAGCCGAAGCCCTCGCGGCGAGCCTCGCCGCGAGACCCTGCGCGGGCAAGACCTGGGCGGTGTGCGGGATCCTGGGTGACAAGGACATCGAGGGCATCGTCGCGGCGCTCCGCGGCGGCGTCAGCCGCTGGATCGCGGTCGGCCTCGACGGAAACCGCGCGCTGCCGCCCGGCGATCTCGCCGAGCGCATCCGCACGGCCGGCGCGCGCAGCGTTTCCGCAGCGGCCGACGTCGCCGCCGGCCTCGCGCAGGCGCGCGATGGCATGCAGCCGGGAGACCGGGCCGTCGTCTTCGGATCGTTCCTGACCGTCGGCCCTGCGATCGAGTGGCTGTCCGGCCGTCACTAGTCGCTGCGCGGGCTACAATCCCCGGCATGGAAGTGCGCGTGCGGGAACGCCTGGTCGGTGCGCTGGTGCTCGTCGCCATCGTCGTCCTGCTCGTGCCGGCGATCCTGAAGGGGCGTGCGCCGCAGACGGCTGCTGCGCCCGAGACGGCTCCCGTGCGCCGGATCGAAATGCCGATCGGCGATCAGGCGCCGGCGCTGGAGGAACAGGTGCTCGTGCCGGAACCACGTATGCCGGAAGCAGGGCCCGCGACGCCACCGCAGGCACAACCGGCCGCAGTGCCGGCGCCGAAGAGCGCAACGCCGGCGCCCGTGGTCGAGCGGCGCGCGGTGCCTCCCGCGCCGAAGGACGCAGCCGCGCCGCCGGCTGCGAAACCCGCGCCGGCCGCTGCGGCCATCCCTTCCGCTTCGGCATGGGCTGTCCAGCTCGGCGCGTTCTCCAGCAAGGCCAAGGCCGAGCAGCTGGTGGCGGAATTGCGCAAGCGCCAGTTCTCGGCATTCGTTCTCGAGTACCGGGCGAGCGGGCAGGTGCTCTATCGGGTCCGCGTCGGGCCCGAACAGGACCGCGCGCGCGCCGAGGCCACCGCCGCGCGGCTGGCCAAGGAGGGATTCCAGACGGTCGTGGCCCGCCACCCCTGATCGAGTAGAATGCCGCACGTTCCGCGGGGATCCACGGATAAATGGACGGCGCCGACCACCTGTTTGCCATCATCCTGCTCATCTCGGGCGCCGTCGGATTCTTCCGAGGCTTCATCCGCGAATCCATCGCGCTCGCGTCCTGGCTCATCGGCCTCTGGCTCGCCTGGCATTTCGCCTACATCGTGAACCCGTGGCTGGGCGGCGCGCTCGCCGAGCCCGGCGTGCGCGAATGGACGGGGCGGGCGATCGTGCTCCTGCTGGTGCTGCTCTTCGGCGCGCTGGTCGGGAGCATCGTGTCCCACTACGCACGGCGCGCGGTCGGGGTCGCCGCGATGGACCGGCTCCTCGGTGCGGCGTTCGGCCTCGCACGCGGCGTCATCGTGATCGGCCTGCTCGTGCTCGCGGGCCGCGCGGCGAACCTCGACCTCGAGTCGTGGTGGTCGCGGACCCGCTCGATGCCTGCCGCCGAGACGGTGGCGGGCTGGCTGGAGCGCTATGCGCGGCCGGCCGCACTCGAGCTCTACGACCAGGCCACCGCGCCGGCGGGCACCTAGGCGATGTGCGGCCTCGTCGGAATTGTCGGGACCTCCGCCGTCAACCAGCGCATCTACGACGCGCTGACCGTGCTCCAGCACCGCGGTCAGGACGCTGCCGGCATCATGACCATGGACGAGCACGCGCTCTTCGTGCACAAGGACGCCGGCCTCGTGCGCGACGTCTTCCGCGAGGAGCACATGCGCCAGCTCGCGGGCAATGCCGGGATCGGCCACGTGCGCTATCCCACGGCCGGCTGCGACGGCGCCGACGAGGCGCAGCCGTTCTACGTCAATGCGCCGTTCGGCATCGGACTCGGGCACAACGGCAACCTCACGAACGCGGCCGAGCTCTCGCGGACGATGGTCGAGGAGGACCGCCGGCACCTCAACACGCGCTCCGACTCCGAGGTGCTGCTCAACGTGTTCGCCAGCGAGCTGCAGCGCTCGACCCCGGCCCGGCCTGCGCCGGCGGACGTGTTCCGCGCGATCGAGGGCGTGTTCCGCCGCTGCCGCGGCGGCTACGCCGTCGTGCTGATGGTCGTGGGCCACGGCGTCGCGGGCTTCCGCGACGCGCACGGCATACGGCCGCTCGTCCTCGGCAAGCGCAAGACCGCGCGCGGCCTCGAGTGGATGCTCGCTTCGGAGAGCGTCGCGCTCGACATGCTCGGCTTCACCCTGGAACGCGACGTCGGGCCGGGCGAGGCGATCTACATCGACATGCACGGGCGCATGCACGCGCAGCAGTGCGCCCCCGCGGGCCGCCACACGCCCTGCATCTTCGAATACGTGTACTTCGCGCGCCCGGACTCGATCATCGACAACATCTCGGTGCACAAGGCGCGGATGCGCATGGGCGAGAAGCTCGCGGAGAAGATCCAGCGGCTGCGGCCCGACCACGACATCGACGTCGTGATCCCGATCCCGGACACCAGCCGCACGAGCGCGTTGCAGCTCGCGCTCGCGCTCGGCGTGAAGTACCGGGAAGGGTTCGTCAAGAACCGCTACATCGGGCGCACGTTCATCATGCCGGGCCAGGAGATGCGCCAGAAGTCGGTGCGCGGGAAGCTCAACGCAATCGACCTCGAGTTCCGCGGGCGCAACGTGCTCCTCGTCGACGACTCGATCGTGCGCGGGACCACGTCGGCGCAGATCATCGAGCTCGCGCGCGAGGCCGGGGCGCGCAAGGTCTACTTCGCCTCGGCGGCGCCGCCGGTGCGCTTCCCGAACGTCTACGGGATCGACATGGCCGTCGCATCCGAGCTCGTCGCGAGCGGGCGCAGCGAGGAGGACGTCGCGGCCTCCATTGGCGCGGACTGGCTCGTGTACCAGGACCTCGACGACCTCGTCGCCGCCTGCCGGCACGACGACGCGCGCATCGCGGCGTTCGACACGTCCTGCTTCTCGGGCGAGTACGTGACGGGCGACGTCACGCGCGAGTTCCTCGCGCGCATCGAGCACGAGCGCTCCGACGGCGCGCGGGCGCAGCGCCTGCTGGACCTTCCGGGCGGTCGCACCGCACGCGCGATCTAGCGAAAAAGGGGACGCTCACCTTTTTCGGCGTAGCTGGACCCACCATGATCCTTCTCGGGCGAAAAAGGTGAGCGTCCCCTTTTTTGCCACCGACCCGCGCCGGGCGCTGCTCCTG
>DATEEF010000052.1:0-2599 GCA_035281265.1 Steroidobacteraceae bacterium
GGCGCGGTGGAATAGCCGCTCACGCGTACGTTGAACGGTTCGAGCGCCAGCTTGATCGCCGGCTCGACCTGCCGATCCTCGACCTGCACGACGAGGTTCTGTGCTTCGATGTCCGGTGCAGTGAAGAGGAACTGCGATCCGCTGTCAGGCGGGGGCGCAGTCTCGACAGCCGTGGGCGCCACTTCGACCGTCGGCGACCCGGCGTCCGCAACCGGCGCGGACTCCACGGGCTCGGTGAGCTGCGTAAGGTTCAGCTCGCCGTCCGCGCCGCGCCAGGCGTTGACGGTGCCTCCGCTCACCAGCACTTTCTCGACGTTGGCGGCATTCTTCGCAAGGTCGAACTCGAAGTTCGAAAGCGCGAGCCGCGTCAGCTGCGCGGTATCCGAGTCTTCGCCGATGCGACGGATGCCGAGTCCGTCCACTGCGAGTTCGCGCAACTTGAACCGGAGCGTCGTGCCGGCGTCGCCGGCCGCGAAGTCGTAGTCGCCGTCGAATCCGAGCGTGCCCGAGGTCACCTCGAAGCCGGCCTTGTCCCGCACGTAGCCCCAGTGCTTCGTCGCCTGGATGTTGGCGAACTTGAACCGGCCCTTAGAGGCGAGCGGCGCAAGCGAGACCGTGCCGCCCCAGTCGAGCGTCGCGCCGGTGCCCGCCATCGCGTGCAGGTCGTAGGCATTGTCGGTGCTGCCGGTCGTGCTGAAGTCGCGCAGCTCGAGGCTCAGCGGCCGGAGGTCCGTGGCATAGGGCGTCGCGAGCGTGCGGTCCTCGAAGTGCGCATGCCCGTCGGTCATCTGGAAGTGCGCGATGAAGACGCGCGGCGGGCCGTCGTCCACTTCCTCCGGCGGGGATTCCGGAAAGGGCTTCGCGAGGTCGGCGAAGTTGAGTTCGCCGCCCGGCCGGATGACGGGCCGGATATACGGCTTCCCGATCGCGATCTGCTTGAAGCTCGCGCCCGCGCGCCAGAGGCTCGAGAGCTCGAGGTTCACCACCAGTGACTCGAAGCTCGCGAGCGGCTCGCCGTCCGCGTCCGGGAAGCTGAGGTCATCAACCTCGAGCTGGAACGTGAAGGGATTGAAGCGCACCTCGCCGATCGCGAGCATGCGCTGGTATTTTTCCTGCGCGAACTCGACGGCCTGTGCCCGGACGATGCGGGGCACGAGCCAGAAGCCTGCGGCGGCATAGGCAGCAACGATCACCGCCGACGCC
The DNA here is from genome assembly GCA_035281265.1 of Steroidobacteraceae bacterium. Lineage (GTDB taxonomy): Bacteria > Pseudomonadota > Gammaproteobacteria > Steroidobacterales > Steroidobacteraceae > SCUD01. The sequence continues at coordinate 1,204 of DATEEF010000052.1, forward strand.
ACGGCGAGGACTACGAGCCTCCGCGTCAGGCGGATCATGACGAGTCCCCCTGCCGCCGGCTCAGCCCGCCGGCTTCACCTCGATCGCGAACGCCTCGGTGTAGGCGATCTCGACCTGGTCACCCTTCTTGAGGCCCTTGATGAACTTCTGGCCCTCGGGGGTCTGGATCTCGGCGGTGCGCAGCATGCCGTCCGTGTTCCTGAAGGTTACGGTATTGGACTCCTTGTCCACCGACTCGATCGTGACCGTGGTGCGAAGCGTCACGCCCGAACCCGCCGCGGGCATCTTGCCCGGGTCGGCGCGCGCGGCGCTCACCTCGGCCTCGACGCCCTGGACGCCCTCGCCCGGCCTCTTCACCTCGGCGGCGATGGCCTCGTAGTAGCTGACGACGACCTTGTCACCCTCGCGGATCTGCGGGAAATTCCGCACGTCGTTGCTGACCTTGACGGTCCTTGCGAAGCCATCCTCGCCGCGCAGCGTCACGAGCCGCGACGCCTGGTCGATGGACTCCACCGTCGCCGTCTTCTGCACCAGGCTGTCGCGCATTGCGGGCTTCGGCGGATCCGCCGCGCAGGCGGCGAACAGGAGCCCGGCGGACGCGGCCGCAATCGGTTTTGTGCAGCGCTTCATCGGATGAACCTCCTCCCGGATTGCGCCATAATGCCACCAGTCCGCCCTCCCAACAGAGTCAACCAGGACATCCCATGAAGAACATCCTAGTGGCAGGCGCCTTTGCCCTTGCGCTGCTGGCCGGATGCGAGTCCGGGCCCCAGGTCCGCAGCAACGTCGACCCCTCCGCGAACCTGTCCAGCTACAAGACCTACATGTTCGCCGAGAAGCCCGGCACCGATCGGCCGGGCTACTCGACCCCCATCACGAGCTATTTCAAGGAAGCGATCCGCCGCGAGATGGACGCGAAGGGTTACAAGTACGTGGAAGGCGGTCCCGCGGACCTCCTGATCAACTTCAATGCGAACGCGCGCGAGAACGTGGACGTGCGCACGACACCCGGCTCGACCTACGGCTACGGCTATGGCTACTACGGCTATCGCGGCGGGCTCTACGGCGCGTCCGCCTTCCCGCCGGAAGTCGAGACCGTCCGCTACAAGGTCGGCACCGCCAACATCGACGTGGTCGACCTTTCGAAGAAGCAGGTCGTCTGGGAAGGGATCGTCGAGGGCCGGCTGACCGACAAGATCATGAAGGACCCGCGCACGGCGATCAGCAATGCCATTGCTGAGATGTTCCTGCAGTTCCCGGGACGCGCCGCGGGCGGCTGACGCCGCGCGATTGTAGGACCCTGCCCACTTGAGGCCGGGGTCGGCCGCCTGCCATCCTCGCGCCAGTCGGGGGATGAGCGTCTGATGAGCGCGACGGACTACTTCGAACAGGAAAA
>DATEEF010000053.1:0-23408 GCA_035281265.1 Steroidobacteraceae bacterium
GTTCAGCGACAGGTCCATGAGGAGCTGCTCGCGCTTCTCCTCCGGGAAGAAGTTGATGATGCGGTCGAGCGCCTGGTTGGAGCTGTTGGCGTGCAGCGTCGCCAGCACGAGGTGGCCCGTCTCGGCGAACTGGATGCCGTATTCCATGGTCTCGCGGTCGCGGATCTCGCCGATCATGATCACGTCGGGGGCCTGGCGCAGCGTGTTCTTGAGCGCCGTGTGCCAGCTGTCGGTGTCCACGCCCACCTCGCGGTGGGTCACGACGCAGCCGCGGTGCGAGTGCACGTACTCGACCGGGTCCTCGATAGTGACGATATGGCCGCGCGTCTTCTCGTTGCGGTAGCCGACCATCGCCGCCAGCGAGGTCGACTTGCCCGAGCCCGTCGCGCCGACCACGATCACGAGGCCGCGCTTGGACATCACGATGTCCTTCAGGATCGGCGGCAGCTCGAGTTCCTCGATGGTCGGTATGGTCGAGTTGATCTGGCGGATCACGCAGCCGGTCATGCCCTGCTGCACGAAGGCGCTGACGCGGAAGCGGCCGATGCCCGGCGGGGCGATCGCGAAGTTCGCCTCCTTGCTGGCGTCGAACTCGCGCGTCTGGCGGTCGTTCATGATCGAGCGGACGAGGACGGCGCTCTGCTCCGGCGCCAGCGACTTGTCCGTCTGGGGACGCACCTCGCCGTCGATCTTGATCGCGGGCGGGAAGCCGGCGGTGATGAACAGGTCGGAGCCCTTGCGGTCGACCATGCGCCGCAGGAGATCCTGCATCAGCTTGATTGCCTGTTCGCGGTCCATTCGCGTCTCCGGCGGCGCGGCGCGCCGTTACATGCTGTCCTTGTTCGCGGCCTTGTAGCGCGCCTCTTCCTTCGAGACGAGCCCCTTGGCGAGCATCTCGGTCAGGCACTGGTCGAGCGTCTGCATGCCCTGGGCCTGGCCGGTCTGGATCGACGAATACATCTGCGCGATCTTGTTCTCGCGGATCAGGTTCCGGATGGCGGGCGTCGCGATCATGATCTCGTGCGCGGCGATGCGCCCGCCGCCGAGGCGCTTCAGCAGCGTCTGCGAGATCACGGCGCGCAGCGACTCCGACAGCATCGACCGCACCATCTCCTTCTCGGCCGCCGGGAACACGTCGACCACGCGGTCGACCGTCTTGGCGGCCGAGCTCGTGTGCAGCGTGCCGAACACGAGGTGGCCGGTCTCGGCCGCCGTGAGCGCGAGCCGGATCGTCTCTAGGTCGCGCATCTCGCCGACCAGGACCACGTCGGGGTCCTCGCGCAGCGCCGAGCGCAGCGCCTCGCTGAACCCGAGCGTGTCGCGGTGCACCTCGCGCTGGTTGATAAGGCAGCGCTTCGACTCGTGCACGAACTCGATCGGGTCCTCGATCGTGATGATGTGGTCGGGCCGGTTCACGTTGACGTAGTCGATCATGCCCGCGAGCGTCGTGGACTTGCCCGAGCCGGTCGGGCCGGTGACGAGGACCAGGCCGCGCGGCAGGAGGCACAGGTCCTTGAACACCTTCGGCGCGTTCAGGTCGTCCAGCGACTTGATCAGGGACGGGATGTTGCGGAATACGGCGCCGGCGCCGCGGTTCTGGTTGAAGGCGTTGACGCGGAAGCGGGCGAGGTTCGGGATCTCGAAGGAGAAGTCGGTCTCGAAGAACTCCTCGTACACCTTCCGCTGCTTGTCGTTCATGATGTCGTACACCATGCTGTGCACTTCCTTGTGCGTCAGCGGCGGCATGTTCACGCGCTTGACGTCGCCGTCCACGCGGATCATGGGCGGCACGCCTGCGGACAGGTGCAGGTCGGAGGCGCCGTTCTTGACTGCGAAAGCCAAAAGTTGGGCAATGTCGACGGCCATCAGCACTCCCTGGCTCGGTGCACGACGCAAGGTCCGGGCGCGCCGCGTTGCGGTGCTTCGGGACCGGGGGCAGTATATCCCCGGCTACAGCACGCCAATATGTTAACTGCTCCGCAGAATCCGGCTGCGGGGCTCGCCGCGGTGCGGGATCGCATCACGGTCGCGGCACGTGCGGCCGGCCGCGACCCCGGATCCGTCACGCTGATCGGCGTCTGCAAGTCGCAGCCGCTTGAGCGCGTGAAGGCCGCCCTGGAAGCGGGGCTCGCGGACCTCGGCGAGAATTACCTGCAGGAAGCGCGCGCGCATTTCGACGCGCTCGCCGGCCGGCGATTCGTGCGCCACTTCATCGGCCCGCTGCAGTCCAACAAGACGCGCGACGTCGCGTCGCTCTTCGACTGGGTGCACTCGGTCGACAGGATCCGCATCGCGGAGCGCCTCTCGTCGCAGCGGCCGGAGTCGATGGCGCCGCTCGCGGTCTGCATCCAGGTCAGCATCGGCGGGGAGTCGAGCAAGTCCGGCGTCGCGCCCGACGGGCTCGAACGGCTCGCCGGCGCCGTCGCCGGCCTGCCACGGCTGCGACTGCGCGGCCTGATGGCCCTGCCGCCGGCGGAAACCGACGCGGCCCGGCAGCGGCACTGGTTCGCGCAGCTGCGCCGCCTGTCCGAGGGACTGAACGCGGCGGGCCACCGGCTCGACACGCTCTCCATGGGCATGAGCGGAGACTTCGAGGCCGCGATCGCCGAGGGCGCGACGCAGCTGCGCGTCGGCACCGCGATCTTCGGCGAGCGCGATTAGAATTGCCGGATGGACGCCCTTCGCTTCCTCGTCGACTCGGTCCTGAGCTTCCTGGTCTACGCCTTCCTGCTGCGGGTCCTGCTGCAGCTGTCGCGGGCCGACTTCCGCAATCCGCTCGCCCAGGCCGTGCTGGCGCTGACCAACTGGCTCGTGATGCCGCTGCGTCGCGTGCTGCCGCCGGCCGGCCGCTTCGACACCGCATCCTTCGTCGCCCTGGTCGCGATCCAGCTGGTCGCGACGCTGGTGATGTTCCGCCTGGGGGCGGGCGCCCTGCCGCCCGCATTTCCGCTCCTGGTCGCGGCGCTGCGCTCGCTGGCGCATTCGACGCTGCTGCTCTACACGATCCTGATCTTCGTCTACGCCCTGCTGTCCTTCGTCGCCCCGGGCGCGCGCAGCCCCGCCACGTCGCTGCTCGCCGCGCTCTGCGAGCCCCTGCTGCGGCCCCTGCGCAGGGTCCTGCCGGCCGTGGGCGGCATCGATTTCTCGCCGCTCGTCGCGATCGTCGGGCTCACGGCGTTGCGAATCCTGCTCACCTCCTGATGCCACGGGGCGAATCCCGGCCCCGTACGTGGGTTTCCGGCAACAGCCGTGCCCTGCCGGCCACGGTGGCCGCACTGCTGCTGTTCGCCGGCTGCGGCGGCAGCCCGGAGCCGATCGCCGAGGCGCTGCCTTATCGCGACCCGGGCTTCGTGGAGGCCGGCGGGTACCGCATGCACTACGCGCTCACGCCCTCGCGCGACCTGCCTGCTGCGATTGCGGGCAGTTACGGCATTGAGCAGAGAAAGGATCTAGCTGTGCTGACCGTCGCGATCGTGACGCTCGATCCGGGAGCGAATGTCGTCGACGACGCATCCCTGGTCGAAGCGGAGGCCGTCAGCCTGATCGGCACCCGGCGGCCGCTCGCGCTCTCGCGTCGCGACGAGCCGGGCGCCGCGACCTGGATCGCGACGGTCGACGTTCGCCATCGCGAGCCGATCACGATCGAGATCCGGTCTCGCGCGACCGCGGAAGGGCCCGCGCTGCGAGCCCGCTTGACACGGGAGTTCCGTCTCGAGTGAATTCGCGACCTGCGCGCCGGCCCTATAAAAACCGCCAAAAATCGCAGTCGACCCACTTATGCAGCGGGTTTTTCCGTGGTATGGTGCGCGCCGGAATTGTTTTGGCGGGATCGCCCCGTCGCTGACTGAACCACAGGAGACAACTCAATGGCGAAAAAGAATGCGGCTCCGACGAAGTCGCAGATCGTTGCGGCGGTTGCTGCCAAGGCCGACCTCAGCAAGAAGCAGGTGAATGCCGTGCTCGAGGCACTCGGCGACCAGATCAAGAAGTCGCTCAAGGGCAACGGCATCTTCACGCTGCCGGGGCTGTGCAAGATGCGCGTCGTGAAGAAGGCCGCCACCAAGGCGCGCGAGGGCGTCAACCCCTTCACGGGCGAGAAGATGATGATCAAGGCGAAGCCCGCCTCGAAGAAGGTGCGTATCCGCGCCCTCAAGAACCTCAACGAGATGGTGGGCTGAAGTCCCGACCCATCCGTTTTCGAGTTCGATGCACGACGGGGCGGCCGGGCCGCCCCGTTCGCTTTTGAGGGCCCTTGTCAGGCCTTTTCGGCCACCCGCTCGGCCAGCCACGCCCCCAGCAGCGTCCTCAGCTCCGTCAGCCTGCCGTGCAGGAAATGCTCGGCGCCCGGCAGGATCCTGACCTCGGGCGGCGGCTCGAGCGTGCGGGTCCAAGCGACGACCCGCTCGTGGTCGACGAGGTCGTCGGAATCGCCCTGGGCGACGTACCAGGGACAGCGCGGCACCGGCAGCTTCGCGAAGTCGAAGCGCTGGACCGGCGGAGCGACCGTGACGAGCGCGGCGCAGTCGCGCAGCGTCGCCAGGCGATACGCGACGAACCCGCCGAACGAGAAGCCGAGCGACCACAGTCGCGATGCGCCGGTCGCCCGGCGCGCGAAATCGGCGACGGCCGCCGCGTCCTCACTCTCGCCGCCGCCGTCGTCGTGCCTGCCCGCGCTGCCGCCAACGCCGCGGAAGTTGAAGCGCACCGTCGCGACGCGCTGGTCGTGGCAGGCGCGCGCAAGCGTGTGCACGACCTTGTTCTGCATGGTGCCGCCATAGAGCGGGTGCGGGTGGCAGCAGACGCCGACCGTGTCGCCACGCGCGTCCGGCGGCCGCTCGACCATCGCCTCGATGGCGCCTGCCGGCCCGTCGACGACGACCTTCTCGACCGTGGACGCCGCGGTGCTCACCGCTTGTAGACGACGCCTTCCTTCATCACGAAGCTGACGCGCTCGAGCGCGTGGACGTCCTCGAGCGGGTTCCCGGGCACGCCGACGATGTCGGCGAGCTTGCCGGGCTCGACGCTGCCGAGGCGGTCCTCGATCCCGAGGTAGCGTGCCGGCACGATCGTCGCCGACTTTACGGCGGCCATCGCGGGCATGCCGGCCTCGACCATGTAGCCGAATTCCTTGCCGTTGTCGCCGTGCGCACAGACGCCGCAGTCGGTGCCGAACATGATCGTGACGCCCGCTTTCCAGGCCTTGCCGAAGGTCTGCTGGATCTGGGGGCCGACGGCGAGCGCCTTGGGCCGCACGATCGCGGGGAAATAGGTCGGGTCCTGGGCCTGGTCGTAGACCCAGCGGCCGGCGGAGATCGTCGGCACGTAGTGGGTGCCCTTCTCCTTCATGAGGCGGATGCCTTCGTCGTCCAGGAAGGTGCCGTGCTCGATAGAGTCGATGCCGTTCCGGACGGCGCGCTTGATGCCCTCCGTGCCGTGGGCGTGGGCGGCGACCTTCATGCCGTAGTCGTGCGCCGTCGAGATGACGGCTTCCAGCTCCTCGTCCGTGAACTGGGGGGCGCTGCCCGACTTCGCGATGGAGAGGACGCCGCCTGTCGCGGTGATCTTGATCGAGTCGGCCCCGTCCTTGTAGCGCTGGCGCACGGCCTCGCGGCAGCTGTCCGCGCCGTTGCAGACTGTGTCGAGCCGCGGGTCCTCGCTGGTCAGGAACGGGCCGAAGGAGTTCGTGGCGTCCGCGTGGCCCCCGCGCGTGCCGATCGAGCGGCCCGCCGTGAAGATGCGCGGGCCCTTGACCTTGCCCGCGTCGATCGCGCGCTTGAGCGCGATGGTGGTGTTCCACACGTCGCCGAGGTTGCGCACGGTCGTGAAGCCGGCGAGCAGCGTGCGCTCGGCGTAGACGACCGAGTCGTAGGCGCGGTCGGCCTCGCTCTTCTTGACGCTGTCGAGCTCGCTGGTCCGGCTGTGCTCCGAGGTCAGGTGCACGTGCATGTCCATGAAGCCTGGCAGCACGGTGGCCCCCGAGAGGTCGACGACCTCGTCGCCGGGCCCCGCCGTGCGGAATCCGTCCTCGACCGCCTGGATGCGGCCGCCGTCCACCACGATCGTGACGCGCTCGCGCGGCGAGTCGCTCACCCCGTCGATGAGCCGGCCGGCGTGGAGCAGCGTCGCGGCGCCGGCCGCGCCCGCGGGCAGGAGCGCGGCCACGGCCGCGAGGCGGATCGCATGTCTCATGGGAACCTCGGTGATGGACTACGGACCTTCGGTCCGCGTGACGGTCTCGACGGCCAGCAGCTCGACCTCGAAGAGGAGCGTCGCGTTCGGTGGAATCACGCCTGCGCCGGCGCCGCGAGGGCCGTAGGCGAGGTCGGGCGGAATGACGAGCCGGCGGGTGCCGCCCACCTTCATGCCGGGGATGCCCTGCTCCCAGCCGCGGATCACCCTGCCTGCGCCCAGGTGGAATGAGAACGGCTGGCCGCGGTCGCGCGAACTGTCGAACTTGCGGCCCTGGTGTTCCGTGGCGGCCGGGTCGTACAGCCAGCCCGTGTAGTGGACGATGACGACCATGCCCGGCAGCGCCTCGTCGCCGATGCCCGCGACGACATCCGTCACGAGCACGGTGGGCCCGGCGGGGACCTCCGGCTGGACCTGCGCCGGCGCCGCGGCCGGTTGCTGCGCAATCGCCTGAAACGCAAGAAGGGAGCCGGCGAGAACCGCGCAGGCATGAGCCATCGCTGCCATCGCGTAACGATAGCAGCGATCAGTTCGGTCGTGGGCGACCCGTTACGGGAAGAGGCCGAGGCGGTGGCGCAGGAGACTCACGAAGTCCTCGAGCTCGTCGAACAGCTGCGCGATGCGCTCCACGGCGGCAATCAGCGGTCGGCGGAGCGCCGGCCGTGGCTGGCGCCGTTCGTGACCGGCACGTCGGTATCGGCCGCGAAGGCGCCGCGCGCCTTCTCGGCCCAGGACTTGTAGTTCGAATACTTGGTCAGCTCGCGCGCGATGGCGCCGTGTCGGCTCGCGGACGTGCGCCGCGGCAGGCGCGGCGCGGGATCCGCGGCCGGGCGCTGCGCATCGGGCGGGGTGACCTTGATGTCGCTCACGGGCAGCGGACCTGATAAGGCTTCATGCCCCGCAAGTTACGCGGCGGCAGGCACCCCAAACAGGAACTGCATCACAGGTCCCGGCCCGGGAACCCCGGGTTTGCGCGCAATCAGACGATGCGGTAGCTGGGCCGGTATTCCCCGACCAGCTTCATGCGCCTCTGGGCGACGAAGGCCCGCAGGAGCTCGTCGAGCGGCTTCGCGACTTCCCGCGAGGCATGTATCTCGAACGGGCCGTTTTCCTCGATCAGCCGGATACCGCGCTCCTTCACGTTGCCGGCGACGATGCCGGAGAACGCGCGCCTCAGGTTGGCCGCGCGCTCGTGCACCGGCAGGTCCATCGACAGCGCGAGCCCCGCCATCGCGGGATGGCTCACCTCGAACGGCTTCTGGAAGGCGGGCGGGATGCGCAGCAGCCAGTTGTAGTTGTACGCGTCGCCGGCGCGGCGGCGCGAGCGGCGCACCGCGTCGAAGCCGCGCTGCATCTCGCGCGCGACCTCCGGCGGGTCGCCGATCACGATCCGGTAGCGCTGCCGCGCTTCCTCGCCGAGCGTGTGGCCGATGAAGCTGTCCAGCTGTTCGAAATAGGCGGCGCTCTCGTGCGGGCCGGTGAACACGAGCGGCAGCGGCTGGCTGGCATTTGCCGGGTCGAGCAGGATGCCGAGCAGGTAGAGGATCTCCTCCGCCGTGCCGGCGCCGCCGGGGAACACGATGATGCCGTGGCAGAGGCGCACGAAAGCTTCCAGGCGCTTCTCGATGTCCGGCATGATCACCAGCTGGTTCACGAACGGGTTCGGCGGCTCGGCCGCGATGATCCCGGGCTCGGTGATGCCGATGTAGCGGCCGTCGCGGATGCGCTGCTTGGAGTGGCCGATGGTTGCGCCCTTCATCGGGCCTTTCATGGCGCCCGGGCCGCAACCGGTGCAGACGGACAGCCCGCGCAGGCCCAGCTCGTAGCCGACCTGCTTGGTGTAGTCGTACTCCTCGCGCGGGATCGAGTGGCCGCCCCAGCAGACCACGAGGTCCGGCCGCCCCTTGTACTCGAGCGTGCGGGCGTTGCGCAGGATGCAGAAGATCGCGTTGGTGATGCTCGCCGAGTCGTCGAGGTCGAAGCGCGCGACGATCTCGTTGTGCGTGTAGACGATGTCACGAAGCACCGAGAACAGGTGCTCCTTGACGCCGCGGATCATCTCGCCGTCGACGAAGGCGCTGCCGGGCGCATGCTGCATCTCCAGCTTGATGCCCCAGGGCTCGCGCACGATCCGGAGCTCGAAGTCCTTGTACGCGTCGAAGATGAGGCGCGCGTCGTCGATCATCGTGCCGGAGTTCAGCACGGCGAGCGCGCAGCGGCGGAACAGCGGGTAGAGGCCGCCCTGGCCGCGGTCGAGGAGCTTGTCGACCTCCTGCTGGGACAGGTTGTCGAGGACCCCCTTCGGCGAGACGCGCGCGTGCACGACCGCCGAGAGATCGAGGCCCGGGTTGCCGCTCACGGCCGGATCTCGATCGGCGTCCCCGCTCCAGTCAGCAGCCAGAAGTCGAGCATGTCCTCGTTCGAGAGCGCGATGCACCCGTCGGTCCAGTCGGTGCTTAGGTAGCGGTCGCGCGAGTACTTCAGGATGTTCGGCAGGCCATGCACCATGATCGATCCGCCCGGCGCCCAGCCGTTCCTGCGCGCGATCGCGATGTCGGAGGCCTCGGGATACGAAACCTGCACGGCCAGGAAGAAGTCGCTCTCCGCGTTGCGGCGCGTGAGGCGATACGTGCCCTCGGGCGTGCGGAAATCGCCCTCGCGCTGCTTCTGGCCGATCGGCTGCAGGCCGAGCGAAATCTTGTAGCTCGCGATCACGGCGCCGGCGCGCATGAGTTCCATGCGGCGGGTGGCTTTCTGCACGACGACGCGGTCGACGGGCTGCAGCATGCCGGCGGGGCCGGCGAGCCCGGCCAGCGAATCCGCGGCGGCGAGCGGCGCGACGGGCAGGCCCAGAATGATTGAAATCAAAAGCTTGCGAAACATGTCGCGAGACATTATAACGCCCCGCGCCGCGCGCGCCGGGTCAGTCGTCGGCCAGCCGCACCGCTTCACAGTTTCGGGCGGTGGTGTCGGCGACCAGGCGGTAGCGCCCGCCCCGCTCGAGGTCCACCGCGAGGGTGAAGCGGCGCACTGACCCGCTCTCCGCGACGCGGCAATCCACCAGCAGCTCATGCGGCCCCGGCGGCAGCTCGACCCGGATCGCCGAGACGCCGACGTCCCGACCGTCGACACGCCGCAGGCGCACCTGCACCGGCGCGCCCGCGCTCACGGCCGGATCGGCACGCACGACCGCCGCCTCGCCCGCCGGCAGCGGCGCGCCCTCGTAGAGCCTTTCGGTCGCGCAACCCGAAGTGACGGCGGCCAGCGCAGCAACGAAGGGGACGCACCCCTTCCCGATGGTGCCGGGTCGTAGATTCGTAGATTCAAGATTCGTGTGGCGCGTCAGGTCGATGCTTGGCGATGTCATAGCGAATCTACGAATCTACGACCCGGCACCAAGGGAAAAAAGGCGGCCCGAAGGCCGCCTGGGAGGTCACGCGCAGCTCCTTTTCAGGAGCCGCCGGGCGGGGACCCGGCTGGCGCGTGAGAAACCGTCATCCGCACTTGGAGTCGCCGCAGGACAGGCAGGTCATGCAGCCGTCCATCATCACGACCGCCGCGGTGCTGCACTTGACGCAGAGCTGGGCGCCCTCGGGGTAGCTCGACTCGGCGAACGCATCCTGCTGCTTCTTGCGCTGCTCCCATTCCTTCTTCTTGTCCTCGACGAGCTGGCGCTGCGCCTCGTCCATGCCCGGCTTCTGCATCAGGCCGATCGACTGCAGGTGGCGCTCGATGACGTGGCCGATCTCGGCGACCAGGGAGGGCATGAACTTGCCGCCCGGCTGCCAGTAGCCGCCACGCGGGTCGAACACGGCCTTCAGCTCCTCGGTCAGGAACGCGACCTCGCCGCCCTTGCGGAACACGGCCGAGATGACGCGCGTCAACGCGACGATCCACTGGAAGTGGTCGAGATTCTTCGAATTTATGAAGATCTCGAACGGGCGCCGGTGCTCGTACTCGGAGCCTTCGTTCATCACGATGTCGTTGATCGTGAGGTACATGGCGTGGTCCGAGACGGGCGTCTTGATCTTGTAGGTCGAGCCGACGAGCACGTCCGGGCGTTCGAGCTTCTCGTGTATCCGTACCACCTTGCCTCCGCCTTCCTTGCGGATCACCTTGGCCTCGCGCGGCGCCGTCGCGGCCTTCTCGGCCTCGGGCTTCTGCACCCGGTAGCCGACGATCTTCCCCCCGATCTTGATGCGGCTCATGTCGTCACCTCGCGGCAGCTCAAAAGCGGCCGTAATAGCCTTCTTTCAGCGCGTCGTACAGGTTGGCGGCGGTGTGCACCTCGCCGTCGTACTCGATCTCCTCGTCGCCGCGCACCTCGATCTCGGTTCCGTCTTCCTGCCTGAACACGTAGGTCGTGTTCTTGAGGTCGTCCTCCTTGACCAGCACCCCCTGGTGCGCTTCCGGGTTGAAGCGGAACGTCGTGCAGCCCTTCAGGCCCTTCTCGTGCGCGTACAGGTAGATGTCCTTGAACTCGTCGTAACGGAAGTCGGTCGGCACGTTGGCCGTCTTCGAGATCGAGGAGTCGACCCAGCGCTGGGCCGCCGCCTGGATCTCGACGTGCTCGCGCGGGCCGATGCTCTCCGCCGTGACGAAGTAGTCAGGCAGCGCCTCCGCGGCATTCGTCGATCCCGGTATCGCGCGCGGGTTCACCAGCTCGCGGTAGGCGAGCAGCTCGAAGGAGTAGACGTCGACGCGCTCCTTCGACTTCTTGCCCTCGCGGATCACGTTCCGGAAGTAGTGGTGCGCGAACGAGGGCTCGATGCCGTTCGAGGCATTGTTTGCGAGCGAGAGCGAGATCGTGCCGGTCGGCGCGATCGAGCTGTGGTGCGTGAAACGGGCGCCGACCATCTCGACCTGCTTGACGACGTCCGGCGCCACTTCGGCGAGCCGGCGCATGTAGCGGCTGTAACGCGCGTGCAGGATGCGGCCCGGGACGCGATCACCGGCCTTCCAGCCGTCGCGCGCCATCTCCGGGCGCTTGCGCAGCATCGCGCGGGTGACCGTGAACTCCTCGTTCATGATCGGCGCCGGCCCTTTCTCGCGGGCGAGCTCGACGCCCGCCTCCCAGCCCGCGATCGCCATCTCGCGCGACACGTTGTCGGTGAAGGCCACCGACTCGGGCGAGCCGTACTTCATGCCGAGCATCGTGATGGTCGAGCCGAGGCCGAGGAAGCCCATGCCGTGGCGCCGCTTGCGCGTGATCTCGTCGCGCTGGCGGCCGAGCGGCAGCCCGTTGATCTCGACGACGTTGTCGAGCATCCGCGTGAAGGTGCGCACCACCTCGCGGTACTCGTCCCAGTCGAAGCTCGCCTCGTCGGTGAACGGCCGGCGCACGAAGCGCGTGAGGTTGACGGACCCGAGCAGGCAGGAGCCGTAGGGCGGGAGCGGCTGCTCGCCGCATGGATTCGTGGCGCGGATGTTCTCGCACCACCAGTTGTTGTTCATCTCGTTGACGCGGTCGACCAGGACGAAGCCGGGCTCGGCGAAGTCATAGGTCGACGCCATGATCACGTCCCAGAGCCGGCGCGCCGGCAGGACCTTGTACACCTTGCAGGCGACCAGGCCCTCGTCGTTCGACACGTAGCCCTCGCCGTCCGGCCACTCGCGCCAGACGAACGCGGCGGGATCGTGCAGGTCGTGCTTCGCCGGGTCGTACTCGCGCTGCGACAGCGGGAAGGCCAGCTTCCACTCGCGGTCGGCGCGCACCGCGTCGATGAACTCGTCGGTCACGAGCAGCGACAGGTTGAACTGGCGCAGGCGGCCGTTCTCGCGCTTGGCGCGGATGAAATCGATCGTGTCGGGGTGGCCCACGTCGAACGTTCCCATCTGCGCGCCGCGGCGGCCGCCCGCCGAGGAGACCGTGAAGCACATCTTGTCGTAGATATCCATGAAGGACATCGGCCCGGAGGTGTGCGCGCCCGCGCCCGCGACGTAGGCGCCGCGCGGCCGGAGCGTCGAGAATTCGTAGCCGATCCCGCAGCCCGCCTTCAGCGTGAGCCCGGCCTCGTGCACCTTGTTGAGGATGTCGTCCATCGAGTCGTGGATCGTCCCCGACACGGTGCAGTTGATCGTGGAGGTGGCGGGCTTGTGCGCGAGCGCGCCGGCGTTCGACATGATGCGGCCGGCGGGGATCGCGCCCTTGCGCAGCGCCCAGAGGAAGCGCTCGTACATCGCCTCGCGCTGCGCCGGATCCTCGACCTCGGCGAGCGTGCGCGCGACGCGCGCGAGCGTCTCGTCCATGGTCGCATCGATCGGGGTGCCATCCTTGGCGGTCAACCGGTACTTCCGGTCCCATATGTCGAGCGACGCTTCCTGGAATGGAATCTCTTCGACGTCCTTGTGCTCGAATCTGACCGCTGTGCTCATTTTTTCGGCAATGCTCCCCTCGTACCGCCGCCCCACGAAATCGCCGGAGAAATCTCACCCGGGCATGCGCGCTGAGGCGCTGCCTGACTGCGATTCCACTTGGCTCCCTGACTCTTCTGCCGGTCCGACCCGCCCTTCGACCGGCGACCACAAGATCTTGTGTCAGGGTTGCGAAATTATTTCCGCGAGGGCGGTGGTGTCAAGGATTTCCTTATGGAAAAAAATTGCGAATAAAACATCCTGTTTTTCAACAGCTTATAAATGTCACTTCAGGCAGTTTCCCCCGCGACGCCCGCCCCGGGGCGGTCGGGACTGGATTTCCGCGCAGTACAACATCTTGTATGCATAAAAATGGCACAAAATACGCACAGTTTGTTCACCGACGCGCCCGCACGCCGGAAAATCAAGGCTCGCGTGCGCAGGAACTTGTGTGAGTTTCACCCGGTCAGACATCGCGCCCCACCGAGGTTGCACCCCATGAACAGGATTTTCGCGGCCATGCTGGCTGCTGCCGCGCTCGCCGTTTCCGCTCCCGCCCCCGCGCAGGAGGCGCTGCCCTCCTTCGCGCCGGTCATCAAGCGCGCCTCCCCCGCGGTCGTCAACATCGCGGTGCGCGGCACGGTCGCGGCCCCGCGCAATCCGTTCTTCGATGATCCGGGATTCCGCCGCTTTTTCGGCCTGCCCCCCGACGCGCAGCCGCGCGAGCGCGAGTTCCGCAGCGCGGGCTCCGGCGTCATCGTCGACGCCGCGAACGGCTACATCGTCACGAACGCGCATGTCGTGCAGAACGCCTCCGAGATCACCATCACGCTGATGGACGACGTCGAGATGAAGGCCGAGGTCGTCGGCACCGACGAGCGCTCGGACGTCGCGGTGCTGCGCGTCAAGGACGCGAAACTGCCGGCCGAGATGCGGCTCGCCGACTCCTCGAAGCTGCAGGTCGGCGACTTCGTGATCGCGATCGGCAACCCGTTCGGGCTCCAGCACACGGTGACCTCGGGAATCGTCAGCGCGCTCGGCCGTTCCGGGATCAACCGCGGCGGCGTCGAGGATTTCATCCAGACCGACGCGGCGATCAACCCCGGCAACTCGGGCGGCGCCCTGGTCGGCCTCGACGGCGACCTCGTCGGCATCAATTCGGTGATCCTCTCCCAGTCGGGCGGCAACATCGGCATCGGCTTCGCGATCCCGTCGAACATGGTCCGCTCGATCATGGAACAGCTGATCTCGACCGGACGCGTGAACCGCGGGCAGCTGGGCGTCAACACGCTCCCGCTGACCGCAGAGTTCAGGAAGAGCCTCGGCCTGCCCGAGAACGCGCAGGGCGCCCTCGTGTCGCAGGTCATCGCGGGCTCCGCAGCGGAAAAGGCCGGCATCGAGGCGGGTGACGTCATCACGACCGTGCGGGGCGCGCCGATCCGCGGGAACGCGGAACTGGCCAACACCATCGGCATGCTCAAGGTCGGCGAGTCGATCGACATCGGCCTCCTGCGCGAGGGCAAGCCGAAGACGGTCACGGCCGTGCTGAAGGCGCCGGCGCAGACCCAGGGCACGCTGGTCCACGCCTCGTTCGAGGGGGCGGAACTCGTCGATGCCACCGAGGACTCGGCGGGCGGCGTGCGCGTCAGCCAGGTCGCGCCCGGAAGCCCGGCGGCCCAGGCCGGGCTGCAGCCCGACGACCGCATCATCGCCATCAATCGCGTGCGCGTGTCGACGGTCGCGGAGCTGACCGAGGCCGCGAAGGGCCAGACGTCGATGCTCGTGCAAGTGCGGCGCGGCAGCCAGGTCCTGCTGATCCCGCTGCGCTGAACGAACCCGCACGCCCGAATCCGGCCACATCCCGCCCGCGCGCGCGAGCCGTTGCGGGACCCCGAGGCGAGCGAGTGTCCGTTCTTCCGAGCGAGCGGAGGGGTCCCGCCGGCGAAGTGCGCGCGGGCGAGCGGCGGGCAGGTTCCCGAGCGAGCGCGTAAGTTCCGGCGGCGCGAGCGAACGGAGTCCCGGCGGCGCGCTGCGCGTGAACCGACCGACGGGTCCTATAATCGGGCGATGGCTGTTCCGTCGGTGTGCGTGCTGGGGGGCTCCGGCTTCGTGGGTACGCACGTGTGCGCCGCCCTCGCCCGCGGCGGCTGGAGGATCACCGTTCCCACGCGCGATCCGGTGCGCGCCCAGCACCTCGCCCCCATTCCCTCGCTGAAGCTCGTCCCCGCCGACATCCACGATCCGGCGACGCTCGGCCCGCTCGTCGCCGGCCGCTCGGCCGTGGTCAACCTCGTCGGCATCCTCAACGAGCGCGGCCATGGCGGCGCCGGCTTCGCGCGCGCGCATGTCGAGCTCGTGCGCAAGGTCGTCGACGCGTGCCGCCGCGGCAGGGTCGAGCGCCTCGTGCACGTCAGTGCGCTGAATGCGGACGCCGACGGCGGACCGAGCCATTACCTGCGCAGCAAGGGTCGCGGCGAGCGCATCGTGCGCGACGAGTGCGGCGAAGACCTCGCCTGGACGATCCTCCAGCCATCGGTGATCTTCGGCCCGCGCGACGACTTCGTGAACCGCTTCGCGCGCCTGCTGCGCGCCGTGCCGTTCGCCCTGCCGCTGGCGCGGCCTGGCGCGTGCTTCGCGCCGGTCTGGGTCGGCGACGTCGTCGCCGCGATCCAGCGCGCCCTCGCCGACGAGCGCGTCGCCCACGAGACGTACGAGCTCTGCGGCCCCGAACGGCTGACGCTGCGCGAGATCGTCTGCCGCGTGCGCGACCGCCTGCGGCTCGCGCGCGCGGTCATCGGGCTGCCGGACTTCGCCGCGCGCCTGCAGGCGGCCGTCTGCGACTTCGTCCCCGGCAAGCCGTTCTCGACCGACAACTACCGCTCGCTGCTCGTCGACAGCGTATGCAAGGTCAACGGGCTCGCCCGACTGGGCATCCGTCCGCAGCCGCTGGACGCGATCCTCCCCACGTACCTGATCTGATCACGCGCCCGAGGTCCGCGTGCCGCGGCGTGTCGCCGCGAGACACAATGGGCGGGCGTCAGCCGCGCGGGCAGAGCTTCGCGCGGCCGGGAGCGTTGTTCTCCAGCTGCTTCATCGCCGAATAGAAGGCGGTCAGGTCATTGCCGAGGCGGTCGAGCTCCGCGCGAAGCGCCGGGACGCAGCGCTCGTAGGTCGCGACGGCGACGAGGCGCGCGTTGTTGAACTCGCCGGTCGCGGGGTGGCCGCTCCCGGCGAGCGCCTCGCGCAGGCGGGTGAACTCTTCTGCCTTGCGCGCCCGCGCCGCCGCGGCATCGGGCTCGCTGGCGTACAGGTCCGCGAGGCGAAGGCGGGCTTCCACCATCAGGGCCGCAGCCTCGCGCTGGCGATCGCGAGCCGCCTCGAACCGCGCGAGCGCGTCGCCCCTTCCCTCGTGCGCGAACCAGCGTTTCAGCCCTTCCGCCTCGACGACCATGGCGAAGGCCTCGTTGAAGTCACTGTCGCCCTGCGCATACGCGGCCTGGTGTGCCAGCTCGTGGAACAGGAAGGCGGCGAGCTCGGCGTCGCCATAGCCGAGCATCGTGTTGAGGACGGGATCGCGCAGGTGCCCGAGCGTCGAATAGGCGATCGAGGGCCCGATCCAGGTGTCGTAGCCGCGCTCGCGCAGCGTGCCGGCCGCGCGCGCCGCCCGCGCCTCGTCGAAGTAGCCGCGGTAGGTCACGCAGCCGGCCACGGGGAAGCACCAGCGCTTCGGCTCGACGGAAAGCTCCGGCGCGGCGAACAGGTTCCAGGTCGCGTAGCGCCGCCCGAGGTCGGCGAAGGTCCGGTAGCTGCCGTTGTCGGGCAGTCGCAGCTCCGCCATCGCGAAGTCGCGCGCGCGCACGGCGTACTCGAGGCGCCGCTTCAGCGTCTCGTCGGTGCCGGTGTCCGCGATGACGTCAGCGATCGGGCGGCGCTTGCTGTTCATCTCCATCTGGCCGCCGGCGAGGTGCATGTAGTAGCAGCCGCAGAGCGAGATCGAGGCCGCGGCGGCCGCTATGGCCCGGAACGGACGCCGCGGGGAATCGCGTAACATGATGCGATGAAAGTCTATCTGGTCGGCGGCGCGGTTCGCGACGAGCTGCTCGGCCGGCCGGTCGGCGAGCGCGACTGGGTCGTCGTAGGCGCGACGCCGCAGCAGATGCTCGACCTCGGCTACCGCCGTGTCGGCCGCGACTTTCCCGTGTTCCTGCATCCCGGGACCGGCGAGGAGCACGCGCTCGCGCGCACCGAGCGCAAGACCGGCCCCGGCTACCGCGGATTCGAGCTCAGCTACTCTCCGGAGGTGACGCTCGAGGACGACCTCAAGCGGCGCGACCTGACGATCAACGCGATGGCGCGCGACGCCGACGGCACGCTGATCGACCCGCACGGCGGGCGCGCGGACCTCCAGTCGCGGACGCTGCGCCACGTGTCGGACGCCTTCAACGAGGACCCGGTTCGCATCCTGCGTGTCGCCCGTTTCCTGGCCCGCTTCGAGCCGCTCGGCTTTCGCATCGCGCCCGAGACGGCGGCGCGCATGCGCGCCATCGTCGCCGCGGGCGAGGCCGACGCCCTCGTGCCGGAGCGCATCTGGCAGGAGACGGCGCGCGCGCTCGCCGAGCCCGCGCCCGCCGCCTGGCTGCGTGCGCTGCGCGACTGCGGTGCGCTCGCCCGCGTCTTCCCCGAGCTGGACGCGCTCTACGGCGTGCCGCAGCCGGAAAAGTGGCACCCGGAAGTCGACACCGGCCTGCACATGGAGCTCGTGATGCAGGCGGCGGCCGCGCTGACGCCGGAGCCGCGCATCCGCTTCGCCGCCCTGATGCACGACCTCGGCAAGGGCCGCACGCCCCGCTCGCAGTGGCCCCGGCACATCGGCCACGAGGAATCCGGCGCACGCCTCGCCGCGGCGGTGGCGGAGCGGCTGCGCGTGCCGACGGACTACCGGGAGCTCGCCGTGCTCGCCGCACGCTGGCATGGGCTGGTCCATCGCGCGCTCGAGCTGCGGCCGCGCACGGTGCTGGAGCTCCTTGAGTCCTGCGACGCGTTCCGGCGGCCGGAGCGGTTCCGCGAGCTGCTCGTCGCCTGCGAGGCCGACCATCGCGGGCGCGGCGGCCCCGCGCGCACGGATTACCCGCAGGCGGGGCGCCTGCGCTCGGCGCAGGAACGCGCGACCTCGGTCGCGCTCGATGACGCCGACCGCGAAGGCCTCTCCGGCGAGAAGATCGGGGAGCTGCTGAGGCGGCGCCGGCTCGCGGCGCTCAAGTCCGTGGCCTGATCAGGCGAACAGCCAGAACAGCAGGCCCGCCACGATGAACCGGTAGATCGCAAAGGGCGCGAGCCCGATGCGGTTGATCACGCGCAGCAGCCAGGCGATGCAGGCATAGCCGGTCAGCGCGGCGACGGCCATGCCGAGCGCGATCGATCCCCAGTCCGCGGGCGGCCCGTCGCTGGTCGCGAGCTTCAGGAACTCGTACGCGCCAGCCATCGCGATGCCGGGCACGGCAAGCAGGAAGGAGAATCGCGCGGCCGCCTCGCGCGTGAGCCCGAGCGTGCGCGCCATCGTCATCGTCACGCCGGAGCGCGAGGTGCCCGGCATGAGCGCGAGCGCCTGCGCGCAGCCGA
Organism: Steroidobacteraceae bacterium; assembly: GCA_035281265.1. Taxonomy (GTDB): domain Bacteria; phylum Pseudomonadota; class Gammaproteobacteria; order Steroidobacterales; family Steroidobacteraceae; genus SCUD01. Next base: position 18,163 of record DATEEF010000053.1, read on the forward strand.
TCAGCATCGCGTCGCGCCAGCCGACCGAATGCTCATCGCGTTCCTGCCGGCCATAGCGGTCGGCGACCCACATGAGGAGGCCGAACACCGCCAGCATCGTCGCGACGGACACGGGATTGCGCAGCTTCTCCTCGATCGCGCCGCCGAAGGCGAGCCCGACGACGCCGACCGGGATCGTGCCGACGATCACGCACCACGCGAGCCGGCCGTCGGGCGTGAGACCGCCGCCCGCGAGCGAGGCGAACCAGGCGCCGGACATCGCCGCGATCTCGCGGCGGAAATAGGCGACCACGGCGAACAGCGTGCCGACGTGGATGGCGACGTCGAAGGCGAGGCCCTGGTCGGTCCAGCCGAGGAAGTGCGGCACGAGCACGAGATGTCCCGAGCTCGAGATGGGCAGGAATTCGGAGAGGCCCTGCACGAGGGCGAGGACGATGGCTTGCACGGGATCCAAGGTGGCGTGCATGTTACAGGCTCGCCGCGAGGTCCCGGAATCCGAATCCGTGAAGCGGCCCGCGGATGCCGCGCGTGAACGCCATTGCCTTGAAGCGCTCGCCCATCTCGCCCGGCAGCATCAGCGTCGCCGCGTCCTGGCGCAGCTTGCGCAGCTTCGCGGCATCGGCTTCCTGCGAGAGGCGTGCAAGCTCGGCGTCGATGCCCGCGGCAAGCAGGTAATGGGCCTGGGTGGCGAACCCACCGAGCGAAAAGCCGGCGGCCTGCGCATCGTCCGCGAGCGCGGAGAAATCGACCCATGCGGTCAGGTCCTGCAGCCCCGGGTCGGCGAGCGGGTCGTCGACGCGCCGGTGCTGCCTGAAACCGCACAGCGTCCCGCCGTCGCGCGACGCGTGGTAGTACTGGTCGCGCGGCAGGCCGTAATCGAAGGCGATGAACGCGCCACGGTCGAGCGTGCGCAGCGCTTCACCGAGCCAGGCGCGCTGTCCGGGACGCCACTCGGACACGAACCCGGGCGCCATCGGGGACGACAGCGCGCCTTGCAGCGCATCGACCGCCGCCGCGAGGGCCGCGTCCGCCGGGCGTGACTCGAACCTGAATCCATGGCCCGTGGCCGCGACGCCGAGCGCCTCGCAGCCGCCGGCCGTCACGCGAAAGCGGTCGACGGGCAAGGCATCGATGACCTCGTTCGCGATCGCGACGCCCTGCCAATCCTCCTGCGGCGCGGCTTCTTGCCAGGCGAAGCGGTCGCGGCAGGCCGCGAGTTTCGGCTCCCCGGCAACGCGCTCGCGCTGCCGCGCGGCGAGCGCAGGACTCGGCTCGACGATGCGGTAGCTTGCGATGGGCGCACCGAGACGCAGGAGTGCCGGCACCAGCTCCGCGGCCAGAGCGCCGCTGCCGGCGCCGAACTCGACGACGTCGCCGCCCCCTGCCTGCGCGAGGATGCCGGCGACGCCGTTCGCGACGCAGGCCGCGAACAGGGGTGACAGCTCGGGCGCGGTGACGAAATCCCCGCGCGCGCCGAACACGGCGCGCGGGACGACGTAGTACCCGAGCCCGGGCGCATAGAGCGCCGTTTCCATGAACGACGAGAACGGAATCCACCCGCCTGCCGCCTCGATGCGCGCGGCGAGCGCAGCGGCAACGCGGGCGCCGTGGCCCGTTTCGGCCGCGGTGAGCGGCGGCATCGGCAGCTCCGTCAGCACCGCCGCACCGGCACGCCGTGATATCGTCCGGCGATCGTGCAGGACGGCAGCGCAACGTGAACGCCGAAACGACCGCTCCGCTCTCCGGCAAGGTCGTCCTGGTCACGGGCGCCGCGCGGCGCGTCGGCGCCGTGATCGCCGCCGCGTTCCACGGCGCGGGCGCGCGCACCGCCGTCCATTACCGCAGCTCGCGGCCCGAGGCGCAGGCGCTCGTCGCCCGCCTGAACGCGTCGCATGCGGATTCCGCGCGTGCCTTCCGCGCCGACCTCGCGGACGCGCAGGCCTGCGAGACGCTCGTCCAGGACGTCCTGCGCGCCTTCGGCCGGCTCGACGTCCTCGTCAACAACGCCTCCACCTTCTATCCGACGCCCATCGGCTCGATCACGCCCGACCAGTTCGACGACCTCGTCGGCTCGAACCTGAAGGCGCCGCTCTTCCTGTCGCAGGCGGCGGCGCCCGCGCTCGCGGAGCAGGAGGGTCTCATCCTCAACATCGGCGACATCCACGGGCTGAGCCCGCTCGGCGGGCACGCGGTGTACAGCGCCGCGAAGGCGGGCCTGCTGATGCTCACGCGCTCGCTCGCGCGCGAGCTCGGCCCAGCGATCCGCGTGAACGCCATCGCGCCGGGGCCCGTGATGTGGCCCGAGCGCGGGGTCGACGAGGCGCTGCGCGCGCGCATCGTCGCCCGCACCGCGCTCAAGCGCTCCGGCTCCGCCGACGACGTCGCGAGGACCGCGCTCTTCTTCGCGACCGGCGCGCCCTTCATCACCGGCCAGGTGCTCGCCGTGGACGGCGGCCGGCTCGTCGGCGGAGAACCCCGCTAGCGGCCTCACGCCTCCCCGCCTTCGAGCGCCACGGGCGTCAGCGGGTGCGCGCCGCGGTCGAACCGCCGCCACAGGTCGTCGATGCGCTCGCGCGCGACCGGGTGCACGAGCGCAGGCGCGAGCTCGGCGAGCGGGCCGAGCACCCAGGCGCGCGTCAGGAGATCGGGGTGCGGCAGGCTCTTGCCGGCGACGCGGCCGACGCGTTCACCGTGCAGGAGCAGGTCGAGGTCCAGCGTGCGCGGACCCCATTTCGGCGCTCCGGGCTCGCGGCCGCAGATGCGCTCGATGGCCTTCAGGCGATCGAGCAGGTCCTCGGTCGGGATCTCCGCGGGAAAGGAGACGACGAGATTGATGAAGTCGTCGCCCTCGAAGCCGACGGCTGCGTTCGAGTACGCCCGCGAGGCGCGAAGGCCCGGGAATTCGCTGCCGAGCAGCGCGAGCGCGCGCGCAAGGCTCGCGCGCGGCCTCACGTTGCTGCCGGCGGCGACGTAGGCGTCAGCCAAGGCGCGGCTCAGCCATCGGCTGCGCGCTCGACGATCACGCCCACGTCCTTCGAGTGCCGGATCGCGCCCGGCTTGTGCACGGTGACGCGCACGCGCGCGACCTTGAACTCCTCGACGACGATGCGGGCGATCTCGCTCGCGAGCGCCTCGACGAGCTTGAAGCGGCTCGCCTCCACGAAGGCGAGCACGCGCTTGGCGACCGACTTGTAGTTGAGCGTGTCCTCGATCGCGTCGCTCCGTCCCGCGGCCGCGAGGTCCATCCAGACCTCGAGGTCGATCTCCACCTTCTGCCTGACCTCGCGCTCCCAGTCGTAGATGCCGATGACGGCCTCGGCCGCCAGTGCCGTAATGAAGATTCGATCCATCGACCACCTCGGAGGGGTCAGACCCCTTCAGCACCAGCCATCATGAATGCAGACGCGACTTGCCGCTGAAGGGGTCTGACCCCTCCAGCGACCCGGGCGGCCGCAGTTCGTCGAGGGGCCAGCGGGCGCGGGCGCGCACCGCGAGGTCCTCGCGCTCGCCGGCCGCGAGCCGGTGGTGGCCCGCGAGCGCGATCATCGCTGCATTGTCCGTGCAGAACTCGGGTCGCGGGAAGAAGGCCCGGCCGCCGGCGTCCGCCACCTTGCGCGTCAGCGCCTCGCGCAACCGCCGGTTGGCGCCGACGCCGCCGGCGACCACCAGGGCATCGAGGCCGGTGGCGCGCAGCGCCCGCAGCGATTTCGTCACCAGCGTGTCGACGATCGCGTCCTCGAAGCCGCGGGCGACATCGGCACGCGCCGCGTCGTCGAGCTCGCGGCCGCGCACGGCGACGACGACCGCCGTCTTGAGCCCGCTGAAGCTGAAATCGAGGCCGGGCCGGTCGAGCATCGGGCGAGGGAACTCAAAGACCCTGGCCCGGCCCTGCTCCGCGAGGGCCGCGAGCGCGGGTCCCCCGGGATAGCCGAGGCCCAGGAGCTTCGCCGTCTTGTCGAAGGCCTCACCGGCGGCGTCATCCTGCGTCTCGCCCAGGATGCGGTATTGGCCGACGCCCCGTACTTCGACCAGCAGCGTGTGTCCGCCCGACACCTGCAACGCCACGAAGGGAAAGTCCGGCGCGCCGGGCTCGAGGGCCGGCGCCAGCAGGTGCCCCTCGAGGTGATGGACGCCGATGACCGGCACGCCTCGGGCATAGCCAAGCGCGCGGGCAAGGCAGGCCCCGACCAGGAGCGCGCCGATCAGGCCGGGACCCGCGGTATAGGCAATCCCGTCAATGGCTTGCGGGGCGATGCCGGCCTCCGCGATCGCTGCGTCGACCATCGGCAGGAGGCGCTCGATGTGGTCACGCGACGCGAGCTCCGGCACCACCCCGCCGTGGCGGCGGTGCAACTCGACCTGGCTGAAGACCCGGTTGGCCACGAGGCCTTTTTCGCCGTCGTAGAGCGCAACCGCGGTTTCGTCGCAGGAGGTTTCGATGCCAAGAACCAACATAAGGCCAGGTCTTTGATTTTCCGGGGGCGGGTCACTACAATTCCGGCCCTTTCCCCGGGCCTTCCGGGGACCGTGCCGGGAGCGTCGAGGTCAGAATGCCGAGCGTCCGTATCCGCGAGAACGAGTATTTCGACGCCGCCCTGCGTCGTTTCAAGCGCGCCTGCGAAAAGGCCGGCGTCCTCACCGAGCTGCGCCGCCGGGAATTCTACGAAAAGCCGACCCAGGAGCGGAAACGCAAGAAGGCTGCCGCCATCAAGCGGCACCTCAAGCGCGCCTCGCGCGACGGCGGCCGCAGCGCCGCGCGCTGAACCCGGGATGAGTCTGAAGGCGCGCATCACCGAGGACATGAAGGCGGCGATGCGGTCGGGAGAGAAGGATCGGCTCTCCTGCATCCGCATGCTCCAGGCCGGCATCAAGCAGCGCGAGGTCGACGAGCGCGTCGAGCTCGACGACACCCAGGTCCTCGCGGTCATCGACAAGATGATCAAGCAGCGCAAGGAATCCGTCGCGCAGTTCCAGGCGGGCAACCGCGCGGACCTCGTGGCGAAGGAATCCGCCGAGATCGACGTGCTCACCGGCTACCTGCCCGCGCAGCTCGGCCTGCCTGAGCTCGATGGGATGATCAAGGACGCGATCGCCGCGACCGGAGCCGCCTCCATGAAGGACATGGGCAAGGTGATGGGCGTCCTGAAGCCGAAGGTCCAGGGCCGGACGGACATGGGCGCGCTGTCGGCGCGCATCAAGTCCGCGCTCGGCGGCTGAGCATGTCCCCCAGCCGGGTCCCCGACGGC
>DATEEF010000054.1:0-9780 GCA_035281265.1 Steroidobacteraceae bacterium
CGTCAACCCGCTGCGCGGCCAGAACAACGTGCAGGGCTCCTGCGACATGGGCTCGTTCCCGCACGAGCTGCCCGGCTACCGGCACGTGTCGGATGCCGCGACGCGCAGCCAGTTCGAGTCGGCCTGGAACGTCACGCTCGGCGACGAGCCGGGCCTTCGCATCCCGAACATGTTCGAGGCGGCGCTCGACGGCAGCTTCAAGGCCATGTACATCCAGGGCGAGGACTTCGTCCAGTCCGACCCGAACACGCACCACGTCACCTCGGCGCTCTCCGCGATGGAATGCGTCGTGGTCCAGGACATCTTCCTGGTGGAGACGGCGCGCTTCGCCCACGTCTTCCTGCCGGGCTCGTCCTTCCTCGAGAAGGACGGCACGTTCACGAACGCCGAGCGGCGCATCTCGCGCGTGCGCAAGGTCATGGAGCCGCTCGCGGGCCTCGCGGACTGGGAAGTCACGATGCGCCTCGCCCAGGCGCTCGGCTACCCGATGCATTACTCGCATCCGTCCGAGATCATGGACGAGATCGCGCGCCTCACGCCGACCTTCACGGGCGTCAGCTACGAGAAGCTCGACCGCCTCGGCAGCATCCAGTGGCCCTGCAACGACAAGGCGCCTGAAGGCACGCCGACGATGCACGTCGGCAGCTTCGTGCGCGGCAAGGGCCGGTTCTACCGCACCGAGTACGTCGCAACGGAAGAGCGCTCGACCAGCCGCTTCCCGCTCCTCCTGACGACCGGCCGCGTGCTGTACCAGTACAACGTCGGCACGCAGACGCGCCGCACGAAGAACCTCGTCTTCAACAAGGAAGACGTGCTCGAGATGCACCCCGACGACGCCGAGGCCCGCGGCATCAAGCACGGCGACCTCGTTGGCGTCGCGAGCCGCGCCGGCGAGATCGTCGTGCACGCCTCGCTGACGCGCCGCATCGCGCGCGGCGTCGTGTACACCACGTTCCACTTCCCGGAGTCCGGGGTGAACCTCGTGACCACCGAGAACTCCGACTGGGCGACGAACTGCCCGGAATACAAGGTTACGGCCGTCGAGGTCGTGAAGGTCACGCAGCCGGACGCCTGGCGCGCCCGCGCGAGCACGCAGCGCACCGCGCGCAAGGGCGCCTCCGCGTCCGTCGGCTGAGCAGCGCCCCGGCATGAACGTGCAGCGCCTCGTCGCGATGGCGAACGACATCGCGAATTTCTTCGGCTCGGATCCGGACCCCGCCTCCGCCGCGGAGCAGGTCGCCGGCCACCTGAAGAAGTTCTGGGAGCCTCGCATGCGCGAGGAGATCCGCCGGCACGTGAGCCAGGGCGGTGAAGGCATGTCCTCGATCGCGATTCAGGCGGTCAAGAAGCTCGGGTAGTCAACGGCCCATTCAATCGCGCTGGCGCGCGCACTTCGCCGGCGGGACCCCTCCGCTCGCGCCGCCGGAACTTACGCGCTCGCTCCGGGGTCCCGCCGCCTTGCGCGCGCGTCGGTCCGGCTCGCCCCATTGCCTGCGGCCCCGCTGAGCTTCTGGCCCGCCATGCGCGAGGTGGCGGAGCCTCGCGAGCAAACTCGTAAGTTCCGGCGGAGTTTGCGAGCGAGGCTCCGCCGGATCCCGCGCATGGCGGGCCACGACCATCAACGCGCGCGGCGGATCTCGAAGCACGCGTGGACTTTCGGGTCGCGCGAGAAATCGAAGGGAACGGTTTTCTTCGTGATGTCCCGGACCTCGAGTCCTTCGAGTGCGCCGGTGTCCAGCTTGAACCTGCGGAAGTTCGTCGAGAACAGCAGGAGTCCGCCCGGCGCCAGCCGATTCATGGTCGCCCGGATGAGGTCCACGTGATCCCGCTGCACGTCGAACTCGCGGGTCATGCGCTTGGAGTTCGAGAACGTCGGCGGGTCGAGGAAGATCAGGTCCCAGAGCCCGCCACCACCCTCGGCGAGCCAGGCGAGGCAATCTTCCTGGATGAACTCGTGGGCGCCGGAGATGCTGTTCACCGCGACGTTGCGCTTCGCCCAGTCCACGTAGGTGCGTGACATGTCGACGCTCGTCGTCGAGGCCGCCTTGCCGGCGGCCGCATGCACCGTCGCCGCGCCCGTGTAGCAGAACAGGTTGAGGAAGCGCTTGCCTTCGGCGAGCGCGCGGATGCGAGCTCGCGTCGGTCGGTGATCGAGGAAGAGCCCGGTGTCGAGGTAATCGGTGAAGTTGACGAGGAACTTGAGCCCGCCCTCCTCCACGACGACGCGCTCGCCGGTTTCGGCGATCGCCTCGTACTGCGCCTTGCCCTTCTGCGGCCGCCGCGTGCGCCAGTAGATCGCGTCCATGGGCAGGCCCGTGATCTCGGGCAGCACGGCGATCGCCTCCTCGCGCCGTGCCTTGGCCCTGGCGCGGTCGACGGTCGCGGGCGGTGCGTACTCCTGCACGTAGAGCCAGCGGCCGGCGCTCCCGGCGGGATCCGACTGGTACAGGTCGATCGCAAACGCGTACTCCGGCATGTCGGCGTCGTAGACGCGGAAGCAGGAAACGCTCTCGCGCTTCGCCCATGCCGCGACGCGCTCGTGGTTCTTCTTCAGCCGGTTTGCGAACATCTGCGCACCGGGCCGGGCGCGCGCGGCCTCGGCATCGATCGGCGGCGGGCGGCCGGGCTCGCGCGTGCGCTCGAACTCGGACGAATCGACCGCGATTCGCAGGAGCCGGCACTCGATCGGCCCGTTCATCATGCGGTGCGTGCGCCGGGCGTTGATGCCGAGCTCGCGGCCGAGCGTGGGGTTGCCGGTGAAGACTGCCGCCTCCCAGCCGCGGTAGTCGGCGCGCAGCCGCTCGCCCAGCAGCGCGTAAAGCCCGCGCAGCTCATCGGTCTCGCCGATGCGCTCGCCGTAGGGCGGGTTCACGGCAACGAGTCCCGTGGGCGCCGGCGCCGCCGGCAGCTTCGCGAGCTCGCAGCGCTGGAAGAACAGCCGCTTGCCGAGGCCGGCACGCGCGGCATTCGCCTCGGCGTCGCGGATCGCGACCGGGTCGCGGTCGAAGCCGCGCACGCGGCCCGGCGTCAGCAGCGCGACCTGGCGGCGCCCCTCGGCCGCCGTGCGCAGCGCGGCCCACGCGTCCGGGTCATGTTGCTTCCAGCGCTCGAAGCCGAAGCCGGGACGCAGGAGCCCTGGCGCGATGTCCGCGGCGATCAGCGCGGCCTCGATCGGCAGCGTCCCGGAGCCGCACATCGGATCGACGAAGGAGCCGCCGGCGGCCGCGATCGCCGGCCAGCCGGCGCGGATCAGGATCGCAGCCGCGAGGTTTTCCTTGAGCGGCGCCGCGCCCTGGGCGCCGCGGTAGCCGCGCCGGTGCAGGCTGTCGCCCGACAGGTCGATGGCGACCGTCACCGCGCCGCGGGCGGCATGCACGTTGATACGGATGGTCGGCATCTCGCGGTCGACCGACGGCCGGGTGCCTGTGCGCTCGCGAAACTGGTCGACGACGGCGTCCTTGACGCGCTGCGCGCCGAACTGCGTGTGCGTGATGCCGGGGATGGCGCCGGAAAAATCGACGACCAGCGTCCCCGATGCATCCATGTGCGCGGACCAGTCGACGTCACGCACGCCCGCGTACAGCGCGGAAGCGTCGTCCGCCGGGAACCGCGCGAGCTGCCAGAGCACCCGGAGGCCGATGCGCGACCCGAGGCAGGCCCGGTAGGCCGCCGCGAGGTCGCCCTCGCAGGCGACGCCGCCCTGCACCTCGCGCGCGCCCTCGATGCCGAGCGCGGCAAGCTCCGCCGCCAGCAGGTCCGCCGTCGCGGTCGCCGCCGTCACGAAGAAGGGCGCGCGGATCATGCGTCCTGCGGCTGCAGGAGCTCGGCGCCGCGGATCGGCCGGTCGAGGAACCCTGCGAGGATGCGGTAGACGTCGAGGTCGAATGGTTCGTCGCCGTAGCACCAGCGGTCGAAGACGTGCGTCTCCTCGACGCCGCGCCAGTCGCGTTCGCGGATCCCGATCGGTCCCTTGAAGGGCCATTCGCGGCGCTTGAGGCCCGCGAGCGCGAGCCGCGCCCGCACGGCGTGCAGCGCGGGCGGCTCGCGTCCGATGCAGACGCCGCGGCAGCGCCCGAGCTGGAGGCCGACGCAGGAGCCCTCGCCCGCCTCCAGGCCCAGCCATTTCGCGCAGAGCTCGTGCCCGCGCGCCAGCCCTTCCAGCGCGCGCTCCGCGTCCACGCGCCGGCGGAACAATCCATAGCTCGCACCCGGATCGTCGATCGCATCCAGCATCTCGATCGAAGCCAGGGGCGCCGCGCCGTCCTCGCGCAGCCGGATCGCCCACAGCGAGCCCGAGTCGCGCGCAGCACGGTTGAGGAGCGGCTTCCGCGCCCGGACGATCCGCGCCTCCGTGACGAGCGCGCCGAACTCGCCGGCGGTCTCCACCCACTCGACGCGTCGCACGCGGCTCGTGAGCTCGCGCGCGAGTTTCGTGCGCGCCTCGGCGAAATGCGCCGTCACGCGCGTGGCCAGGTTATTCGCCTTGCCGACGTAGAGGAGCGCGTCGCCCTCGCCGTAAAAGAGGTAGACGCCCGGCCCCTCGGGCAGCTCGTCGGCGAGCGCGGGGTCGAGCTGCGGCGGCAGGCGCGTGCTGCCCGCGAGCCGCGCCACGATCGCGTCCAGCTCCGCGGCTGGCCAGCGGCCCCGCGCGATGCGCAGGAACTGCGCGAGCACCTGCGCGTCGCCCAGCGCCCGGTGGCGCGCCGCGCAGGCGATGCCGTGGCGTTCCATCACCGCGTCGAGGTTGTGGCCGCGCTCGCCGGGCGTGAGCGCGCGGGAGAGGCGCACCGTGCAGAGCACCGGCGCCCGGAAGCGCCGCTCGAGGCGGCGGAACTCGCAGCGCAGGAACCCGTAGTCGAAGCGGGCGTTGTGGGCGACGAAGAGCCGGCCGTCGAGCCGCGCGGCAATCTCGCCGGCGACGGCCTCGAACGGCGGTGCGTCGGCGACCATCGCCTCCGAGATGCCGGTGAACTCCTGGATCGCGTACGGGATGCGCACGCCCGGATTCACGAGCGTCGAGTACTCCTCGATGACCTCGCCGCCTTCGAGGAGCACGATGCCCGCCTCGATGACCCGGTCACGCGCGGCCTGCCCGCCCGTGGTCTCGAGGTCCACGCAGGCGATGCGGCCTGCGAGTGCGTCCTCAGCCGCGGCCACCGTCCAGCTTCAGGATGGGCCCGTACAGGTCGGGCCGGCGGTCGCGGAACAGGCCCCAGGAATGGCGGTACTTGCGGATCTCGTCGAGGTCGAAGGTCGCGGTGATGACCTGCTCGCTGTGGTCGTCGGCTTGGGCGATGATGGCGCCGGTGTGGTCGGCGATGAAGGAATGCCCGTAGAACGTGATCTCGAGCTTCTCGCCCTTCTCCGTGCCGATGCGGTTCGAGGCGACCAGCGGCATCACGTTCGCCGCGGCGTGGCCCTGCATCGTGCGCTGCCAGTGGAACCGCGAATCGAGCGACGGGTCCTGCGGCTCCGAGCCGATCGCCGTCGGGAAGAACAGGATCTCGGCGCCCTGGAGCGCCATCGCGCGCGCGGTCTCCGGGAACCACTGGTCCCAGCAAACGGCGACGCCGGGCGTCCCGAAGCGCGTGGGCCAGACCTTGAAGCCGGTGTCGCCGGGCGAGAAGTAGAACTTCTCGTGGTAACCCGGGCTCTCGGGGATGTGCGACTTGCGGTAGATGCCCATGATCGAGCCGTCGGCATCCACCATGACGAGCGTGTTGAAATAGGCGTTCTGCGCACGCTCGAACACCGAGAGCGGCAGCACGACCTTCAGCTCCTTCGCGACCTGCGCGAGCCGCTTGATCGCGGTGTTCTCGGATATCGGGGCCGCCAGCTCGAAGTGCTTCGCGAGGTGGTCCTTGCAGAAGTACGGCGCCTCGAACAGCTCCTGGATCAGGACGATGTTCGCGCCCTGCTTCGCGGCCTCGCGGATCAGCTTCTCGGCGTTGGCGATGTTGGCCTCGCGGTCCCAGCTGCAGGCCATCTGGGTCGCCGCTACGGTGACTTTCATGACAGGTCGACCCAGGTCGTCTTGAGCTCGGTGTACTTGTCCATCGCGTGCAGCGACTTGTCGCGCCCGTTGCCGGACTGCTTGAAGCCGCCGAACGGCACCGTGATGTCGTCGGCGTCGTAGCAGTTCACGTAGACGGTGCCCGCTCGCAGGCGCTTCGCCACGCGGTGCGCCGTCGAGATGTCGCGGCTCCACACGGCGGCGGTCAGCCCGAAGCTCACGTCGTTCGCGATCTTCACGGCCTCCTCGACGTCGCTGAAGGTGATCGTCGAGAGGACCGGCCCGAAGATCTCCTCGCGAGCGATCTTCATCTGCGGCCGCACGTTGGAGAACACGGTCGGCTCGACGAAGTAGCCGCCGCTGTCCCGTAGCGCGCGCTCGCCGCCGAGCCGGACCTCCGCGCCTTCCTGCTTGCCGGACTCGATGTAGCCCATGACGGTGTTGAGCTGCACCTGGTCCACGATCGCGCCGAGGCGGGTCTTCGGGTCGAGCGGATCGCCGGGTGCCATGGTGCGGCCGATCTCGACGATCTTCTCGAGCATCGCGTCCTTCACGGACTCGTGCACGACGAGTCGCGAGGCCGCCGAGCACATCTCGCCCTGGTTGAAGAAGATGCCGAAAGCCGCCGCGCTCGCGGCGCGCTCGACGTCCGCGACGTCGCCCAGCACGACGTTCGGCGCCTTGCCGCCGCACTCGAGCCAGACGCGCTTCATGTTCGACCTGCCGGAGTATTCCAGCATGCGCTTGCCGGTGCGCGTGGAGCCGGTGAAGGCGACGCAGTCGACGTCCATGTGCAGGGCGAGCGCCTCGCCCGCCGTCGCCCCGAAGCCCGGCACGACGTTCAGCACGCCCTCCGGCAGGCCCGCTTCCATCGCGAGCTCCGCGACGCGCAGCGCCGTCAGCGGCGACTTCTCCGACGGCTTGAGGATCACCGAGTTGCCGGTCGCGAGCGCCGGTCCCAGTTTCCACGTGGCCATGAGGAGCGGGAAGTTCCAGGGCACGATGGCCGCGACGACGCCCACGGCCTCGCGCGTGATCAGCGCGAGCGTCTCGTGGCCGGTTGGCGCGACCTCGTCATAAACCTTGTCGATCGCCTCGGCATACCAGGCGATGCAGTTCGCGGCGGCCGGGACGTCGACTTTCATCGAGTCCGAGATCGGCTTGCCCATGTCCATCGTCTCGGTGAGCGCGAGCTCCTCGCGATGCTTGCGGATGAGCTCGGCGAAACGCAGCAGCACTTTCTTGCGCGCGCCCGGGGCGCGCCGTGACCAGGCGCCGCCCTCGAAGGCCCGGCGGGCGCTCGCGACGGCGACTTCGACGTCCGGCGCGTCGCAGGATGCGACCTGGGCGATGACCTTGCCGTTTGCCGGGTTGATGCAGTCGAACGTCGCGCCGGAGATCGCCGGCACGTACTTGCCGTCGATGAAAGCCTGCGTGCGCGGTGCGAGTGCCTTCGCGAGTTCGCGCCAATCCACGGTCTTCTGTTCCCGGGTCACGGTCATGTCCTCACAGCGTCGGGGGGCTCGAGGCGCTGATGATCTCACAGCGCTCGCGCCCGCGATTGCGGAAGCGGTGCGGCACCGCGCTCGCGAAATAGTAGGCATCCCCCGGCCCGAGCACGCGGGTCTGGCCTCCGATCGTGACTTCGACCTTGCCCGACACCACGACGCCGCCCTCTTCCCCGGCGTGGTGCAGCATTTCCGCGCCCGTGTCCGCGCCCGGCTCGTAGGTCTCGTGCAAGACCGTCATGCGCCGCCCGGGGCGGTGGGCCGCGACGAGGCGCAGCGAAACCGGCCCTTCGCCGAGCTCGACGAGCTCCTCGCGCCCGTAGAACACCTGCGTCGTCCCGGCCGGGTCCATCGTGAAGAACTCGGCGAGGCCCATCGGGAGCCCGTCCAGGACCTTCTTGAGCGAGGCGACCGACGGGCTGACGCGGCCCTGCTCGATCAGGGAAATCATGCCGTTGGTGACCCCGGCGCGCTTCGCGAGTTCGCGCTGCGAGAGGCCGTGCATCTGCCGCACGGCCTTCAGCCGCGCCGCTACGTCGTTGGCCATGCGATGTCCCGTTTGTCTATGATTTTAAACACGAAGCCGCGTAATATCCCCATTCTGCCCTCGGAGTGTCAATTATCATGAGCGCCGTTCGCCCACTGGACCTCGACGCCTTCTGGATGCCGTTCACCGCGAACCGGCAGTTCAAGGCCAACCCCCGCCTGCTCGCCCGCGCCGAAGGCCTGTACTACTGGACGCCCGACGGCAGGCAGGTGCTGGACGCCGCGGCCGGCCTCTGGTGCGTCAATGCGGGCCACGGCCGCAAGGAAATCACCGACGCGGTCGCGAAGCAGATCGCGGTGATGGATTACGCGCCGCCCTTCCAGATGGGGCACCCGATCGCATTCGAGCTCGCGAGCTCGCTGGTCGAGATTTCGCCCAAGGGCCTCGACCGCGTTTTCTTCACGAACTCCGGTTCCGAGTCTGTTGACACCGCGCTCAAGATCGCGATCGCCTACCACCGCATCCGCGGCGAAGGCGCGAGGAGCCGGTTGATCGGCCGCGAGCGCGGCTACCACGGCGTCGGCTTCGGCGGCATTTCAGTCGGCGGCATGGTCAACAACCGCAAGTTCTTCGGGATGATGCTGCCGGGCGTCGATCACCTGCGGCACACGCACGATCCGGCTCGCAACCTGTTCTCCAAGGGCCTGCCCGAGCACGGCGCGGAATTCGCGGACGACCTCGAGCGCCTCGTCGCTCTGCACGACGCCTCGACGATCGCGGCGGTGATCGTCGAGCCGATCGCGGGCTCGACCGGCGTGCTGCTGCCTCCGAAGGGCTACCTGAAGCGACTGCGCGAGCTGTGCACGAAGCACGGCATCCTCCTCATCTTCGACGAGGTGATCACCGGCTTCGGGCGCACGGGCTCGGCTTTTGCGTCGCAGGAATTCGACGTCGTGCCGGACCTGATCACCTGCGCCAAGGGCCTCACGAACGGCGCCGTGCCGATGGGCTGCGTATTCGCGAAGCGCGAGATCTACGACACCTTCATGCAGGGCCCGCCGGGCGCCATCGAGCTTTTCCACGGCTACACGTATTCGGCCCACCCGATCGCCTGCGCCGCCGGCCTCGCGGCGCAGAAGATCTACCGCGGCGAAGGGCTCTTCGAGCGCGCAAAGGCGATGGCGCCGTACTGGTCGGACGCCGTGCATTCGCTCAAGGGCCGCAGGAACGTCGCGGACCTGCGCGCATACGGCATCGTTGCGGGCATCGAGCTCAGCTCCCGCGAGGGCGCCCCGGGCGCGCGGGGCTACGAAGCGCTCGTCGCGGCATTCAATGCCGGGCTCCTGATCCGCACCACCGGCGACACGATCGCGATGTCGCCGCCGCTCATCATCGAGCGCAAGGAAGTGGACCGGATCTTCGAGACGCTGGCGGGAATCATCGACCGCTTGGACTGAATGCGCGCCGCAGCGTATTCTCGGGTAGCGTGAAGACGCCCAGATCTCGAGCCGTTAGGGGAATAAGCATGAATAGCCCGATCCGGGCGGCGGTCCATGCGACCGTCGTCGCCGCCTTGTCGTATCCGATCGCCGCACTCGCCCAGGAGCAGACGGCGCCGGCGCCCCAGGCTGCAGCCGGGCAGCCCCAGGTGGTCGGGCTCGAGGAAGTCGTGATCACGGCGCAGAAGCGCCAGCAGTCGCTCCAGGACGTGCCCCTTTCCGTGTCCGCCTTCAGCGGCGACATGCTTAAGGAAGGCCGCATGGCGGACATCC
>DATEEF010000055.1:0-22268 GCA_035281265.1 Steroidobacteraceae bacterium
GATGAGCGTGCGGCCCATGTCGGTGCCGATCGCGAACTCGAGGTTGATGAAGGCGCCGCCCGCGTTCGCGAACGACTGGATCTGCTGCAGGCCCGGCAGTCCGCGCAGCGCCTGCTCCTGCGGCTCGATCAGCTCGGACTCAACCTCGGTGGGCGCGGCCGCGCGCCAGCCGGTGAAGATTGTGACGACCGGCTCGTCGATGTCCGGGAACAGCTGCACCGGCAGGCGGATCAGCGCCACGATGCCGAGCACGACGATGAGGCCTACGCCGACGGCGACGCCGATCGGGCTCTTCAGCGATTTCTCGGTCAGGTTCACGCGGGCTCCCGATTGGTGCCGGGTCGCACATATCGAACTTATTGCCTGTCAGCGAATAAGTTCGATATGTGCGACCCGGCACCCTCACTGATGCGGCGGCGGCTCAAAGGGTTGCAATGCCCCTTGCGCCACCATTCTAGGAACGCAGCGTGACGCCATGTTTACGCCGGGCAACGGCCCGGCGCGGGCGGCAGCCGCTTTGTCGCAGTTGGCTAGAATCGCGCCATGACACTGGCGAAGTCGCCCGCTACCTGCCGCGCCGTGCGCCTCGAGGCCCCGGGCCGGGAACTCGTCGATGCGACGCTGGAGCCGCCCGCGCCCGGGCCCGGAGAGGTGCTGATCCGCGTGAAGGCGGCCGGCATCTGCCACTCGGACGCGCATTACCGCGCGGGCATCGGCTCCACGAACCACCCTCTCACGCTCGGCCACGAGGTCGCGGGCATCGTCGAGTCCGTCGGCGCGGGCGTCGCGACGCGACGCGCCGGCGATCGAGTCTGCGTGCACTATCTCGTCACCTGCGGCGAGTGCCGCGACTGCCGCGCGGGACGGGAGCAGTTCTGCGCGACCGGCCAGATGATCGGCAAGGACCGCGACGGCGGCTACGCGGACCTCATCCGCGTGCCCGCGGCGAACGCGCATCCGCTGCCCGACTTCGTCCCTTTCGAGCAGGGCGCGATCCTGATGTGCTCATCGGCCACGGCGCTGCATGCGCTGCGCAAGGCGGGCGTCGGCAAGGGCGACACCGTCGCCGTCTTCGGCATCGGCGGCCTCGGCGTCTCGGCGCTGCAGCTCGCGCGCGCGCTGGGCGCGGTGGCAGTCTATGCCGTCGACGTGAATCCCGCGAAGCTGGCGCTCGCGAAGCGCCATGGCGCCGTCCCCGTCGACGCACGCGCCGGCGATCCCGTCCATGCGATCCGCGCGGCGACCGGCGGGCGCGGCGTGGACGCCGCGCTCGAGCTGATCGGCTTCGCGCGCACGATGGAGCAGGCGGTCGAGGTGCTCGCGCCGCAGGGGCGCGCCGCGCTCGCGGGGCTCACGCAGGAGCGCATGACCATCGCGCCCTATCGCGACGTCCTCAACCGGGAGGCGGAGATCATCGGCGTCTCCGATCACCTCGCCTCGGAAATCGGCGAGCTGATGGACTTCATCCAGCGTCGCCAGCTCGACCTTTCCCACGCCGTGACCCGCATCGTGCCGCTCGACGCGGCAACCATCAACGGCGTGCTGGACGACCTCGAGGCCTTCCGCGACGATGTGCGCACGGTGATCCGCCCATGACGCAGAGCATCCCGCGCTCCGAGGAAGTCGTTTCCGCCGCCGACGTGCAGGCCGCGCTGGACCGCATGGCGGGCGAGATCACGGCACGCCTCTCCGGCAAGCACCCGCTCGCCGTTACCGTGATGAACGGCGGGCTCGTCTTTGCCGGCCAGCTGCTGCCGCGGCTCCCGTTCGCCCTCGACCTGACGTACGTGCACGTGCGCCGCTACGGGCGAGACACGAAGGGCGGCGAGCTCGTGTGGATCGCCGGCCCGCACGAGTCGGTGACCGGCCGCACGGTGCTTCTCCTCGACGACATCCTGGACGAGGGCCAGACGCTGCTCGCGATCCGCTCGCGCTTCTTCGAGCTGGGCGCGTCGCAGGTCCTGCTCGCGGCCTTCGCCGTCAAGGTCCGCAAGGAGCTGCCCAAGGTGATGGCGGACTTCACCGGAATCCGCGTGCCGGACCGCTTCGTCTTCGGGTTCGGGATGGACGTCGGCGGGAGCTGGCGCAACCTGCCGTCGATCCGCGCGCTCTCGGAATCCGCCGACTGAGCTCAGCCGCCGACCGCGTGCGGCTCGATCCAGCCCATCTTCCAGGTCCACCACAGGACGATGAAGAGGAAGATGGAAAGGCCGACGCGAATGGACAGCGCCCGCACCATGCGGCGGGTCTCACCTTTATAGTCGTGCACGAGCTGGACCATGGCCGAGACGAGGCTCAGGACGATCGCGAAAAAGATGAGCAAAACCAGCCACTTCACGCCTGTCATGGATCGGCCCCGGCACTTGGTATGCGCGAGTATAGCCCGGTGCTGAACGCCCGCAGAAACCGGTCCTTCGCGCCCCGGCTCGTCCCCACCGTGCTCGCCGCCTGCGCGGTCGTCCTGTTTGCCACGCTCGGCAACTGGCAACTCGGCCGCGCCGAGGAAAAGCGCGTCATGGCGCGCAATTTCAGCGCGGGCGGACCCGCGCTCGACTGGGCGCAGCTGCCCGCCGATGCGCCGCGCTTCCAGCGCGTCTCGCTTCGCGGTCATTACGACGCGCGGCACCAGTTCCTGCTCGACAACATGAGCCACGAGAGCGTCGCGGGCGTGCAGGTACTGACGCCGCTCGTCCTCGACAACGGCGACACCGTGCTCGTGAATCGCGGCTGGCTGCCATTCGGCACGACGCGCCAGGACCTGCCGGCGGTGGACGTCGGCGACGAGAAGCGCACGGTCGTCGGCCGCATCGACGACCTGCCGCGCCCCGGCATCTGGCTGAAGGGACCGGCGGCCTCGGGCTGGCCCCGCCTCGTCCAGTATCCGTCGATACCGGATCTTGCCGCTGCACTCGGCCGCGAGCTGGCGCCGCGCCAGGTGCTGCTCGATCCCGGCGTGCCCGACGGCTATGTCCGGCAATGGAACGTGCCGGGCACGACGCCCGACCGGCACCTCGGTTACGCCGTCCAGTGGTTCGCCTTCGCCGCTCTCGCGGCGGCCATCTGGTTCGTCCTCAGCTTCAGAAAGACCGGGGAGCCCGCTTGAACCCCCAGGACGCACAACGGCGCGGCCGCCGGCAATTCCTGCTGATCGCCTCGCTCTTCATCGTGCCGGTGCTGACGGCGATCGTGCTGTACCGCTCCGTGGACTGGCGCCCGGTCGTCAACACGCAGGGAACGCTGATCGACCCGCCGCGCCCGCTCGACGCCGCGGGCCTCACGCTCGCAGACGGCGAAAACGCCCCCGCGGACGCCTTCCAGGGACGGTGGTCCGTCATCCGTCCGGTCGCGGGAGACTGCGGCCCGCGCGAGCGCGCGCTGCTCGAGGAGCTGGCACGCGTGCGGCTGGCCCTCGATAAGGACGCGAACCGCGTCCAGCGCGTCCTCGTGCACGACGGCGGTTGCGCGGCCGCGGACTTCGAGTCCGGCGAGACGGACCTCAAGCTGTACACCGCCGCGGCCGGTGGCACGGGCTATCTCGCGCAGTTCCCGCCCGCGGTGGACGGCGCGCCGGGCATTTATATAGCCGACCCGCATGGCAACCTGATGATGAGTTACCCTGCGAACGGCTCGGCGCGCGGGCTGCTCAAGGACCTCGAACGACTGCTGCGCCTGTCCAGCATCGGTTAGGGAAGCGCTGCACAGGGGAGGCCCATGCCCGAAACCCGGAACTTGCTCTGGTTCCGCCGCGCCGCGCTCGTCGCGACCCTGCTCTGCGCGATCGTCGTGGTGGTCGGCGCCTGGGTGCGGCTCACGAACGCCGGTCTCGGCTGCCCGGACTGGCCCGGCTGCTATGGGCACGTGCATCCGAGCCAGGCGGCCGAGCGCGTGGACGAGATCAACGCCGCGAACCCGGACCGCCCCTTCGACTACCAGAAGGCCATCAACGAGATGGTGCACCGCTACATCGTGGGCGGGCTCGGGCTGCTAGTGATCGGACTGGTCGGGCTCTCCATCCTGAACCGCCGCGACCCGGCGCAGCCGCGCGTGCTGCCCTGGGTGCTGCTCGCCCTGCTGGTGGTGCAGGCGCTGCTCGGCATGTGGACGGTCACGCTGCTGCTGAAGCCGCTGATCGTGACGCTCCACCTCCTCGGCGGGTTGCTGACGCTTGCGATCCTGTGGTGGCTCGCGCTTCCGCCGGCACGCCGCGAGCTGAAGGCGGCGGAGCGCGGGCTGCGAAAGCTCGCGCTCGCGGGCATCGCCGTGCTCGCGGTGCAGGTCGCGCTCGGCGGATGGACGAGCACCAACTACGCCGCCGCCGCCTGCCCGGATTTCCCGGCCTGCCAGGCGTCGTTCTGGCCGCCCATGGACTTCCGGAACGCCTTCATCCTCTGGCGCGGTCTCGGCATCGACTACGAGGGCGGCGTGCTGGATGCGCCGGCGCGCGTCGCGATCCACTACACGCACCGGCTCGGCGCGTACGTCACGACGATCGTGCTGCTGCTCGTGGTCGCGGGCGCCTGGCGGCGCGGGCAGTCCAATGCGACGCGCATCTCCGCGGTCGCCGTCGGCGTCGCGGTCCTGTTGCAGGTCGCGATCGGGATGAATCTCATCTGGCAGGGATGGCCGCTCTCGCTCGGTACGGCCCACAACGCAGGCGCAGTCCTGCTCGTGCTGGCGACGGTCGCGCTGCTCCGGTCCCTGAGCCCGCGCTCCGAAGTCGGCCGCTACCGGCCGCCGCAGCGTTAGGCGAGTCCGAAGACCTGGAGCAGGACCGGGAACGCCGCGACGACGAGCGCCAGGCACACCGCGAGTCCGGAACGATCGAAGAGGAACATGTCGGCTCTCCTGCTAGTACAAGAGAGAAAGTACGCGCCGGCATTGTTCCGATAAACACCCCAATATTGACTTAATTGTTCATTTTCTGTGAATAATAGAGAATCATGCGGGATTTCCAGGCCATGGAAGCCTTTGCCCGGGTGGCCGAGCTCGGCTCCTTCACCCGGGCCGCCGATGCGCTGGGACTCTCGCGCGCCATGGTCACCACGCACGTCCAGCGCCTCGAGCGCCGGTTCGGCCTCAGGCTCCTGAATCGCACCACCCGCAAGGTCGCGGTGACCCCGGCCGGCGCGGACTACCTCGCCCATTGCCGCCGCGTCTTCGCCGAGCTCGCGGCCGTGGAGGAAACCCTGCGCCAGGGCAAGGAGCGCCCGGAGGGTCGGCTGCGCGTCGACGTCGCCGGCTCCTTCGCGCGCCACCTGCTGCTGCCGGCGCTGCCCGATTTCCTCGCGCGCTACCCCGGCATCGAGGTGGAACTGCGCGTCAACGAGCGCGTCGTGGACCTCGTCAAGGAGGGCGTCGACCTCGCCGTGCGCGGCGGCGTGATCGAGGATCCGCAGCTCGTCGCGCGCCCGATCGCGCGTGCGCGCTGGATTTTCTGCGCATCGCCCGCCTACCTCGCGCGCTCTGGCCGTCCGCAGGCCGTCGGCGACCTCGCGCAGCACGCGCTGATCGGCTCGACGACCGCCGATTCGCTGCAGCCGCGGGCCTGGCTGTTTCCCGAGGGCGTCACGCCGCCCCGCCTGTCCTTCGGCGTAACGGTGAACGAGACCGAGGCCGTGATGCTCGCGGCCGCGAGCGGCGTCGGCATCGCCCAGACCATGGACCTCATGGCCGCGCGCGCCCTGATGGACGGGCGCCTGCAGATCGTCCTGCCCGACCTCGGCGTGGCGGGACCGCCGATCTCCGTCGTGCACACGCGCGCCGCCGAGCGGCTCGCCCGCGTGCGCGTTTTTGCCGAATTCCTGCGCGGGCTCATGGACGAAGTGGCCCGCAATGCCCGCGCCGTCACCGGCCAGAAAGGGTGATAGCATTTCCCGCCTCATGACCGCCCGCGAAGCGCACACGGCAGCGACAGCCGGCCGGGTCTCCGCCCGGGCGCGCGACTATTTCGCGCTGACGAAGCCCAAGGTCGTCTCGCTCATCATGTTCACGGCGATCGTGGGCATGTTCCTCGCCGTGCCCGGCTTCCCGCCCGCCGCGGCCCTCGTCTGGGGCACGATCGGCATCGCGCTCGCGGCCTCTTCCGCCGCGGCCATCAACCACGTGCTCGATGCCCGCATCGACGCCGAGATGGCGCGTACGCGCCTGCGGCCCCTGCCGCGCGGCACGGTGTCCGAGGCTTACGCGCTGTCCTTCGCCTTCGTGCTCGGCGCGGGCTCGATGCTCATCCTCGCGCTCCTCGTCAACGCGCTGACGGCGGTGCTGACCTTCTTCTCGATCATCGGCTATGCCGTCGTGTACACGGTGTGGCTCAAGCGCGCGACGCCGCAGAACATCGTCATCGGCGGGGCGGCCGGCGCGGCGCCACCGGTGCTCGGCTGGACCGCGGTGACGGGGTCCGTGGACCCGGACGCGCTGCTGCTTTTCCTCATCATCTTCGCCTGGACGCCGCCGCACTTCTGGGCGCTCGCCATCGCGCGCCGGGACGAGTACGCCCGCGTCGGCATCCCGATGCTGCCGGTGACGCACGGCGTCGCGTACACCAAGCAGTTCATCTGGTACTACACCGTGCTGCTCGCCGTGGTCACGGTGCTGCCCTTCGTCACGGGCATGGCCGGGCTCTTCTACCTGCTCGCGGCGCTCGTTCTCGATGTCCTGTTCATGAATAAGAGCCGGCAACTGCTCAAGTCGGACCGCGCCGACTTGCCCATGCGCACGTTCCGGTTTTCAATCAACTACCTGGCGCTCCTGTTCGCGGCACTGCTCGTCGATCACTACCTGCCGCGCGCGCCGTTCTGACGCCGAGGTAAGGGCATGCGCTGGGAAGGCCGCCGGCAAAGCGACAACGTCGAGGATCGGCGCGGCATGCGCATCAGCCGCGGCGGCCTCGTGGGCGGAGGCCTCGGCACGCTCGCCATCGCGCTCATCGTGATGTTCCTCGGCGGCGACCCGACGCCCATCCTCCAGAACGCGGCGAACGGGCCGGTTACGACGACGCAGGTGCCCTACGAACCCACGGCCGAGGAACAGAAGACCGAGGAGTTCGTCAGGACGATGCTGGCCACGACCGAGGACCTCTGGGCGACGGAGTTTGCGGCCATGGGCGGCCAGTACCAGGCCCCGACGCTCGTGCTGTTCCGCGAAGCCGTCGAATCGGCCTGCGGCGTCGCGGACTCCGGCGTCGGGCCGTTCTATTGCCCGCGGGACGAGGGCGTCTTCCTCGACATGTCCTTCTTCAAGGAGATGGCGACGAAGCTCCAGGCCGGCGGCGACTTCGCCTACGCCTATGTCGTCGCGCACGAGGTCGGGCACCACGTGCAGAACCGGCTCGGCATTTCCAGCCAGGTCCAGGAGAGGCAACAGCGCGTCGGCGAGGTGGAAGCCAACCAGCTTTCCGTGCGCATCGAGCTGCAGGCCGATTGCCTCGCCGGCATCTTCGGGAATTACGCCGGCAAGCAGGACATGATCGAGCCGGGCGACTTCGACGAGGGACTGCGTGCCGCATCGGCGATCGGCGACGATCGCCTGCAGCGGAACGCCGGGCGCCAGGCGATCCCGGATTCCTTCACGCATGGCACCTCGGAGCAGCGCCAGCGCTGGCTCCACCGCGGCATCCAGACCGGCTCCTTCGAGGCCTGCGACACCTTCGCGGTCGCCGACCTCTAGCCGCGCTCGACGCGGCTCCCACCTGCCGCCAGAACTTGTCCCGGGCGTGAACGCTTAGAATGCGGGTCCCATGACCGACTACGTTCACCCCGTTCCGGAGGCCTTCGCCGCCAAGGCGGTGGTCAAGGCGGCGGATTACAAGGCTGCATACGAGGAATCCGTCCGCGACCCGGCCGGGTTCTGGGCCAAGGTGGCGAAGCGCATCGACTGGTACCGCTTCCCGACGCGCATCAAGGACGTCTCCTTCGACCCCGCGGATTTCCGTATCCGCTGGTACGAGGACGGCGAGCTCAATGTCTCGGTCAACTGCCTCGACCGGCAGCTCGGGCAGCGCGCCGACAAGACCGCGCTCCTCTTCGAGGGCGACGACCCGGGCGTCTCCCGCCGCGTGACCTACCGCGAGCTTTACGATGGCGTGTGCCGGTTCGGCAACGCCCTGCGCAAGCTCGGCGTGAAGAAGGGCGACCGCGTCACGATCTACATGCCGATGATCCCCGAGGCCGCGGTCGCGATGCTGGCCTGCGCCCGCGTCGGCGCCATCCACTCGGTCGTGTTCGGCGGGTTCTCGCCGGAATCGCTCGCGGGCCG
The DNA here is from genome assembly GCA_035281265.1 of Steroidobacteraceae bacterium. Lineage (GTDB taxonomy): Bacteria > Pseudomonadota > Gammaproteobacteria > Steroidobacterales > Steroidobacteraceae > SCUD01. The sequence continues at coordinate 8,254 of DATEEF010000055.1, forward strand.
CATCCAGGACTGTGCCTCGACGCTCGTGATCACCGCGGACGAGGGCGTGCGCGGCGGCAAGAAAGTTCCGCTCAAGGCGAATGTCGACGAGGCGATCGCCGCGCACAAGCTCGACGTCAGGAACGTCGTCGTCGTGAAGCGCACCGGCGCCGATGTCCGCTGGGTCGCCGGCCGCGACGTCCGTTACGAGGAGATCGTCGCCGCGGAACCCGCGACCTGCGAGCCCGAGCGGATGAATGCCGAGGACCCGCTGTTCATCCTGTATACGTCCGGGTCGACCGGCAAGCCGAAGGGCGTGCTGCACACGACGGGCGGCTACCTCGTGTACGTGAACTACAGCTTCGCGATCGTCTTCGACTACCGCGAGGAGGACGTCTTCTGGTGCACGGCCGATGTCGGCTGGGTGACGGGCCACAGCTACATCGTCTACGGCCCGCTCAGCAACGGCGCGACCAGCCTCATGTTCGAGGGCGTGCCGAACCATCCCGACACGTCGCGCTTCTGGCGCGTGGTGGACAAGCACCAGGTCAACATCTTCTATACGGCGCCGACCGCGATCCGCGCGCTGATGCGCGACGGCGACGCGCCGGTGAAAGTCGCGTCGCGCAAGAGCCTGCGCCTCCTCGGCTCCGTCGGCGAGCCGATCAATCCCGAGGCCTGGGAGTGGTATCACCGCGTCGTGGGCGACGGCCGTCGCCCGGTCGTCGACACCTGGTGGCAGACCGAGACCGGCGGGATCCTGATCTCGCCGCTGCCCGGCGCGACCGACCTGAAAGCGGGGTCCGCGACGCTGCCGCTGCCGGGGATCCGGCCCGCGCTCGTGGACGGCCACGGGCACATCCGCGAGGGCGCGGCGGAAGGCAACCTCGTGCTGCTCGACAGCTGGCCCGGGCAGATGCGCACGGTCTACGGTGACCACCCGCGCTTCATCCAGACGTACTTCACGCACTTCCACGGCAAGTACTTCACCGGCGACGGCGCCCGCCGCGACGCGGACGGCTACTGGTGGATCACCGGCCGCGTGGACGACGTGATCAACGTCTCCGGCCACCGCATCGGCACGGCGGAGGTCGAGAGCGCGCTCGTCGCGCACGCGAAAGTCGCCGAAGCCGCCGTCGTCGGCTTCCCGCACGACATCAAGGGCCAGGGCATCTATGCCTACGTGACGCTGAAGAGCGGCGAGAAGAGCTCCGATGCGCTGCGCGCCGAGCTGACGCAATGGGTGCGCAGGGAGATCGGCCCGATCGCGCAGCCGGACCACATCCAGTGGGCGCCGGGCCTGCCGAAGACGCGCTCCGGCAAGATCATGCGGCGGATCCTGCGCAAGATCGCCGCCAACGAGCACGAGCATCTCGGCGACACCTCGACGCTCGCCGATCCCGCCGTCGTCACCGACCTCGTCGCGAACCGCCGCCAGGCGGGTTCGTGAGGCGCATTGCAGCGGCCGCCCTCGCGGCCGCGATCGCAGCGCCGGCCGCGGCCGAGCGGCTCACGCTCGCGACCTGGAACCTGGAATGGATGATGCGGCCGCAGGTGTTCGACACGCTGGCGAAGCAGTGCTACGGGCGCGACCGGCGCCCGTCGGGGAAGGATCGCTCGATTCCCTGCGACCTCGCGCCGAAGGGCCGCTGGAGCGAGGCGGATCTCGCGCGCATCCGCGATTTTGCGGCCACGCTCCCGATCGACGTCATCGCGCTCCAGGAGATCGACGGCGAGGACGCTGCGCGCGCCATCTTCCCGGAGCATGCCTTCTGCTTCACTAAGCGCAGGCACGTGCAGAACGTCGGCTTCGCAATCCGCAAGGGGGTCGAATTCCGCTGCAACCGGGATTACGCGGCGCTCGGCCTTCCCGAGGACACCGTGCGCTGGGGCGCCGACGTCACGATCGAGCCCGGCACGAAGAGCGAGATGCGGCTCCTCGGCGTGCACCTGAAGGCATCCTGCAACCGCGACCCGCTGACGACGGCGCGCGACGACTGCCGGCTGCTCCAGCGCCAGGTGCCGGTCCTGGAGGCCTGGATCGACGGCCGCGCCGCGGCGCAGGAGGCGTTCGGCATCATCGGCGACTTCAACCGCCGCTTCGACCGCGAGCGCGACGCCGCGCGGGACGCGCAAGGCGCCATCGCCGCGATGTGGCCGGAGATCGACGACGGCGACCCGGCCGGCGCCGACCTGGTCAATCCGGGCGAGGCACACGGGGCGGTAGGCTGCGGCAACGCCTACGGCAAGCGCATGCCCATCGACTACCTTATTCTTGGCGAGCGGCTCGCCGGCCGGCTCGTGCCGGGATCTTACCGGGCGTGGGCCTACCCCGCCGGCGGCCGCTGGCCGGATCACTGCGTGATCTCGATCGAGCTGGAGACCTAGGAACCTCTAATGGCTTACGACAAGGACAACATCTTCGCCCGCATCGTCCGCGGGGAGATTCCGTGCCACAAGGTCTACGAGGACGCGGACACGCTCGCGTTCATGGACATCATGCCGCAGGCGGAGGGCCACACCCTCGTCGTGCCGAAGGCCGCGGGCGAAGACCTGTTCACGACGCCGCCCGAGTCCGTCGCCGCCGCGATCCGCACGACGCAGAAGGTCGCGCGAGCGATCAAGAAGGCGTTCTCGCCGCCCGGCGTGATGGTCGCGCAGCTCAACGGTCCCGCCGCCGGCCAGAGCGTGTTTCACCTGCACTTCCACGTGATACCGCGCTATGTCGGCAAGGACCTCGGCATCCACGCCGCGGATCCCGCCGATCCCGCGGTGCTCGCGACGCACGCGGCGCGCATCCGCGCGGCACTCTGAAGGCGCCATGGCGACGAGCGACAACATCGTCTTCTACCAGCGGCTGCTCGGGGCGGGCGGGCTGCTGCTCGTCGCCTACCTGGTCTACCGGATCATCGATCCGTTCCTGGGCCCCATCGCCTGGGCGCTTTTTATCGGATTCCTGCTGCAGCCCGCGCAGGAGAAACTGACGGCAACCATGCGTGGCCGGGCCTCGGCATCCGCTTTCACGCTGACGATCCTCGTGCTGGTGCTCTTCCTCGGCCCGCTGACGGCGGTCGCGATCGCCTTTGCGCGCCAGGCGGCCGAGCTCGCGGGCCGGCTGCAAAACTGGGTCGGCGGCACGCAGGCCACGACCTTGCGCGAGCTCGACCGGATACCCGGCGTGGGGCGCGTGCTCGAGTGGCTGGATACCAACCTCGAGATCACGACGACCCAGGTGCAAGCCTGGCTGGTGGAAGGCGGGCGCAACCTGTTCCAGCAGCTGGCGAGTTACGGCGGCACGGCATTCCTCGGGGCGGTCGGCACCGTCCTCGCGTTCACGGTGATGCTGTTCATCCTTTTCTTCATCATCCGGGACGGCCGCGCGATCGCGCGGCTCGGCGCCACGCTGGTCCCGCTGCCCCCGGAACGCCGCGAGGCGCTGGCCGTGCGCCTCTCCTCGGTGACGCGCGCGGTCGTGCGCGGGACGGTGCTGACCTCGGTCATCCAGGGCGTGCTGCTCGGCATCGGCTTTGCGGTGGTGGGACTGCCAGCGCCGGTGGTGTTCGGCGTGCTTGCCGCGGTCCTGTCCGTCGTGCCCTTCGGCGGCACGGCGCTGGTGTGGGTACCGGCCCTGGCAACGCTCCTGATCCAGGGATCCTACGGGCAGGCGGTAGGCATCCTGGTCGTCGGCGTCATCGTCAGCAGCGTCGACAACTTCATCAAGCCCCTGCTGATCTCCGGCCGCTCGCCCCTGCCCACCCTTGCCGTGTTCATCGGGGTGCTGGGCGGGCTTGCGGCCTTCGGCTTCATCGGGCTCTTCGTAGGACCGATCGTCATCGCGCTCGTGCTGGCCTTGATCGAGTTCGCGAGGGAGAGGAAACCCTGACTGCGAAAAGGGGACGTTCACCTTTTCGAAAAAGGTGAACGTCCCCTTTTTTGATTAGAATCCGCGGTCCCATGCCTGCCGACGAACTCCTGGAATCGCTCAACGAGGAGCAGCGCGCCGCCGTGAGCGCGCCGATCGGGCCCGTGCTCGTGCTCGCCGGCGCGGGCAGCGGCAAGACGCGCGTGCTCACGCACCGCGCGGCCTGGCTGATCCTCGAGCACGGCGTGTCGCCGCACGGCCTCATGGCCGTCACGTTCACGAACAAGGCTGCCTCGGAGATGCGCGGGCGCATCGAGAGCCTGCTCTCCATGCCCGCCGACGCCCTCTGGATCGGGACTTTCCACGGCCTCTCGCACCGCATGCTGCGCCGCCACTGGCGCGAGGCCCGCCTGCCGCAGTCGTTCCAGATCCTCGACCAGGACGACCAGGAGCGCCTCGTTCGCAGGATCATCCGCGAGCAGAAGCTCGACGAGCAGCGCTGGGTGCCGCGCGAGGTGCAGGGCTTCATCAATTCGAACAAGGACGAGGGCCGCCGCTCGAAGAACCTCTCCGACCGCAACGACCCGACACGCAAGCAGCTGATCCACCTGTACCAGCTCTACGAGGCGCGCTGCGAGGCGGCGGGCGTCGTCGATTTCGCCGAGCTGATGCTGCGCAGCTTCGAGATCCTGCGCGACGCGCCGGGCCTCGGCGATTATTACCGCGAGCGCTTCCGGCACATCCTCGTGGACGAGTTCCAGGACACGAACGGCATCCAGTACGACTGGATCCGGCAGCTCGTCGGCAAGACAGGCGCGCCCTTCGTCGTCGGCGACGACGACCAGTCAATCTACCGGTGGCGCGGCGCGCGCGTCGAGAACATGCAGCACTTCCGCCGCGAGTTCGGCGCGACCGTCTACAAGCTCCAGCAGAACTACCGGTCCACCGGCGTGATCCTCGCCGCGGCGAACGCCGTGATCGCGAAGAACGCCGACCGCATGGGCAAGGAGCTGTGGACGGCGGTGAAAGGCGGCGAGCCGATCCGCGTGTATGCCGCCTTCAACGAGCGGGACGAGGCGGACTTCGTGATCGACCGCATCCGCGAGCACCAGCGCCGCGGCCTGCCGCTTTCCGCCGCGGCCGTGCTGTACCGCTCGAACGCCCAGTCCCGCGCATTCGAGGAGTCGCTGATGGCCTCGCGCATCCCGTACCGCGTGTACGGGGGCCTCAGGTTCTTCGAGCGCGCAGAGATCAAGGATGCGCTCGCCTACCTGCGCCTCACGCAGTCACGCGACGACGACATCGCCTTCGAGCGCGTCGTAAACCTGCCGGCGCGCGGCATCGGCGGAGCGACGCTCGAGCTCCTGAGGAACGACGCGCGCGACAACAGCCGCAGCCTGTGGAAGGCCGGCCTCGCGCAGGCGGAGATCCTGCCGGCCCGCGCGGCGGGTGCGCTGCGCGGCTTCTACGCCCTGATCGACCGGCTGTCCGTCGCTATCGCGGAGCTGCCGCTGCACGAGCAGGTCAAGCACGTCATCGAGCACTCGGGCCTGCGCGACCATCATGCGAAGGAGAAGGACAACAAGGGCGAGGCGCGCGTCGAGAACCTCGACGAGCTCGTGAATGCCGCGGAGGCCTTCCAGCCCGAGCGCAACGACGAGGAGCTGTCGCCGCTCGCCTCCTTCCTCGCGCACGCGACGCTCGAGTCCGGCGAGACCCAGGCCGCGACCGGGCTCGACTGCGTGCAGCTCATGACGCTGCACGCGGCCAAGGGCCTCGAGTTCCCGACGGTGTTCGTCGTCGGCCTCGAGGAAGGCCTGTTCCCGTCCGAGCACTCGGCCTTCGACGCCGACCGCCTTCCGGAAGAACGCAGGCTCTGCTACGTCGGCCTCACGCGGGCCATGCAGCGGCTCTACCTGACGCACGCCGAGAGCCGGCGAATCTTCGGGCGCACTTCCTACAGGGAGCCGTCGCGCTTCCTGTCCGAACTGCCGCCCGAGGCGGTGGAGGACGTCCGGCCGCGCATCTCGGTCAGCCGGCCGCTCTATGCCTCCGACCGAATCGCCCTCGCCGCACCGGCCCACGGCGACGCCCAGCGGCGCCGCTCACGCGCGGTGCCGATCCCCGGCGAGGAGCTGCCGATGCGGCTCGGCGCGCGCGTGCGGCACCCGAAGTTCGGCGAAGGCACGGTCCTGCGCTTCGAGGGCCAGGGCGAGAGCCAGCAGGTCCACGTCAACTTCGAGAACGTCGGCCAGAAGATACTCATGTACTCACTGGCGCGCCTCGAGCAGATCTCCTGACGGTGACACAAGCGCTCGCGGCGCGACCGGGACTCTGCTCGTTCGCGCCGGAACTTGATGCGCTCACTCGCAGGTCCCGGCCGCGCGCCAGCGCATTCATGTGTCGACAGCCGGCCTGCACGAGGTGGCGGGGCCTCGCGAGCGAACTCGTAAAGTTCCGGCCGAGTTCGCGAGCGAGCGCCCCGCCGGATCCCGTGCAGGCCGGCCGCCGAGACCTGCCTGCGCTAGAATCTGGCACGCGACGAGGGAGGTCTCTTGAAGATCATCATCCTGGGTGCGGGCCAGGTCGGCAGCACCGCCGCGCAGCAGCTGGCGCGTGAGCAGGCGAACGACGTCACGGTCGTCGACACGCGCGACGAGGTCCTGCGCGAGCTGCAGGACCGCCTGGACATCCGCACGGTGTCGGGAAATGCCGGCCAGCCGTCAACCCTGGTCGCCGCCGGCACCGAAGGCGCGGACTTGCTGGTCGCACTGACCTCGAGCGACGAGGTCAACATGATCGCCTGCCAGATCGCCTGGACGCTCTTCCGCACGCCCACGAAGATCGCCCGCATCCGGTCCGGCGATTACTACGGCCGCCCCGAACTGTTCGGCGAGAACGCGATACCCGTGGACCTCGCCATCAGCCCGGAGCAACTCGTCACCGACCACGTGGAGCGGCTCATCCGGTACCCCGGGTCGCTGCAGGTGCTGGAGTTCGCCGACGGGCGCGTGCTCCTCGTCGGCGTCCGCGCGCTGAAGGGCGGCAAGCTCGTCGGCCACAAGCTCCAGGAACTGCGGGCCCACATCCCGGACCGCGAGGTTCGCGTCGCCGCCATCTACCGGGGCGGTCGCAGCGTCCTGCCCGAGGGCGACACCACGATCGAGGAGCACGACGAGATCTTCTTCGTCTCCGCGCGCGAGGACATGCGCGTCGTCATGAACGAGTTCTCGACCGAACAGGCAAGCGTCCGCCGCGTGGTCATCGCCGGCGCGGGCAACATCGGGTTCCGCCTGGCGGGCGCCCTCGAGGACCGCCTGCAGGTCAAGCTGATCGAGCGCAGCCACGACCGTGCGCGGCGCGCGGCCGAGACGCTGCGCAACACCCTGGTACTAACCGGCAACGCCGCGGACGAGGAGCTGCTGCTGGAGGAGAACATCGACGACGCCGACGTGTTCGTCGCCCTGACGAATGCCGAGGAGGCGAATATCCTCTCCGCGATGCTCGCGAAGAAGCTCGGCGCCAGGCGCGTGATGGCCCTCATCAACAAGCCTTCCTATGCCGAGCTGATGGAACACGGGCCCATCGACATCGCGATCTCGCCGCAGACCGTCACCATCGGCGCGCTGCTGGAGCACGTGCGCCGCGGCGACGTCGTGCGAGTCCATTCCCTGCGGCGCGGCGCGGCCGAGGCGATCGAGGCTATCGTCCACGCGGACGGGCGCCGCTCCCCGATCGCCGGTCGCCGCATCGACGAGATCGCGCTGCCCGACGGCACGACGATCGGCGCGGTGGTGCGCGGCAGCGACGTGATCATGGCGCACCACGACACCGTCATCGAGCCCGAGGACCACGTCATCCTCTTCCTGACCGACCGCCGCCATGTGGAGGACATCGGCCGCCTGTTCCAGGCCGGGACTCCCGCATGAACTTCGCGACGGTGCTGCGCATCCTGGGGCTGATGCTCATGATGTTCAGCCTGTCGATGCTGCCGCCGGCGGGCGTCGCCGCAGGCTACCAGGACGGGCACGCGCACGTCTTCGTGGCGTCGTTCGCGATCGTCGCGGTCATCGGAGCCATGCTCTGGCTGCCGGTACGCCACATCCACGATGACTTGCGGTTGCGCGACGGGTTCCTCGTCGTCGCCCTGTTCTGGCTGATCCTCGCGCTTGCCGGCGCCACGCCGCTCATCATCACCGACGTGCCGGCGCTCTCGTTCACGGACGCGGTCTTCGAGGCCGTCTCGGGGTTCACCACGACGGGCGCAACGGTGATCGTCGGCCTCGACGCGCTGCCGCCGTCGATCCTCTATTACAGGCAGCAGATCCAGTGGTTCGGCGGGATCGGCATCATCGTGCTCGCGGTCGCGCTCTTCCCCGTGCTGGGGATCGGCGGCATGTCGCTGTACAAGGCGGACACCCCCGGCCCGTTCAAGGACCAGAGGCTGACGCCGCGCATCACGCAGACGGCCAAGGCGCTGTGGGGCATATACGCCGCGTTGACGGCGGTCTGCGCGCTCGCCTACTGGCTCGCCGGCATGACTCCGTTCGACGCGATCGGCCACGCTTACTCGACGCTTTCGACCGCCGGATTCTCGACGCACGACGCGAGCTTTGCCCACTTCGACAGCGCCGCGATCGACGCCATCGCTTGCGTATTCATGTTCCTCGGCGGGACCAGCTACGTGCTGCATTTCATGGTTGCGCGCGGGCGGGACCTGCGCCTGTACTGGCGCGACACCGAGTTCCACGCCTACTTCTGGCTGATGGCCGCGATGGTCGGTGGTGCCTCCGTGTACCTGTGGCTGGCGGGAGAATTCGACACGTTGCCTTCGTCCCTCCGCCACGCAAGCCTGCAGGTCGTGTCGGTGCAGACCAGCACGGGCTTCGTCTCGACGGGATTCGCCCATTGGCCGGGCCCGCTCCCGACCTTCATGATGCTGATGACGGTGGTCTGCGCCTGCGCCGGCTCCACGAGCGGCGGCATGAAGGTGATCCGCTGGCTGATCGTGTTCCGGCAGGGCGTCGCCGAGCTGAAGCGCCTCGTGCACCCGAGCGCCGAGATTCCCGTCAAGCTCGCCAACCGCACGGTTCCGGATCGCATCGTGCTGGGCGTCGCCGGATTCTTCGCGATGTACTTCATCGTGTTCGCGGCGCTCCTCTTCCTGATGATGCTGTCCGGCCTCGACCAGGTCACCGCATGGTCCGCCGTGGCGGCCACCCTGAACAATGTCGGTCCCGGCCTCGGCGACGTCGCGCTCACGTTCAAGAACGTCCCGGACTCCGCGAAATGGGTCGGTACGGTCGCCATGCTGGTCGGCCGCGTCGAGATCTTCGCCCTCGTGCTCCTCGTCACGCCCGCCTTCTGGGAGCGCTGATGGCGCTCCGGCAGAACCTCGAGCTGATGCTGGAGCGGGGCCAGGACTCGCCGCTCCTGCGGTTCTCGCTGGGCCAGGAATGCCTCAAGACGGGCGACCTCGTCACCGCGATCGACCACCTGCGCCACGCCGTCGACCAGAATCCGCGCTATTCCGCGGCCTGGAAGGCGCTCGGCGAGGCCCACGCCCGATCCGGGTCCGTCGAGCGCGCGGCCGCCGTGTACGAGCGCGGCATCGCCGCGGCGCGCGAAGCCGGGGACATCCAGGCGGCGAAGGAGATGGAAGTGTTCCTGAAGCGGCTTCGCAAGCCGGGCGCGGCCAGGCCATGACGAAGCTGCGGCCCGCGCTGCCAGGGGATGCGCCTTCGCTGGCCGTGCTCGCGGAGCGCACCTTCCGCGAAACCTTCGGCTCGCGCAACTCGCCCGAGAACATGGACCTGCACTGCGCGAAGGTCTTCGGGACCGACATCCAGCTTCGCGAGATCGAAGATCGCGCACTCCGCACCACCCTCGCGGAAGCCGACGGCCGGATGGTCGGCTTCTCGCAGCTGCGCATCCCCAGCGCGCAGGCCAACGTCAAGGCCAGGCGGGCCGCGGAGATCAGCCGCATCTACGTGCTGGCGGACTGGCACGGCCGCGGCGTCGCGCAGGACCTCATGCGCGATGCGCTCGCGACCGCCACGCGCGACGACTGCGACTGCCTGTGGCTGGGCGTCTGGGAGCACAACCCGCGGGCCATGGCGTTCTACCGCAAGTTCGGCCTCGAGGTCGTCGGCACGCATGCCTTCATGCTCGGCCTGGACCGCCAGCGCGACCTCATCATGTCCGTGAAGCTCGGCTGAGCCCATGTACGAGACCCGGGGGCAGCCGCTCGTCGCTCGACGCGCCTTCGTACGCCGCATCGTCGGTCACACCGCCGTCGCCCTTGCGCTCGCCGCGGTCTCGCTCGCCATCGGCATCGCCGGTTACATGTGCTTCGAGGACCTGACGGCTCTCGATGCCTTCCTCGAGTCCGCGATGCTCCTCGGCGGCATGGGTCCGATCAAGGCGCCGGCGACGGAAGCAGGCAAGCTGTTCGCCGGGCTCTTCGCGCTCTACGCGGGGCTCGTGTTCATCGCGATGTCGGCCCTCCTGCTCGGCCCCGTCGTGCACCGCCTGCTGCACCGCTTCCACCTCGACAAGGGCTGAGGACCGCGCATGATCGGCCTCCTGCAACGGGTCGACGGCGCCGCTGTCGAAGTCGACGGCCGCGAGATCGCGCGCATCGGCCGCGGGCTCCTGGTGCTCGTCGGCGTCGAGCGCGGCGACGACGAGGGGACGGCGGATCGCCTGCTCGAGCGCCTGGCCGGCTACCGCGTGTTCGCCGACGGCGAAGGCCGCATGAACCTGTCGGTGACCGACAGCGGCGGCGGCCTCCTGCTCGTCCCCCAGTTCACGCTCGCGGCCGACACCGCGAAGGGCCAGCGGCCCGGATTCAGCCGCGCGGCGCCGCCCGCGGACGCGGAGCGCCTGTTCGGACATATGGCAAAGCGCGCCGAAAAGAGCGTCCCGGGCGCTCAATCGGGCCGGTTCGGCGCCCATATGCGGGTGTCGCTCGTCAACGACGGCCCCGTGACATTCTGGATCCGGGTCCCGCCGCACGAAGCCCCGGAGTGATTGGCGTATCATGGGCCGTTGCCGCCCGATGCGCGGGCCGGAGTCATCGACATGGGTATTGGTTTTCGCGAACTCCTGATCATCCTCGCGATCGCGCTCCTGATCTTCGGTGCGAAGAAGCTGCGCAACATCGGCTCGGACCTCGGCGCCGCGGTGCGCGGCTTTAAGAAGTCCATGAACGAGGGCGAGGACGAGGAGTCCGGCAAGAAGCTGTCGCAGGACGGGCGTCCGGACGCGGACTTCAGCACGGGCAAGACCGACCGCGACAGCGCCGATTCGTCCAAGAACGCCTGACCTCCCATGTTCGAGGTCGGCTTCACCGAGATCATCCTGATCCTCGGCATCGCGCTCTTGGTGCTCGGTCCGGAGAAGCTCCCGAAGCTCGCCAACCAGGTCGGACGCTGGGCCGGCCGCGCCCGCGCCATGGCGCGCCAGCTGCGCCAGCAGCTGGACGAGGAAGTCACCGTCATCGGCAAGGATGACTTCGGGCCGAAGGCGCGCAAGCCCCCGGGGACGCCCGCCGTCGGCACGCCGCCGCCGCAGCCGGAGGCACCCGCACCCGAAGCTCCCGCGACAGCCGAAAAACCGGACACGCCCTCGCCGCCGCTATGAGCGAGCCGGAGGAGGAAGAGAAGCTCGCCGAGAGCACGCTGCTCTCGCACCTGCTCGAGCTGCGCGACCGCATCCTGCGCGCGATGGTCACGACGCTCGTGATCGCGCTGCCCTGCCTCTACTTCGCGAACGAGATCTTCACCTGGCTGTCGGCCCCGCTGCGCGCGCAGCTGCCCGAGGGCGCGCGCCTGATCGCGACCTCCGTCGTCGCGCCGTTCATGACCCCGTTCAAGCTGGCGCTCCTCGCCGCGATTTTCCTCGCGATGCCGGTGATCCTCTACCAGGTCTGGGCTTTCGTCGCGCCGGGCCTGTACCGCCATGAGCGCCGCTTCGCGCTGCCGCTCTTCGTCTCCAGCGTTATCCTGTTCTACGCGGGCGCCGCATTCGCCTACTTCGTCGTGTTCCCCGTGATCTTCAACTTCTTCGTCATGACCACCCCCGCGGGCGTCGAGATGATGACGGACATGACGCAATACATGGACTTCGCGGTCCTGCTCTTCTTCGCCTTCGGGCTCGCGTTCGAGATCCCGGTCGCGACGGTGCTGCTGGTGCGCACCGGCCTCGTCAGGCGCGAGGTGCTGGGGAAGAACCGCGGTTACGTGCTGCTCGCGATCTTCATCATCGCGGCCTTTCTCACGCCGCCGGACCCAGTCTCGCAGACGCTGATGGCGCTGCCGATGTACGCGCTCTACGAGGCGGGGCTCCTCATGTCGCGCGTGCTGGTTCCCGCCAAGTCGCCGGATCCGGAGGAAGATCCGGCTTGATGTTGCACCGCGTTATGGCGGAGACTCGCCCGACTCCCGACAGGGCGAAGCGCACATGAGCCAGGATCTCAACATCCCGCAGGGGACCTTCCTCGGCCACCCGAAGGGCCTCTACCTGCTGTTCGCCACCGAGATGTGGGAGCGCTTCAGCTTCTACGGCATGCGCGCGCTGCTCGTGCTGTATGCCGCTGCGGCGACGCACGCCGCGAATCCGGGCCTCGGGTGGTCGGACGCGCAGGCGCTGAAGCTCTACGGCTGGTACCTCGGGCTCGTGTACGGCACCGCGATGATCGGCGGCTGGGTCGCCGACAACTGGCTCGGCCAGCGCAAGTCGGTCATCCTCGGCGGCCTCGTCATGGCCGCCGGGCAATTCCTGCTCGCGGCGCCGATCGACACGCTGGGCACCACGGGTGCCTTTTCCTTGTCCGCGCTCGGCGTCGACTTTCCCGCGACGCCGACGACCTTCTACCTCGGCCTCGTGTGTATGTGCGTCGGCAACGGCTTCTTCAAGCCGAACATCTCGACGATGGTCGGCGACCTATACCCGCAGGGTGACGCGCGCCGCGACGGCGCGTTCATCATCTTCTACATGGGCATCAACGTCGGCGCTTTCCTGGCGCCGCTCGTCTGCTCGACGCTCGGCGAGGACCCGGCCTACGGCTGGCGCGTCGGCTTCTTCGCCGCGGGCATCGGCATGTGCCTGTCGGTGATCATCCAGCTCGCCTTCGCCCAGCGCTACATCGGCGACGTCGGCCGCGTGCCGGCGGCGCGACGCTCGCTCCAGATGGCCGGCGGCGAGAAAAAGCCTCTCACCCAGGTCGAGCGCGAGCGCATGCGCGTGATCTTCGTGATCTTCGTCTTCGTCGTGATCTTCTGGGCGACCTTCGAGCAGGCCGGGGGCCTCATGAACCTGTTCGCCGAGAAGTATTCGAGGCGCGAGGTCGGCGACTTCCTGGTGCCGACAGGCTGGTTCCAGTCGCTGAACCCGCTGTTCATCGTCCTGCTCGGCATCCCGTTCTCGATGCTCTGGACCCGCCTCGGCGCAAAGGGCAGGAACCCGCCGTCGCCGGTCAAGATGTACCTCGGCCTCGCCCAGGTCGCGCTCGGCTTCGTCTGCCTCGTGATCGCGGTGTTCGAGATGCAGCGCTCCGGCGACGTGAAGTCCAGCATGATCTGGCTCGTGCTCGCCTATTTCTTTCACACTACCGGCGAGCTCTGCATCAGCCCCGTCGGCCTGTCGATGGTCACCAAGCTCGCGCCGCTGCGGTTCACCTCGCTGATGATGGGCGTCTGGTTCCTCGTGAACTTCGTCGGCAACACGCTCGCGGGCTACATCGGCGCCTTCACCGAGCACATGGGCGAATACGGCTGGATGGTGAGCCTCGCCGCCGACTTCGGCGTGCGCGAGGAGCACGCCGGGCTCCTCGGCGTGTTCGGCGGCCTCGCCGTCGTGCTGCTCGCCTTCAGCGTCATCCTCTGGGCCGTCTCCGGGCGCGTCGTCTCCTGGATGCACGGCGCGGAAGAAGTCAGGAAGTAGAACGAACGGACTGAACGGGGGGATTGCCCATGAACGCGCATGATCCGGCGCAGTTGACCTTTCGCGCCATCGTCCTTTCGCTCATCCTCGCCGTGCTGCTCGCGGCGGCGAATGCCTACCTCGGCCTCTTCGCCGGCCTGACGGTGGCGACGGCCATCCCCGCGGCGGTCGTTTCAATGGGCGTGCTGCGGCTGCTGGGCCGCTCGAGCATCCTCGAGAACAACATCGT
>DATEEF010000056.1:0-15806 GCA_035281265.1 Steroidobacteraceae bacterium
GGTCGCGGCCCCTGCGGCCGCTGCGGTAGCACCCGCGGCGGCCGCACCGCCGGCGGCACGCGCCGGCCCGGCCCAGCCGGCACCGGCTCCGACGTCCGCGGACGATTTCGGTCGCGAGCGCCAGCTCGCCCACGAGGAAGACAAGAAGCGCGAAGAGGCCAGCCGCGCGGTGGGCGAACTCAGGGCTTCGATCATTTCGATCGAGACGCGGATGGACGGACTGATGACGTTCACGCTCGACAACGGCCAGGTCTGGCGGCAGAACCGTCCGGATTCGAGGTTCAGCATCAAGCAAGGCGACGCGGTCCTCATCCAGCCGGGATCGCTGAACTCCTTCATCCTCTCCGGCCCCAACAAGAAATCGACCCGCGTGACGCGGGTGAAGTGAATGGGCGCCGCCGCGCTCGATTGCTGGAAATGCGGGGCGCCGCTCGCCGACATGCCGCTGCCGGTCGGCCGCGCCGAGTACTGCCGCGCCTGCCGCGCCGAGGTCCACGTGTGCCGCATGTGCCGCTTCTACGACCTGTCGAAGGCGCGCCAGTGCGCCGAGCCCGTCGCCGAGCCCGTCCAGAACAAGGAGCGCGCCAATTTCTGCGGGTATTTCGAACCGGTCGCGGGCCGCTTCCGGCCCGCCGACACGGCGTCGGACGCCGCCCGCGCGGCTTTGGACGCGTTATTTGCGCCGAAAGGGTGACCCACCTTCCAGTCCGGGGTAGGCAGGGAACGGGCCATCGTCCACAATGGCGGGGCCTTTCGCCGACGGAAACACCCCGGATGAACCCAAGCCCCCGAGCCGCCGCCGTGCCCCTGATCTGGTCACGCATCCTGATGTTCGTGATCACGGGCGCGGTCGCAGTGACCGTCGTGCCCTGGTACGGCTTCGCGCATGGTTACAGCATCGCCGCCTGGGTGTGGTTCGTGGTGCTCCTCTACGCGAACGGCCTCGCCATCACCACCGGCTACCATCGGCTCTGGTCGCACAAGACCTACGACGCGCACTGGAGCGTCCGGGTCGTCCTGATGCTCTTCGGCACGATGGCGCTGCAGAACAGCATCCTGCACTGGGCCGCGAACCATCGCAGCCATCACCAGTTCGTCGACGACGACTCGCGCGATCCCTACTCCGCCGGGCGCGGCCTCTGGTTCTCGCACATCGGCTGGATGCTGCGCGAGCACCCGAGCGGCCGGGCCGACTACGGCACGGTCCGCGACCTCCAGCGCGACCCGATCGTCGCCTTCCAGCACCGCTGGTACCTGCCGCTCGCGCTGCTCCTGAACATCGGCCTGCCGCTTGCGCTCGGCTGGCTGCACGGCGACCTCTGGGGCGTCTTCCTGCTGGCCGGCGTGCTGCGCCTGGTCGTCAGCCATCACTTCACGTTCCTGATCAACTCGGTGGCGCACGCCTTCGGCCGGCAGCCGTACAGCGACGAGCACAGCGCGCGCGACAACGGCTGGCTCGCCGTCCTCACGTACGGCGAGGGTTACCACAACTTCCACCACCAGTTCGCGCACGATTACCGCAACGGCATCCGCTGGTGGCATTGGGACCCGAGCAAGTGGATCATCTGCTCGCTGTCCTGGCTCGGCCTGACGCGCAAGCTGCGGCGCACGCCGGCGGTCGTGATCCAGCGCGCGCGACTCGACATGCAGTTCCGCCGCATGAAGGCGTCGCTCGAGCACCGGCGCGCCTCGCTCCCGCACGTGGACCTCGAGCGCATCCGCGCGACGGTCGCCCACGAGTACGAGCAGTTCGCCGCCACGGTCGCGAAATGGTCGAAGCTGACCGACGCCTGGTACCAGAAGACGCGTGAGCGCCTGGTCCAGCGCTGGGAGGAAGCCAGCTTCCGTTCCGAGACGCGGGCGCTCCTCGCGGAGCTGCGCCTGCAGCACCGCCGGCTCAAGCTGCTGAGCGCCCAGCTCGCCTGACCCCATGCCACGGCTTCTCGCATCGGCGGCAGGCATCGTCTGCGCGCTGATCGCGGCCTGCGGGGGGAGCGGCGGCGAGGGGGGCGGCCCCTCCGGCTGTTCCGCCGCGCGAGAGAAGCGCTTCGTCCTCGATACCGCACGCGAGTGGTACCTGTTCCGCGACCAGCTGCCGGATGGCGTCGACCCCGACCAGTACGCCACGGCCGCGGAGCTGCTCGATGCGCTGACCGCGGAAGCGCGCGCGGACGGCAAGGACCGCTTCTTCAGTTACGTCACGACCCGGCAGGCCGACGATGCGATCCTCCAGGAAGGACAGTTCGTCGGTTTCGGCTTCCGCTCGCATATCGAAGACGGCAGGCTGTGGCTGACCGACGTGTTTGAAGGCAGCCCCGCCGCCGCCGGCGGCCTGACGCGCGGCACCGAGATCACGCACCTCGACTCGGGCAGCGGGTTCGTGCCGATGGCGACGGTGCTCGAGGAAGACCCCTTGCTCGCGAACGCCTTCGGTCCCGCGACGGAGGGCATCGAGCGCGGCATGCGCTTCGTCCCGCCAGGCGGCACGCCTGCAGAGGCGGTTTTCACCAAGGCGGTCGTCACGATTCTCCCGGTGCCGGAGGACGGAGTCCGCGTCCTCGCGCTGCCGGCGAACCCCACCGTGGCCGTCGGCTACGTGAGCCTGCGGACCTTCACGACGACGGCGGAAGCGCCGCTGCGCGAGGCCTACGACGGCTTCCGGGCGCAGGGTATCGGGTACTTCATCGTCGACCTGCGCTACAACGGCGGCGGCCTCGTGCGCATCGCCGAGCTCATCGGCGACCTCAACGGGCAGGTGCGCGCGGGCTCGGACGTGTACTTCCACCAGCTCTTCAACGACGCCAAGTCAGGACGTAACACCGTGCGGCGCTTCGATCCGCAGGACGAGTCGGTGGCGCCCGTGCGGATCGCCTTCATCACCACGGGGCTCACGGCTTCCGCGAGCGAGATCGTCATCAACTCGCTCGCCCCCTGGGCGGAAGTCGCGATCGTCGGCGAGGACACCCTGGGCAAGCCCGTCGGCCAGTCGGCCTTCGACGCGTCCGGCTGCGACCTCCGGCTGCGCCTCGTGGCATTCCGGTTCACGAACTCCGAGGACCGCGGCGACTACTACGACGGCCTCGCGGCTGCTCTGCCCTTTGCCTGCCGCGCCGGTGATGACCTCGCGCTTCGCCCCGGTGACCCGACCGAGGCCTCGACCTCGGAGGCCCTCGCCTGGCTCGGATCCGGGGCCTGCGGCGAGGTGCTGCCGCCCGGAAGCCGGGCCTTCAAGGCGTCCGGCAGCCGCCGACTGCCCCGTGCCCGGCACCCGGCCGCCGTCGAGTCCTACCTGCCCGGAATCATCTGACCAGCGGGATCTGCTGTCGCCAAACAGCGACAGTCATCGATATCTGACAATCGGGACTGCGTGCTCGCCGTCGGCCGATCAAGTGGCTACTCTAACCGTCCCCCAACGGAGGATTCCCATGGCCATCTGGAAGGACATCGTCGCAAAGGATTCGACCCAGCCTGATCCGGCCGCGGGAAGCCCGCCGCCGGTGAACAGGCCGCGACCGGAAGTCGTCGCGAACAGTCCCGCGCCCTCGGCGGCTCCGATCGCGCCGTCCGTACGCAGGGATCTCAAGGAAACCGTGATCGCCGCAGGGCTCACGTTCGAAGGCAAGATCGACGGATCGGGCCACGTGCGCATCTCCGGCCGCTTCAAGGGCGACGTGCACGTCGACGGCACCCTCACCGTCGATGCCGGTGCGCATCTCGCCGGCGCCGTGCGTGCCGGCTCGGTCGTCGTCGCGGGCGAGATAGAAGGCAACATCGAGGGCGCACAGCGCGTCGAGCTGCACCAGACCGGCGTGGTCAACGGCGACATTGCCGCGGGCTCGCTGACAGTCGCGGACGGCGCCCGCATGCGCGGCAAGGCGGAGTTCGGCTGGGGTGACTCGGGCGGCAAGGGCGGCGGCAACCGCTGACATATGGCGCGTCCGCTAGAGCGACGCGCGGCCGTCGGCAAGACGAGATCGTGCCCGCATTGCCGTGCCACGATCCTGGAAAGCGCCACGGTCTGCCCGGCCTGCCGGCATCACCTGCGGTTCGAGAACCGTCGCGGGGGCGATCAGCTGCCGCAGGCCGCGAGCCACGTGGCATTCAAGGTATCCGGCGAGTTCGGCCGCAAGTCTGCGGCCGGGCCCGGCGAATACCATGTCGTCGTCGTGATCCGCGATGCCGGTGGCGCCGAACTCGCCCGCAAGGTGATCGGCGTCGGTGGCCTCGCGCCGGGTGAGGAGCGCAAGATCGACCTTTCGGTGGAGATCTTCGACCCGCCGGCCGGGACATGACACTGAAGGTCGCCGAACTGCACCATTGTGCCGTGCGCATCCCGCCCGGCCCCGACGCCGCAGGTGCGGCCCTGCGTTTCTACAATGATGTACTGGGTCTCGAGAGCGACCACGTCCCCTGGGACCGGCCGGGCGAGGATCAACGCATCAACGCCGGCAGCCATTGCCAGGTCCACCTCGTGCCGGGCCTGCAGCGAAAGGCGCTGGCCACGGGCGAGCTGGACCTGACCTCGCCCCACCTTGCCTTCGCCGTCACGTCCATCGACGAGGCCCAGGCCGAGCTCGACCGCCTCGAGGTCCCTTATCGGGTGGTCCACGGCCGGCTCGGCCCTGATTCGCGCCGCCTGTTCCTCGCCGACCCGTCCGGGAACCTCATCGAGCTGCACGAGCTTGGGACCTGCCGCTGCACCGCCCGCGCACGCGACGGCATCGGCCAGGCGCGTGTCTCCGGCACCGTCCTGTTCGCGGACATGCGCGGTTTCACGGCTGTCGCCGAGCGCCTCTCGCCCTCCGACGTCGTGCCCCTCCTGAACGAGTATTTCTCGATGCTCTCGGCCGTTACCCGCGAACACGGCGGCACCGTCTTCCACATGGCGGGCGATGGCCTCATGGCCGGTTTCGGGCTGCCGCTGCCCGCGGACGACGCGAGCGGGCGGGCCGTTTCCGCCGCTCGCGGCATGATCAGCCAGTTCGGCAGGCTGGCGGCGGACTGGAAGACCCGCCTCGGGATCGAGACCGGCATCGGCATCGGCATCAATGCCGGCGACGTGATCGTGGGCGACGTGGGTGCCCCCGAGCGGCCGAGCTACACGCTCATCGGCGACGCGGTCAACGTGGCCGCCCGGCTCGTGCAACGCGCCCGCGCCGGCGAGGCGCTCTTCTCGCTCTCGGTGAAGCAGGCGCTCGACCCGGTTCCGCAGGGGATCGTGGAGCTGCCGCCTTTGGTACTGCGCGGACGCACCCGCCCGGTCGAGATCTACTGCCTCGAATCCCCGGTGCGCCTGGACCTTCGCCCGGCCGCCGCCTGAGGCGGTCCCGCTATAATGTGGGGGTTCCGGCCCGGCCCGGCCGGCTGGAACTGTCGGACGCCGCGGCCGTCTATCGGTCGCCATACCTCAAACTGAGCGGGAACCACTAGCGAATGGCATTGACTCGACGAGCCGCCGCCCGGGCGGTATCCGGAATCTGTGCCCTGTGGGCGCTCATGATGCTTGCGGCCTGCGAAGGAGCCCTTGGCACCAGCCCCCCGCACGCGGCACCCGCCAACCCGACGGCCGAAGGCCGCGATGGCCGGGTCGAGCTGACCTGGGAAGCGGTCACGGACGCGTCCCGTTACGTGATCCTGTGGGGCAACGACCCCGACGTCGCGACCTACGACAACGAGATCACGGGCATCGAGGGGACGGAGTACACGCACGAAGGCCTCGAGAACCTCGTCAAGTACCGGTACAAGATCGTGGCGGAGACGAGCGGCGGCCGCGGGCCCGAGAGCCTCGCCGTGGTCGCGACGCCGGGCCCCGTGCCTGGTCCCATCGAGTGGACGGTCGTCACCGCCCAGAACCCGGGCCACACGATCCTGTTCCCGACCGCGAAGCGCACAACCCGCTACCGCATCTATTTCGCGAACCTCGAATCGGCGCTGCAGGTTCCCCGGCCGAATGCCCCCTTTGTCCAGGTCGACGCCCCGCCGGGCATCCGCGAGGATGTCCTCGTCACCAGCGCCCTCTATTACCGGGTATTCGGGATGAACGACACGCGCATCGGGGCCGGCGGCCCGGTGGCGGTGTCCCCGTCGCGCATCATCAGCGAGCACAGCTTCGGCACGGGCGGCGTCGCGGGCGCTGCTTTCGGCCTCGTTGACGACGACGATTGCCTCGACCTGCCGACCGCCCTCGGCGCGACCAATACCGATATCTGCACCGGCAGCTATGCCGTGCGCGAGCTCGACGAGGTCGGCCTCGCCGACCTGACCGCCAGCCCGCGCAAGGTCGAGGACGTGCGCTTCGCCGACTTCGACGGCGACGGGTTCGACGAGATCTTCAGCAACGTCTCGGCGCCCGCCGACAACAGCAGCCAGGTCGCGCTGCTGCACCTCAACCAGGGCGATGGCGAATACCTGACCTCGGGAGCGGTCCGGCGGCTCGGGATGGGCGGCTTCGGCGGCACGCTGCTGGCCGCCGATTTCGACAATGACGGCGACGTGGACCTGTTCGCGCCGAACGACCAGACCCGGGGTGACGGCGCGCGCAACTGGCTGTTGTTGAACGACGGAAAAGCCCACTTCACCGATGTGGCGGCCGCCGCGGGCGTCGAGACGGACCCCGCAGGCGCGGCCTACGTGCCGCACGGCGGCCAGGCCGTGGACTTCAACGAGGACGGCTTCGTCGACATTCTTTTCGGCTCGCGCCTCCTGCTGAACGACGGCGACGGCACGTTCAGCGACGGCAGCGTCGCCGCGAACGTGCCTGTCCTCGCGGACGAGGGTCTCAAGCTGATCGATGTCGACCTGGACGGCGACCTCGACCTCATCCACCACGACGGCTCGACGACCCGCCTGTTCCGCAACGCCGGCGGTGTGTTCGACGGGGGCGAGGTCATCGACGCCCCGCTCGCGCCCGGCAGCGGGTTCGGGCTCAACGCCTGCGACATCAACGGCGACGGGTTCGAGGACGTCCTCATCGCGAGGACCGGCGAGCTGACTGGGCGCGGCGCCCCGAGGACGCTCCTGAACGTGAACGGCAGCCTGACGCTCTCCGAGACGCAGCGCGGCACGGTGGCGCACCCGGGGAGCCTGCTCGACTACAACGCACGCCTCGCCTGCGGCGACCAGGACAGCGACGGGATGATCGACTTCATTTCGCGCTGGGGTCCCGGCGGCACGTACCGGCTGCTGCGCGGCGCGAACTCCCTGTCCAGGCGGATCCGCCTGCGGATCGTGGACGCGGACGGCGTGCGCAACCAGCAGGGCCGGATCGTGCGCGTGGTGCCCGAGGACTTCCCGGACCGGATCATGACCCGCGTGGTGGACTCGGGATCCGGCCTCAGGTCGCAGAACATGTACGACCTGCTGATCGGCGCGCCCTGGACGGGCGACTACATCGTGACGGTGCGTTTCGCCGGCGGCGACGTGACGACGACGCTCTCCTCGGGGGACGCGAAGATCATCGCCGCGGACGGCACGATCGAGGACATCAACCCCGACGAGGCCGAATAGTCCTCAGCCGAGGGCCGCCTTCAGGTCGGCCGCGAGGTCCGCGACGTCCTCGATCCCGATCGAGAGCCTCACCAGCGAATCGCTGATGCCGAGCTTCGCGCGGGCGTCCGGCGGGACCGACGCATGCGTCATGATCGCCGGGTGGTCGACGAGGCTCTCGACGCCGCCGAGGCTCTCGGCGAGCGTGAACACCTCGACCCGCTCGAGGAAGCGCCGCGCCTCCGGCAGCCCCCCCTTCAGGAAGAACGTGACGATCCCGCTGCCGGCGATCGTCATCTGCCGCTTCGCCAGCGCGTGCTGCGGATGCGACTCGAGCCACGGGTAGATCACCCGCTCGACGCGCGGCTGGCGTTCCAGCATTGAGGCGAGCTCGAGTGCGGACTCGCTCGAGCGCTGCATGCGCAGCGGAAGCGTCTTCAGGCCGCGCAGCGCCAGGAAGCTGTCGAAGGGCCCGCCGACCGCGCCGATCGCGTTCTGCAGGAAGCCGATGCGCTCGGCCAGCTCCGCGTCGCGCACGACGGCGACGCCGCCGACCATGTCCGAGTGGCCGTTCAGGAACTTGGTCGCCGAGTGCATGACGATGTCCGCGCCGAGCTCGAGCGGACGCTGGATCCACGGCGTCGCGAAGGTGTTGTCCACCACGACGAGGATGCCCCGATTGCGCGCTGCCTTGACGACGGCGGCGATGTCGACGAGCTTCAGCAGCGGGTTCGTCGGCGTCTCGATCCATACCATGCGCGTCCTCGGCCCGATCGCCGCGGCGGCGGCTTCCGGGTCCGAGAGGTCCGCGAACGTGAAGTCGAGCTTCGCGGAGCGGCGACGCACGCGCTCGAACAGCCGGAAGCTGCCGCCGTAGAGGTCGTCCATCGCGACGACGTGGTCGCCGGAATCCAGGAGCTCGAGCAGCGTCGCGGTCGTCGCCATGCCGGATGCGAACGCGAACCCGCGCGTGCCGCCCTCGAGGTCGGCGATGCATCGCTCGTAGGCCATGCGCGTCGGGTTCTGCGTGCGCGAATACTCGTAGCCCTTGTGCACGCCCGGGCTCGACTGCGCGTAGGTCGAAGTCGCGTAGATCGGCGGCATCACCGCGCCCGTCGCGGGGTCGGGGGCCTGGCCGCCGTGGATGGCGCGCGTGGAAAAGCCGAGGTTCTTCTTCGTGTCCTTCATCGTCGCCTCAATCGGCCGCCGTCATCTGGCGGCGCAGGTAGTTCAGGACGTCGGCGCGCGTGATGAGGCCGTGGAAGGTGCCGTCGTGGATCACCGCGACGTAGGGCCTGGATTCCAGGGTGCCGACGAGCTCGGCTATCGGCAGCGTCGGCTTCACGACCGGGAACTCGCGGTACATCGCCGCGGAGACCGCGTCGTTGAAGCGCTCGGGCTTGCCGAAGGCGTGGCGGAGGATCGCGTCCTCGTCGATGAATCCGACCAGCCGCTCGCCTTCCATCACCGGGAGCTGGCTGAATCCGGCATTGCGCAGCCGGTTGTGCGCCGTCGCGAGCACGTCGCCCGGGCCCACCGTGATCGTCGCGCGCTCGCCGTGCGGCCGGCCGACCAGGTCGCGCAGGTCGCCGTGCTGCTCGCGCTGGATGAAGCCCTGGTCCTCCATCCAGAAGTCGTTGAAGAGCTTCGAGAGGTACTTGTTGCCCGTGTCGCAGGCGAAGGTGACGACGCGCTTTTCGGCCTCCTGCTCGCGGCACCAGCGCAGCGCAGCGGCCACGAGCGTGCCCGTCGAGGAGCCGACCAGCAGCCCCTCCTGGCGCAGGATCTCCCGGGCCACCGCGAAGGATTCGGCATCCGGGATGCTGTAGCCCCGGCGGCACATCGAGAAGTCGCAGATCTCGGGGATGAAATCCTCGCCGATGCCCTCCACGAGCCAGGAACCTGCCTTGCCGTAGCTGCCCTTGTTCACCTGGTCCGCGAGCACCGAGCCCTCGGGGTCCGCCAGGACCAACTCGACCGTCGGCAGGCGCTCGCGGAAGAACTGCGTGAGCCCGGTGATCGTGCCGCTCGAGCCGATGCCCACCACGACCGCATCCAGCTTGCCGCCCATCTGCTCGAGGATCTCGGGTCCCGTCGTCGTGCGATGGGCCAGCGGGTTGTCCGGATTGCCGAACTGGTTCACGTGGTAGTAGCCGTGCTTGCGCGCGAGGCTGGTCGCCAGGTCCTGGTAGTACTCGGGGTGTCCCTTCTCGACGTCCGACCTCGTCAGCACGACCTCCGCGCCCATCGCGCGCAGGTTGAAGATCTTCTCCTGGCTCATCTTGTCGGGCAGCACAAGCACGACGCGATAGCCCTTCTGCAGCGCGACGAGCGCGAGACCGAGCCCGGTGTTGCCCGCCGTCGCCTCGATGAGCGTGCCGCCAGGCGCGAGCACGCCGCGGCGCTCGGCCTCCTCGATCATGGAGAGGCCGATGCGGTCCTTGATCGAGCCCGCGGGATTCTGCAGCTCCAGCTTCAGGAACAGGCGGCAACGACCCGTGTCGAGGCGGCGCAGCTCGAGCATCGGCGTCTTGCCGATCATCTCCAGCACATTGCCGTAGACCTTCATGAGGCCCTCATGTTGTCGCTGCCGCCGCGTAACGCTAGTGTTGCGCAATTGTAGCGGGAGACGCCCGGTGCTTTGGCGGACGATCGCGCTTGCCCTCCCCCTCGTCGCCCCGCTCCTGGCAGGTCGAGCCGCTGCCGGCGACGCCCCGCTGCCCGTTCGCGACGACATTCGCATGCAGGCCGCGGTCGAGGACGCCCGCACGCGCTTCCTGCCCGCCGGCCGCCTGGACCGCCTCGACGTGACGGTATTGCTCGCATCGCGGGACGGCACGTGGCTGCGCGGCAGCGTCGGCGGCCGCGAATCCTGGTACCCGGCGAGCTGCGTCAAGCTCGGCTTCGCGATCGCGGCCGTGCACTGGTGCGAGGCGGCGGGGCGGCCGCCCGACTGCCTCGATGCGCACGTGGCGCCGATGCTCGAGGTCTCCGACAACGTGGAAACCGGTTTCGTCGTCGATGCCGTCAGCGGCGCGCCGAACGGCCCGGCGCAAGGCGCCGACTACGACGCCTGGTTCGCGCGCCGGCTCTACACGGAACGGCTGCTCGCGGAGCACGGCCTGCTCGACGGCCAGCGCTTCATCAACAAGACCTACCCGACCAACTCGGGCGAGGAGCCGACCGGACTCGAGGCGCTGGCGCGGGAGCGCCACGGGCGGAACATGATGCACGCGGACGGCGCCGCAAACCTCATGCTCGCCCTGGTGACAGGGCGGTTCGGCCCGGGCGCTGCCGATTACCTGCGCTCGCGGCTGCGGCGGCCCCGGGTGTCGAAGCACAGCTTCATGGGCGGCGGATTCCCGGACGGCACGCGGTACGAGAGCAAGGTGGGCGATGCCTACGACACGCTCGCCGAGATCGTCCACGCGGAGCTCCCGGACGGGCGCCGCCTGATCGTCGCCGCATTCACGAACGGCCGCGACCCGGACGGACCGGATGAGCAGGACCTCACCGTGCTCGCCGGCTTCGCGAAGCTCCTCGTCGAGCGGCTGCCGACGCCCGATGACTGACCATGAAAGCCGCCTGCGCGGCATCGTCTTCATGGTCATCGCGGTCGCCGTCTTCGCGGTCATGGACGCGCTGATGAAGCACCTGGCGGCGACCTACACGCCCATGCAGATCGCGTTCCTGCGCGCCGCCAGCTCCCTGCCCTTCGTGTTCCTGAGCTACGCCGTCACGCGGCGCCTGGCCGAGCTGCGGCCGCGCCGCATCCCGATGCACCTGATCCGCGCGGTCCTCTCGATCGGGATGCTCTGGTCGTTCGTGTGGGCGCTATCGCGCATGAGCATGGCGAACACCTACGCCATCACGCTGAGCGCGCCGCTGCTCGTCGTGCCCTTCGCCGCGCTCTTCCTCGGCGAGAAGACGGACGGGCACGTGTGGGCCGCCATCCTCGTCGGGCTCGCCGGCGTACTCGTGATCCTGAAGCCGACCGCCTCCGGGTTCGCCAGCCCCGCCGGCCTCGCGGCCTTCGGCGCCGCCATCTGCTGGGCCTTCGTCGTCGTGATGGTCCGGACGATGGCCTCGACCGAGACCACGGCCTCGATGGTGTTCTGGTTCCTGTTCCTCTCCGCCGTGGGTGCGGGCGCGATCGCAAGCCGTGGCTGGGTCGCCATCGACGCGCGCGACTGGACGTGGATCGGGCTGCTCGGGCTCGCCGGCTGGGCCGGCCAGCACCTCATCACCGAGGCATTCCGCCTCGCGCCGGCATCGACCGTGGCGCCCTTCGAGTACCTGTCCATCGTATGGGGCGCCTGCATCGACTGGGTCGTCTGGCAGACCGTGCCCGGCGCGCGCATGTTTTCCGGTGCGGCTATCGTGGTCGCCGCGGGACTCTACCTGATGCACCGGGAACGGGCGCGTCTCGCGCCGGTTCCTCCGCCGTAGGCAAGCGCTTCGCTAGCGCGACAGGTCGCGGATCAGGCTCCGCCACTGGAGCAGCGCGCCGTCGATGGTCGCGACGGGCACGCGCTCGTTGAGACCGTGCGCGAAGCTGTCCTTCGGGTGCATGAAGGCCCCGCCGACGCCGTAGCTCGGCACGCCGGCGTTGCGGAAGTGCAGGCTGTCCGTCGCGCCCGCCGACATGCCGGGCACGATCGGCAGGCCCGGCGCGCGCAGGTCGATCGCCTTGCGCAGCGCCTTCATGACGTCCTCGCGCAGCGGCGAGGCATCGCTCGGCACCGGCTCGTAGATCAGCTTGATCTGCGCCTTCGGGTCGTCGATGACCCGGTTGAGGGTCGATTGCACGTACTCGACCGACTCGCCGGGGAATACGCGGCAGTTGATCCCGACCGTCGCGCTCTGCGGCAGCGCGTTGGGCGCGTGGCCGCCCCGTAGCGTCGTCGCGACGCAGGTCGTGCCCACCTGGCCGACATACTCCGGGTACTTCAGCAGCGTCTCGTAGGCTTCCTTGTCGGCCGGGTTGTCCGCGTAACGCAGCATCGCGGGACCTGCCGGCGCCGCCGTGATGGGGCCGGCCGCCTTGAAGTACGCCTTCGTGATCTCGTTCTGCTTCGGCGGAAACCGGAATGCGGCCAGGCGGTCGATGATGCGCGCCAGGTCGTAGATTGCGTTCGTCGCGCCGGGGCGGCTGCTGTGCCCGCCGGGGTTGGTCGTGGTCACCTCGAAATCCATGTAGGTCTTCTCGGCCGCCTGCATGGAGTAGACGATCGGCTTGCCGTCGTCGTCGAGGTTGGCGCCGCCGGCGTCCGTATTGAGCAGGAGCTCGGCGCCCTTCAGCTCCTGGGCGAGGGCGGCCGTCGTCTCCATCGAGGTCTCCTCGTCGCCCGAAAAGACGAGGATCACGTCGCGCTTCGGCTTGAAGCCCTCCTGCCTGAGCCAGAAAAGCGCGACGGTGGACGTGACGAGACCGAACTTGTTGTCGGAGGCTCCGCGGCCGAACACGAAGCCGTCCTCCACCACCGCCACGAAGGGATCGCGCTGCCAGTCCTCGCGCTTCGCGGGGACGACGTCCATGTGGGAGGCGACGAGGATCGGCTTCAGCTTCGGGTCCGTGCCGCGGTAGCGTGCCGTGAGCGTCGCGGTCTCGCCGCGCGGCGTGATCGTGATGTCCTCCGCCGCGAAGCCGTGCGCCTTCAGCTCCTGCGCGAGGTACTGCGCGTACTTCGGGACCTGCCCCTCGCCTTCCGCGGTGTTGAAGCCGACGGAACGCTTCAGCATCTCCAGCGCCTTTGCCGACACGGCGGGCGGAACCGGCGGCTCCTTCGCGGGAGCGGCCGCGATGGAAACGAAGCACAAGACGACGGCGCCGAGGCGGCGCCCGGAGATGAACGTTGGCATCCGGCAAATCCCCTTGGGGCAGGTGCCGACATTCTGATGTAGAGTACGCGCGTTGCGCAAACGGGGGGTCACGTGACGATTGCCGTCTTGCTTGCCGCGCTCGCGGCACTCGGGATCTCGTTCACCATCGTCCTACTGGGCACCGCCGCCAAGCGCAAGGAAACGAAGCCCGACGTCGAGGCGATCGGGCTCGGCGCCGTCACCAACTTCTTCGACACGCTCGGCATCGGCTCCTTCGCGACGACGACGGCCTGGATCAAGTTCCGGCACATGGTGCCCGACAGCTTCATACCGGCCATCCTGAACGCAGGCCACGCACTGCCGACCGTCGTTCAATCGGCTATCTATCTCGTCATCCTCGGCGTGCACGTGGACCCGGTCCTGCTCGCGGCCTGCATCGCCGCGGCGGTCCTCGGGTCGCTGATCGGCGTGCCGCTCGTCGTGCGCGCATCCGTGCAGCTCGTCCAGGGCATCGTCGGCGTCGCGCTCCTGATCGCGGCGGCGCTCTACGCGATGAGCAACCTCGAGCTTTTTCCGATCGGCGGCACCGCCTCGGCCCTGCCCCCCGCGCAGATGGCGATCGCGATCTCGGTGCACTTCCTGCTGGGGGCGCTGATGGCCTTCGGCATCGGGCTCTATGCCCCGTCGCTGATAATGCTGAGCCTGCTCGGCCTCGATCCGCGCCTCGCCTTCCCGATCATGGCGAGTGCCTGCGCCTTCCTCATGCCGGCGACCGGCTTCAGCTTCGTCAAGAGCAGCCGCATCGACCTGCGGATCGTCATCGGGCTCGCCATCGGCGGCATCCCCGCGACGATCGTCGCGGCGCTCATCGTCAAGGAAATGCCCATCGTCTGGCTGCGCTGGGGCGTCGTGGTCGTCGTCCTCTACGCCGCCTTCCTGCTGTTGCGCTCGGCTTACAGGGGCCCGCAGTTGGTCCCGGGAGACACGCGATGAATCGCCGTCACTTCGTACAGTCATCCCTCGCCGCGGCGGTCGCCTATGCGCTGCCGCCGAGGCTCTATGCGCTCGACAATCCGGCCTCGCAGGCCGCGGGAGGCCTCGCGGCGGTGAAGCTCGACGGCAGCCCGACGGTGATCGAGCAGGCCGCGCTCAAGGAACTGAAGGAAAGCCTGCGCGGGCCGCTGCTGCTCGCCGGCGATCCGGGCTACGACGAGTCGCGACGCGTGCTGAACCGCTCGATCGACAAGCGCCCGGCGCTCGTCGTGCAGCCCACCGGTGTCGCGGACGTCCGCAACGCGGTGACGTTCGCGCGCGACCGGGAGCTGCTGGTCGCGGTGAAGTGCGGTGGCCACAGCTTCGGCGGCAAGTCGACGTGCGACGGCGGCCTGCAGATCGACCTCGCGAGGCTCCGTGGCGTGCGGGTCGACCCGGTTTCGCGCACCGCGTGGGTCGAGGGCGGGAGCCTCCTCGGGGAGATCGACCACGAGGCGATGGCGCAGGGCCTGGTGACGACAACCGGCACCGTTTCCCATACCGGCGTCGGCGGCCTGACGCTCGGCGGCGGCTTCGGGCGGCTGGCGCGCCGATACGGGCTCGCGATCGACAACCTGCAGTCGGTCGACATCGTCACGGCGGATGGCCGCTACCTGCACGCCTCCGAAAAGGAGAATCCCGACCTGTTCTGGGGTGTCCGCGGCGGCGGCGGGAACTTCGGCGTCGTCACCGGCTTCGAATTCGGCCTGCACCCCATGCAGCGCGAAGTCGTGGCGGGGAACGTCGTATTTCCGCTCGACCGGGCCAGGGAGCTGCTCGAGTTCTACGCCGACTACAGCGCGAATGCTCCCCGCGAACTGTACGTCGACGCGATCCTGAGCACCGCGCCCGGCGGCAAGCCCGGCGTGTTCGTGCTGAACACCTGTTATTCGGGGACAGCCGGCGACGCGGACCGCGTGCTCGCGCCGATCCGCAAGCTCGGCAAGCCGATCGCCGATTCCATCGGACCCCAGGACTACGTGGCCGTCCAGCGGATGAACGACAATGCGGACCCGCGCAGCGTCGGCACGTACCTCAAGTCGGGCTTCATCGGTGGCTTCAGGAAGGAGCTCGTCGATACGATCGTCGACGCCTACCAGCCCCACCCGGAGCGCGCCACGGTGCTGTTTTTCCAGCACGGCGGCGGCGCGGTCAGCCAGGTGCCCACGGACGCGACGGCGTTTCCACACCGCTACGCGAGCCACAACATGCTGACCCTCGTCAGCTGGCCGCTGGAGCTCGACCGCACGCCGCACGTGGATTACCTGCGCGGCTCATGGGCGAAGCTCGAGCCCTTCACGCGGGGCTATTACACCAACGAGGTCGCCGACGAAGCCCAGTCGGTCGTGGACGAGAACTACCAGGGCAATCTCGCGCGCATGCGCGAAGTGAAGCGCAAGTACGACCCGAAGAACCTGTTCAGGCTGAACGCGAACGTCGTGCCCGCCTGATCAGTCGCTGGTATT
>DATEEF010000057.1:0-8127 GCA_035281265.1 Steroidobacteraceae bacterium
CGGCCAGGGATTCGCGCAGGTCATCGCTGCCGCGGCCTCGCGCCCGGGCGACGCCGCGACGGCCGCGGCGATCGCGGGACAGCTCGCGGGCGCGTACTTCGGCGCCGGCGCGATCCCGCGCGAGCTGCGTGCCGGGCTCGCGCGAGCCGACGAGATCGAAGCGCTGGCCGACCGCTTCGTCGACGCCGCGCCGCGCGCCCGGGGCGGCTGAGCCATGCCGCGGCTCCGCGTGCTCGTCCTCGTGCACGAGACGCTGGTGCCGCCCGAGTCGCTCGCGGGCGTCGCGGAAGCGGCTGCGGCGGAATGTCGCACCGAGTTCGACGTCGTGAGCTGCCTGCGCCAGTCGGGCCACGACGTGCGCCCGATCGGCATCGGCGACAGCCTGACGGAGCTGCGCGCGGCCATCCAGGACTTCCAGCCGCAGGTCTGCTTCAACCTGCTCGAGGAGTTCGGCGGCATCGTCACCTACGACCAGCACGTCGTCGCCTATCTCGAGCTGCTGCGCCAGTCGTACACGGGCTGCAACCCGCGCGGGATGATGCTCTCGCGGGACAAGGTGCTCTCGAAGCAGATCCTGGCCTATCACCGGATCCCGACACCCCATTTCGCGGTCTTCAGGCGCGGCGCCAGGAGCCGCATCCCGAAGGCGCTGCGCTATCCGCTGTTCGTCAAGTCCGCGACCGAGGACGCGTCCCTCGGCATCTCGCAGGCGTCCGTGGTCGAGGATGCGGCGCGCCTCGCCGAGCGCATCGCCTTCATCCACGAGCACACGCAGTCGGACGCTCTCGTGGAGGAGTACGTGGAGGGCCGCGAGCTCTACGTCGGCGTGCTCGGCAACGAGCGGATCCGCACGCTGACGCCCTGGGAATTCATCTTCGGCGAGCTGAAGCCGGGCCGCGCCGCGATCGCCACGCGCAAGGCCAAGTGGGACCGCGTCTACCAGAAGCGCCACGGCATCACGAGCGGCAGGGCCGAGGGGTTGCCGGCGGGGCTCGCGGAGCGGCTCGACCGCCTCGCCCGGCGCATCTACCGCGCCCTGCACATGACCGGCTATGCGCGCATCGACTTCCGCGTGAGGGAAGACGGCGCGCCCTTCGTGCTCGAGGCGAACGCGAACCCGAACCTCGAGCGCGAGGAGGACTTCGCGGATGCCGCATTGAACGACGGCATTCCCTACCCGGAGCTGCTGCGTCGCCTGATCACGTTCGGCCGCGCCTATCGTGCCGCGTGGCGGGAGGATTGACGCGGAGGGGTCTGACCCCTTCAGCGGAAAGTATCCCCGAGGTTCTCGACGGCGGCCGCTGAAGGGGTCAGACCCCTTCGGTACCGTTTCACTTCAGGTGCTTTTCGAGCCAGCCGAGCACTTCCGAGTGCCACTGCAGGCTGTTCGCCGGCTTCAGGATCCAGTGGTTCTCGTCCGGGAAGAACAGGAAGCGGCTCTCGATGCCGCGGCGCTGCAGCGCCGTGAACGTCGCGAGGCCTTGCGTGTAGGGCACGCGGTAGTCGAGCGCGCCGTGGATCACCAGCATCGGCGTCTTCCATGCGTCGACGAGGCGGGCCGGGTTGCTGCGCTCGTGGCTCTCCGGATCCTCGTGATACGGCCCGCCGTGGTCCCACTCCGGGAACCACAGCTCCTCGGTCGTGTAGTACATCGAGCGGTGATCGAACAGTCCGGCGTGGTTCACGAGGCAGCGGAAAGCGTCCGGCCAGTTGCCGGCGATCCAGTTCATCATGTACCCGCCGTATGATCCGCCGAGCGCGCAGGCTCGACCGGCGTCCAGCCAGGGGAAGCGCTCCGCCGCGGCGGCGAGTCCCTTCTGCAGGTCCTCGAGCGGCTTGCCGCCCCAGTCGCGGCTGATCGAGTCCGTGAACTCCTGCCCGTAACCGGTCGATCCGTGGAAATCGATGAAGAGGACCGCGTAACCGGCGCCGGCGAACACCTGCGGGTTCCAGCGGTAGCTCCAGGTGTTCGCCATGCTCGACTGCGGGCCGCCATGCACGATAAGGGCCACGGGGTAGCGTGCGCCCGGCTTCCAGTTCCAGGGCTTGAGCGCGTAGGCATAGACCTTGTCGCCGCCTGCGCCCTCGAATGCGAACTGCTCGGCCTCGCCGAAGCGGACCTGGGAGAGCCGGCCCTCATTCACCTGCGTCAGCGGCCGCGGCGGCGCGCGGCCCTCGGCCAGGTAGAGGTCCGCCGGCGTCGACAGGCTCTGCAACGCGAACACGATGCGCCCGCCCGCGACGTCGAACTCGGTGACGTTGCCGGGGCCGGTGAGCTTGCGCCGCTCGAGGCTCCCGGCGTCGATCGCGAACAGCGGACGCTGGCCGAGGTCGTCGGCCGTCGCGAGGATCTCGCGACCGTCATGCGAAAAGCGGAATGCCGCGATCGACCGGTCCCAGTCGCGCGTCGTGAACCGGATTGCGCCCGTCCCGGCATCCCGCACGACGAGGCGGAAGCGGTCGGCCTCGAAGCCCGGCCTCTCCATCGCGAGATGCGCCAGCAGTTTTCCGTCCGGCGAGTAGGCCGGCTGTGCGTCCCAGGCGGGATTGTCGGGCGTGAGGTTGACGGGCGTGCCGCTGCCGTCCGCCTTCACGCGCCAGATGTCGAAGTTCGTCGAGACCGGTTCGATTTTCCCGCGGACGCGCGCCGCGAAGACGATCTCGGACCCGTCCGGGCTGAACGCGTAATCACTGCGGCCGCCGTTCGGCTTCGGCGGCACGTCCGCGTCGATCTTCGCGGTGAGCGGGACCGGCTCCCCGCGCGGTCGCCGCTCCGCATCCAGCGCGATCGAGAAGAGCTGTGAGACCCGGCCGTCCTTCCACCGGTCCCAGTGGCGGACGAAGAGCTGGTCGTACGCCTGGCCGCGGGCTTTTGCCGCGGTCCGGTCGTCGAGCCGCTTTCGCGTGCAGGCGAGGTCGCGGCAGTCCGTGAACACCTCGATCGCGACGACGATCCGGCCGCCGCGCGGCGACGCCCGAAAGCCCGCCACGTCGAGCGGCAGCCGGGTGACCTGGGTCGCCTCGCCGCCGCCGATCGGCAGGAACCAGACCTGCGGGGAGCCGCTGCGCGACGACAGGAAGAAGACGCCGCTGCCGTCGGCGGCCCAGTCGGCGGCGCCGTCGTTCTCCTCGTGGCTCGTCAGCCTGCGCGGCGACTCTTCGCCGCCGAACTCGAGCAGCCACAGGTCGGTGCGTCCCCGGTCGGCCTCGACGTCCGTCTCGCGCAGCGTGTAGACGACGCGGCGCCCGTCCGGGGAGAGTGCGGGCTCCGAGATGCGCGCGAGGCTCACCAGGTCTTCCGCGGTCAGCCCGCGCGGCGCGCCGAGGGCGATCGCGGGAAGCGCCGCCACAGCGGCGGCCGCCAGCAGTCTCATCATCAAGTCGCCCTCGGCCGGATGAATCCGAAAACGCTCGAATAGCCGTGCACGAAGGTCGCGCCCTGCACGGGCGCGATTTCGCCGGCGCTGAACATGCCGGCGACGGGAATGTCCACCAGCCTGCGGAGCGTGCCGGAGTCGTGCCCGCTCACGCCGAACATCTGGCGGCCGCGGCCGACGCAGGCGAACAGCAGCGCCGCGGAGGGCGGGGAGGCGCCGGACAGCGACAGCGCGAGGCGCTCCTCCAGCTCGTCGGAGGCGGAGCGGCCGTCACGCAGGTGGAACTGCACGATCGCGTTGGTCTGCACGCGTGAGCCGATCCAGAGCGCGCCGCTGTCGGGATCGAGGCCCAGGACGTTGCGGATCAGGAAGTCGCCCGCGCCGACCGCCTGGCGCGGGCCGGGCAAGGCGAGGCCGATGCAGAGCGCGTCGCTGAAGCGCTCGCGATCGGGCTCGTCGAGCGTCGCGAACAGGGCCGTCAGGATCTCGCGCGGGCGCCGGCCGTCGAGCTCGACGATGAGGTTTCCGTCGCAGGCGGTGACGAAGAGCGGGTCTCCGACGGGGCGGCATCCCTGCGCCAGCACGGGATCGATGGTCACGTTGCCGGACATCGCGAGCAGCATGGCGCCGGTCCGGTGGACTTTCTCGCCGCCGACGAGGCGCGATGCGCCCGGCTCGAGCGCGCCGCTTGTCAGTCCGCCGATCACCGTCGAGCCGGGGAAGGCGCGGTCGAGCCCCCGCGAGCAGGATTCCGCATCGAGCGTCGCTGGGTCGGCGAGCAGCAGGAAGCTCGCCTCGGACTCGGGCGCGAGGTCGAGCAACTCCCACCAGTGTTCACGCGATGCCGTCAGCGGCGGCAGCGCCGCCTGCTCGAGGTGGCGGCAGGTGAGGAGCGCATCCGGAAGGCGGCCACAGAGCAGCGCGATGCCGGGTTCCTCTTCCTCCTCGCTGCCCCCGCCGATGAGCCCACCCGCATTGCAGCCGACCAGCAGCGCATCGCCGAGGTGCGGCCGCAGCAGCAGCGGCAGCTTCTCGATGGCGGAGCCGTAGGCGGCGGAGACGAAGGCGATCGCGAGATCGAACGGGCTGTCGTCGGCCCCGGTGCCGAGCTGCTCCGCCGCCTCGGCGATGGCGCCATCGAGGCGGGCGCCGAGGCCGATCGCGCTCGCGAAAGCCATCGGCCCGCGCCGCTCAGGCGCCGGCACCGACTTCCTCGTAGGGGATCACCTGGGTCTCGCGGCCGGATGCCTCGATCCACTCGCCGAGATACGCGTCCGACAGCATGGTCTCCTGGTAGCGGCGCGACAGCTCCGAGAGCGGGAGCCCGTAGCTGCGCACGCGCAGGACCACGGGCGCGAACATCGCGTCGGCGACGCTGAATGCGCCGAAGAGGTAGGGGCCGAGCTCGCCGTTATCCCGGCGGCAACCGGACCAGATCGCGTCGATGCGGCGCAGGTCGCGCTCGAGCGGCGGCGTCATCGGCACGCGCCGGCCCGTCGCGCGCACGTTCATCGGGCAGGACGTCCGCAGCGTGCCGAAACCGGAATGCATTTCGGCGGCCACCGCCCGCGCGGCGGCGCGCCGCGCCACATCCGCCGGCCACCCGGCGCCGCCCGCGAGCTCCGACACGTACTCGCAGATCGCGAGGGATTCCCAGACGCGCACCGCGCCATGCAGCAGCACCGGCACGCGCCGCGTGGGAGAGAGAGCCCCGATCTGCGTCTCGAAGTCGGGCGTGTCGAGCGGGATCTGCCGGACGTTGAATGCGAGGCCGAGATGGCGCAGCAGCAGCCAGGGCCTCAGGGACCATGAACTGTAGTTGTGGCTGCCGACGACGAGGAGTAGTCCGCTCACGCGACCGAGACTGCGCGTCCCGGCCCGAAGGGTCAACAGGTCATTCGTCCTTCGGCTTGCGCGACTTGATCCACTCCGACAGCTTGCGCAGGTCCTTCTTCTTCTTCCATTCCTTCTTCACCAGCTGACCGCTGTCGTACGGGTCGTAGCCTTTCTTGATCCCGAGCCGGTTCTGCTGGATGCGCTTCTGCGTGCCCTGCGAGTAGTCGTTGCTGAAGGCGAGCGTCGGGTCGTCCAGCAGGCGGCGCATGACCTCGTCGCCGGCATTCACGTCGGAGGGCACCCACACGGCGTTGCCGAGCTCGTCGAACTCGATGCGGCCGTGGCCGAGGCGCTGCTCCTCGGCGTAGTGCGACATCTCCTTCGCGGTGTCGCCGATCTTCCTCGATTTGCCTTTGTCGCTCATTGGGTTGGCGCGCCGGAAATTCCCCCGCACGGCGGAAGGTAGCGAACGGACCGGCGGCGTTCCGCGAAACCCTTCACATAATCATGGCGCCCGCAGCGCAGGCGCGGGCTGTACGCCTGTACAGGCCGCGCCGGGCGGACGGCGGCGGGCGCTAGGGCGTGATCGTGACGGCGCCCTTCGCGAGCTCGACGTAGGACTCGTCGTGCAGCAGCCGCAGCTCGTAATCGCCGGGCGGCACCGCCGCTGCATCGGGCAGGAGCTCCGCCTCTCCCGAGAACGCGGCCTCCGTGTAGACGAACCCGAGATAGCGCGTCACGTCGGGCTCTCCGGCGCGATAGAGCCCGATCCAGTCGCGCAGGGCGCCCGGCGCGTGACGCCATCGGATGCGGACCGGCGTGCCGCTCTTCACGGAGACCGGCACCGCCTCGACTTCCGCGCGCGCGCCGGGTGTCGCGATGCTGAACGCACATCGCCGGAGCAGGGCGCCGTCCTCGCCGACGAGCAGCGCGTCGTAGTCGCCCGGGTCGAGGCCGATTGTCGAGACCGGGATCATGCGCTGCCAGTCGTGCGGCATGTCGCGCACGCCGGTCAGCGCATCCTCGACGCCGCCGTCGCGCGGTGCCACGAGCGCCGTCCAGCCCGGTCCCGACGGGTCCCAGGTGCGCAGCTGCACGGCGTCGCCCGCTTGCACGAGGCGTGGCGTCGCCGCGATGAGTGCCGGCGCCTCCACGGGCTCGACGCTGAACGTCGACACCACCGCGCGGTGGTCGGACGGCCAGGGAAAAATCGCGATGTCCGTGACGCCCCCGCCGCCCTCGCCGACGACCTGGGACGCGAGCGTCTCGCTGCGCCCGGCCGCGAACACGTAATCTATGCGGATGCGCGTTCGCTCCGGCCTGCCCGCCGCATGCGGTGCGCCGGGCGTGAACGTGTACCCAGGCCTTTGCGCCGGATCCGCGTGGGCCTCGCGATAGCTGTCGCGCAGCCCGGCCTCCGCGAGCAGCCGCGTGACGTCACCCGCCGGCGCATCGGCGGAACGGTCGAGGTGCGAGGTCGAGTTGAAGTCGCCGGTCAGGAACACCGGCGTGCCATTCGCGCCGAGGCGGCCGAGTGCCGCCAGCGGCCGTGCTTCGGTGAGCCGCAGGGCGTCCTCGCCCGGGCCGCTCGACAGGTGGACATTTGCCACCGCGACGACCCGGCCGGGCCGCACCATCACCCATGCATGCAGCGCGCCGGTGTCGAGCGCGGTCGTCGAGTAGGGCGACGCGCCACGTGCCCTGCGCACGCCGGTGCCCGAATCGAATATGGGCCAGCGCGAGATGATGCGCCGGCGCGGATCGACGTAGGGCATGCCCGCGGCAGCGGCAATGCGCTCGAGGTTCCGGTCGGTTTCCTGCAAGCCGACGATGTCGGCGTCCGCGGCGCGGATCGCCTCGCCGACCTTGCCGAGGCTCACCTGCTCGCCGCCGTACCAGACGTTGAAGGTCATCACGCGCAGCGTGATGGGCGCGTCGTCCGCCGGCGCACAGGCAGCCCATAACGTCGCCGCGAGCGCGGCGAGACGCTTCAAGCGCGGCTTACCCGGGCTTGCGGAAGCGCAGCGTGAAGCGGTCGCTCTCGCCGATCGCGAGGAACTTGTCGCGGTCGGTGTCGCCGCCCTGGAGCGTCGGGGGCAGCGACCACACGCCGTGCGGATGGTCGGCGGTGTCCTTCGGATTGGCGTTGACCTCGCTCTTGCCGATCAGCTTGAAGCCGGCCCTCTCGATCAGCGCGATGGCGTAATCCTCGCGGACGTAGCCGGATTCCGCCTTCGGGTCCTGCGGCTTGTCGGTCTTCGCGCGGTGCTCGACGACGCCGAGGATGCCGCCCGGCTTCAGGGCGGCGTACATCGCCTTGAACATGGCATCTGCCGCATCGTCGCCCATCCAGCCGTGGATGTTGCGGAACGTGACGACCATGTCCATCGTCCCGTCGGGGACCGGCTTCAGCGCGTTCGGCGCCTGCAGCGCCGTGACCTTCGCGCGGTCGTAGAGATCCGGGCGCGCGGCGAGCTTGTCCGCGTACTTCTTCGAGTTCCTCGTCGCGTATTCGCCCTTGTCGTTCGGGTCCCAGGCCGCCGCGACGTAGCTGCCGTGCTCGCGCAGTGCCGGCGCGAGGATTTCCGTGTACCAGCCGCCGCCGCCCGGCGCGACCTCCATGACCGCCATGTCCTGGCGGAATCCGAAGAACTGCAGCGTCTCCTTCGGATGGCGGTACTTGTCGCGGGCGCGGTTCGCGTCGCTGCGGTGGTCTGCCGCCAGCACCTTGTCGAGCGTGGCGAGCGTCGCCGCGTCCGTGACGGGCGGCTCGGAGGCCATGGCCGCGAGGGCCACGAGGCTGGCCGCGGCGGCGACCGTGGTGCGTGCGATCGATCTCGTCATGCTCATCTTCCTGCTCCTTGCATGCGCCTCAGGCGGCGCCATCCGGTTCGAGATACGTGTAGCCGGCGAG